>JAFGBB010000008.1 GCA_016933365.1 Candidatus Wolfebacteria bacterium | reverse complement strand
CTGAATTATTATATTAATATAATAATAAAATATGAAAAATTCAGGCAATAAAGCAATAATTGTTTATGGCGCTCCGGGCTCGGGAAAAGGAACCCAGGCAAAATTTTTGGCGGATAAATTTAATCTTTATCATTTTGATACTGGAGATTATTTAAGGAAAATAATTTATGACCCATTACTTCAGAAAAACAAAATTATTCAAAGAGAAAGAAAATTAAATGAGTCTGGTATATTACAAACTCCGGAATTTGTTCTTAAGGTGGTTAGTCAAAGAACAAAAGAAATTATTAAATTAAATCAGGGAATTGTTTATAGCGGTTCGCCTAGAACGCTTTTTGAAGCTTTTGGAAATAATAAAAATAAAGGATTGATGGAAATTCTCGTAAAAGGTTACGGTAAAAAAAATGTTTTTATTTTCAATTTGGATATTCCGGAAAAAGAAGCTATTAAAAGAAATTCTAAACGTTCTATTTGTTCTGTTTGTAAGGCGCCGATTTTAGGAATAGCCAAAGATAAATTGTCGTCTTGCGCTTTTTGCGGAGGCAAGATAATTCGCCGCGTTGACGATAATCCGGAAATAATGAAAACTCGGCTTAAAGAATATAGTCAACGAACAAAGCCGATTTTCGCAAAACTTAAAAAAGGCAATTATAAATTTTACAAAATTAACGGCGAGCCAATGCCGTATAAAATTCATCAAACCATACTTAAAAAGCTTGGTTAGATAATTTAGTGGTTATTATAAAGTCTCCGGAAGAAATAAAAAAAATTGCCGTTGCTGGAAAAATTTTAGCAAAGATTTTAAAAACTCTTGCCAAAGAAGCTAAAATTGGCGTTAGTTTAGATTATTTGGATAAATTAGCTTATCAATTAACTATAAAAGAAAAAGCTAAACCAGCTTTTTTGGGTTATCAAGCGAGTGGAGCTGAAAAACCTTTTGGCGGTTCAATTTGCGCTTCTGTTAATAATGTTATAGTTCATGGATTGCCTTCAACTTATAAACTTAAATCCGGAGATATTTTAGGAATTGATTTTGGAGTAGAATATGATAATTTTTTTGCCGACGCGGCTTTAACTGTTGGAATAGGAAATATTTCCAAAGAAGCTAAACGTTTAATTAAGGCTACTAAATTGGCATTAAAAAAAGCAATAAATCAATTAAGACCCGATAAAACTCTTGGAGATATTGGTTGGGTTATTCAAAAAACAGCTAAAGACGCGGGTTTTAAAATTCCAGAAGGATTAACAGGGCACGGGGTTGGTAAAATGATTCACGAAGACCCAAGCGTTTATAATTACGGCGAAAAAGGCAAAGGTATGAAATTAAAACAGGGTATGGTTTTAGCTATTGAGCCAATGTTCGCGATTGGCACGGACGAAATTATTCAAATACCTGATGATAGCTGGGCAACCGCTGATGGATCGCTCTCGGCGCATTTTGAGCATACAATAGCCATTACCTCTAAAGGACCAAAAGTATTAACAGATTGATATTATAAATTTTTTTAAAATTCCTTAAATTTTAAATATAAAAAGTTTAAGGATTTTTTTATATTTTATTACTATTGCTTTAAATAGCTAATTTAATTAGAATAATTATAATAATTTTTATTATGGAAAAACCTTATCTTTCAATAATAATTCCCGCTTATAACGAAGCTAAACGCTTGCCGGAGACTTTGGCTGATATAAATAAAAAAATTAAAGAATTAAAATTTCCGTCAGGAAAACAAGATGATTATGAAATAATCGTTGTTAATGACGGTTCTAAAGACGCTACTGTTGATGCGGCTGAAAGGTTTAAAAGTTTAATTGATAATTTTAAATTGATTGATAATAAAAAAAATCATGGTAAAGGATGGGTGGTTCGTCAAGGGATGCTTGAAGCTAAAGGTAAAATTCGTCTTTTTACAGATGCTGATAATTCTACTTCTTTGGAACAATTTAATAATATGATTCCTTATTTTGAAGAAGGATATGATGTTGTGATTGGTTCTCGAGATATAAAAGGCGCAAAATTAGTACCGCCTCAGCCGTGGTATAAACGTTTAGCCGGCAATATTGGCAATTTAATAATTCAAATATTACTTTTACCCGGAATTTGGGATACTCAATGTGGGTTTAAGGCTTTTACTAAAGAATCCGCTGAAAATATTTTTTCTTTAATAAAAAGCGAGCGTTGGGCTTTTGACGTTGAAGCTTTGGCTTTGGCAAAAAAATGTAATTATAAAATAAAAGAAATTCCGATTACTTGGGTTAATAGTGTTTTCTCTCACGTAAAAATGTCCGCCTATCTAAAATCTTTATTAGAAGTTTTTAAAATTAAATGGTGGTTGATAAATTTTGATAAAAATTATAAAAGTTTAAAATTGAAAAAATAATTTAAATTAAGATATTAAATTTTTAACTAATATTATGACTTATCATTTTACAAAAGAAGGTTTTGAAAAATTAAAAAAAGAGCTTGAATTTCTTAAAACCGAGGGCCGAAAAGATATTGCTGAACGTTTAAAAAAAGCTAAGGAGTATGGCGATTTATCGGAAAATGCCGAATATTCAGACGCTAAAGACGCTCAAGCAAAACTTGAAAGCCGCATTTTTGAACTCAAAGAGATAATTAGGGATTCTGTTTTAATTAAAAAAAGCGCGCAAAAAGATATTGTAAGTATAGGCGCGACTATTGAAGTTCAAAAAGGATCTAAAAGTTTTAAATATACAATAGTCGGGTCAAGAGAAGCTAAACCCGAAGAATATTTAATTTCCAATGAATCTCCTTTAGGACAAGCATTTTTAGGAAAAAGAGTTGGAGAAATAGTTAAAATAGAAACGCCAAACGGCGAAGTAAAATATAAGATTTTAAAAATAGAATAATTTTAAAATATGCTTGAAGAAATTATAAAAGAGAGAAAAAAGAAGTTGGATAATTTTAAAAAAGAAGGATTTTATCCTTATCCGGAAAAAGTTAAACGCACTCATAAAATAAAAGAGCTTTTGGACGGTTTTGATAAGTTTGAAAAATCTCAAAAAGAAGTTTTTGTTTGCGGTCGGATTATCGGTTTTAGAGATCAAGGTAAAATAGTTTTTATTGACGTTGTTGATGAAAGTGGAAAAATTCAAGGCGTTTTTAATGAAGAAAGCATTGAAAAACATTTTAAACTTTTTAAAGAAAATTTAGATATTGGAGATTTTATTCAAATTAGCGGATTTCTTTTTCTTACTAAAAAACAAGAAAAAAGCGTTAAAATAAAATCTTTAATCCCAATTGTTAAGAGTTTGCGTTCTATTCCCAGTCATTGGTATGGGCTTGAAGACATTGAAATAAGATTAAGACAGAGATATTTGGATATTCTTGTTCATCCTGAGGTAAAAGAGTTATTTGTTAAAAAAAATATTTTTTGGAAAAGTATTAGAGAATTTTTACAAAAAGAAAATTTTCTTGAAATGGAAACGCCAATATTGGAAGTTACTCCCGGAGGGGCGGACGCAGAGCCTTTTATTACTCATCATAATACTTTAAATACTGATTTTTATTTAAGAATTTCTCTTGAAATTTCTTTAAAAAAGCTTTTAGTTGCCGGATATGAAAAAATTTTTGAAATTGGCAGAATTTTCCGCAACGAAGGAATTGATGCCGAGCATCTTCAAGATTATACTCAAATGGAGTTTTATTGGGCTTATTCTAATTGCGACGAACTTATGGATTTTGTCCAAAAAATGTATCAATCAATAATTAAAGATTTATTTTCCGAATTAAAAACCGAATATCAAGGAAAGAAACTGGATTGGAGCGGAAATTGGGAAAGGATAGAATATTTTGATATTTTTAAAGAAAAAACCAATCTTGATATAAATAAAGTAACTGAAAAAGAATTATTTAAAAAAGCCGAAGAGAGTGGTTTAAAACCGGAAAAGAATTTAAGTAAGGGAAGGTTAATAGATTTGCTTTTTAAAAAAATGGTTCGTCCTTATTTAATACAACCATGTTTTTTAATTAATCAGCCGATTGAAATTGAGCCACTGGCAAAAAGAATAGAAGATAAGCCCGGAAAAGTGGCGCGTTTTCAAATTTTAGCGGCTGGCTCTGAACTTGGTAAAGGTTTTTCAGAAGCTAATGACCCTGTTGACCAGCGCGAAAGATTTGAAGAACAAATGCGACTTCGGAAAAAAGGAGATAAAGAAGCTCAGAGGTTAGATGAAGATTTTTTACAGGCGCTGGAATACGGTATGCCTCCGGCAGGAGGATTTGGACTTTCTGAGAGATTATTTGCCGTTTTAATGGATAAACCTATTAGAGAAACTACGATTTTTCCTTTAATGAAAAATAAAAAATTAGATTAATTTTAGGTTGTTAATTAAAATAAAAATTATTTATGTTGGATATTAAATATATAAGAGAAAATTTTGATAAAGTAAAAGATGTTTGTTTGAAAAAGAAAGTAAAATGCGACATTGAACGGATTTTGGAATTAGATAAAAAAAGGAGAGAATTAATTCAAGAAATTGAAGATTTTAAAGCTGAACAAAATAAAATAAGCGATAAAAACAAAAGAGACGAAAAAGAAATTGAAAAGGCTAAAGAATTAAAAGATAAAATAAAAAACAAAGAGCCGGAATTAAAAATAACTGAAGAAGAATTAAATAAATTGATATTAGAAGTTCCGAATATCTTTTCTGAAGATACTCCGATTGGCAAAGATGAATCTGAAAATAAAATATTGCGTAAATTTAAAGAACCGACTAAATTCAGTTTTAAACCTAAAGACCATATGGAACTTGGCGTTTCTTTAAACCTTATTAATACTGAAAAAGCTTCAGAAATTTCCGGAGCCAGATTTAATTATTTATTTAATGAAGCGGTTTTTTTGCAATTTGCCTTAATTCAATTTGTAATGGAAACTTTAACTAACCGAAAAATAATTAAAAAATTAGCCAATAAAGTTAATAATCCCTTTGATAAGCCCTTTATACCCGTTATTCCGCCAGTAATTGCCCGCGCTGAAATAATGAAAAAAATGGATAGATTTGACCCAATTGATGACCGATATTATTTTGAAAAAGACGATTCTTTATTTATTGGCAGCGCCGAACACACTTTAGGTTCTTTGCATATAAATGAAATTATTGATGAAAAAGAATTACCTATTCGTTATATTGGTTATTCCACCGCCTTTAGAAGAGAAGCGGGAACTTATGGCAAGGACACCGTTGGAATTTTAAGAAGACATCAATTTGATAAAGCTGAAATGGAAAGTTTTATTCAACCCGAATATGGAAAAGTTGAACAAGATTTAATAGTGGCGATTCAAGAATATTTAGTTCAGAAATTAGATATTCCATATCAATTAATTATTAAATGTACGGCAGATATGGGTAAGCCCGATTTTCGCGCCATTGATATTGAATGTTGGATGCCTGGACAGAATAAATATCGCGAAACTCATACCTCTGATTATATGATTGATTATCAAGCAAGACGTTTAAATACTAAATTTAGAAAAAAAGACAATAAACTTGAATTTGTTCATATGAATGATGCCACTGCTTTTGCCATTGGCAGAATACTTATTGCCATCTTTGAAAATTATCAACAAAAAGACGGTTCAATTTTAGTTCCTAAGGTTTTGCGCAAATATCTTAATTTCAAAAAAATTGGGTAAATTATTATTTTTTATTTATCGCGTTTTAAATTTACTTATCTTTTGTCCGGCCGTAGTTTTAATAGAGAGGCGGGAGCTTACCGGAGGTTTAAGTTGTTTATTTTGGTATATAGTCTTGACAAAGCGAGTTATCATATGATAACCTTAACTAAATATAGTTAACATAAGTATGGAATTAAAAGATTTTTATACAACAGCGGAATTGGCTAAGGTTTTAGGAATTAGTCGGGTAGCTGTTTTTAAAAAAATTAAAAACGGTTTAATTAAGGCTCAAAAAATCGGACGCAATTTCGTCATATTTAAAAAAGATATTGGCGGACTTGAAGTTTTATTAAGCGAGTTATTCAGGTTGGCGAAAAATTGGATTATTGCGAATAAAAAAATCTCTGAAGAATTTTATTGCCAGAATAGCGGAATTTTTCAGGCGCGTCTCGTGAAAATGGAAGGATTAATGATTAAAGATAAAAAAGCGAAAAATTTATTTTCTTTGCTTACGTCTATTGCCGGAGAAATAGGAAATAATTCTTATGATCATAATTTGGGTCAATGGCCAGATATTCCGGGAATATTTTTTGGGTATGATTTAAGTAAAAAACAAATTATTTTAGCAGATAAAGGGGTTGGTGTTTTAGAAACGTTAAAAATAGTGAAACCGGAGTTAAAAAATCATAAGGACGCGTTAGTGACGGCTTTTACTGAAATAATATCAGGCAGAAGACCGGAGGCAAGAGGCAACGGCCTAAAGTATGTCAAAAGCGTTATTTCTCAAAATCCAATAAATTTAATATTCCAAACAGGCGACGCAAAATTGACTTTGAAAAGCGGGGACGCTGACTTAAATATTGAAATAACTAAAGAGAACATCAGCGGGTGCCTTGCTTTAATAACATACTAAAAATTTATGATTATTCAATTAAAAAAATTCGGAACAACGTTGATTTCTCGTCAAACCGGCAGAGAATCTTTTTTGGCTCTTCAACCGATGTTAAAATCCATTAAAGACGCTGAAATTATTGAAATTAATTTTGAAGGCGTGCTTACTTTTTCTCCTTCTTGGGGCGACGAATTTTTAACTCCGCTTTTAAATGTTTATGGAAACGAATTAGTTTTAAGACATACTGATAATCCTTCGGTTAAAGCAACATTGGAAATTTTGGAAAAATCAAACGGCAAAAATTTCAAAAAAATTGGGTAAATTATTGTCTTTTATTAATTATATTTTAACCTTTTATTTAATTTAGAATAAACGGCTCAATTTATTGAGTTATATTGATGAAATTACAGAAAATATGATAAAATAAATTTATGAAAATTTATTTAATAATTATTACAATTTTTTTTATTTTAGTTGTGGTTTTTGCGGGATATTCTTATTGGCAATACAGTAAAAACATTAAACAATATCAAGAGATAAGCGACCAGCTTGATATTTGTTTGAAAGAAAAATCTATAATTGAAGCTGAATTAAGCGAAGTTGAACGGCAATTAAACGCTATTAGTAAGACAACGGCAGTGTTAAGGGAATCAATAGAATCTTTTATAATTCCCGGAGATTTAAAGGTTTTATCAATTGGTTCTAAAGAATCTTTAGAGATTGAAAAAAGAATAAATGAGATTGAAGACAAAACAGATCGTATATTAGCTGATGATCATTGGAATGATTTTAAAAGTTCACGATTATTTAATTCTTTTTTTAGCTTTTTACGCGATTTAATCAATAATTTAGAGCGTATTTCGGCAAACAAGGAACCTATTAAATAATAACCTAATATGAAAAATTTTATTCTTGGTATAATAATAACATTAATTGTTATTGCCCTGATTTATTGGAGTTATCCTTTTATTATTGGATTTTGGAGTTCTGATAAATTATTATTACCGAGCGAATTAAATTCTGAGGCCGTAGATTTTGGAATGTTAAAAGTTGAGGTTTTTGGTAAAGGAGAACCTCTTTCTGGAGTAGAGGTGGATTTGGGTAAAATTGGTTCAACTGGTCCGATTGGACCCATGAGCGCTTTAAAAACAGATAAAAATGGAATTGTTTTGTTTGAATCTGTTCCAATAGGAATTTATGATCTTTTTTGGAATAATTATGCTTTTCCAAAGGAATATATTCAACCTTCGCCTATGTCAATTGAAATATCAAAAGATGAATTAACAGAAGAAAGAATAGAATTAATTCCAAAATAATAATTTAAAAAGGTCGTGAAAGTCATTATAAATTTTAAAATTTATTATGGAAAAATTTGTTTGGAGCGAAGAATATAATATTGGTATTAATGAAATAGACGGACAGCATAAACATTTTTTGGAAATTGCCAATAAAATTATTGATGTTACGATTGGGCAAAATCCAACCAAAGAGCAAATTTTTAATTTATTGGAAGAATTGGGAAATTACGCTTTTTATCATTTTGGAATTGAAGAAGGTTATTTTGATAAATTTAATTATCAAGAAGCGCCTCTTCATATTGACGCTCATAATAATTATCGGGAAACAATTAGAAAATATCTTGAAGACATAAGAAAAGAAGATGTTGATATTAATAAAATGACAGAAGAGATAGTTTCTTATTCTACGGATTGGCTTCTAAAGCATATTGTTGTAATGGATAAAAAATATACCCAATATTTTCACGAACACGGGTTAAATTAGTTTTTAAAAACTCATGCGAAGTGAAATCTATTTTGACGAAAAACAAAGTCGGAAACGGCGCCGAATTTTTAAGCTTAAAATTTATAGCGGGTTGAGCGTTTTTTTTATTTTAATTATTGGAATTATTTATTTAATAATTTATTCTCCTTTTTTTCAAATAAAAAATATTAATATAGAGTGGATAAAAGAAAAAAAAGAAAGTAAACAGTTAAATAACGAATTTTTTATTCAGGATTTAAAAAATAATTTTATTAAACAAGCAAAATTTATTAAATTTTTAGGAGCTAATAATATATTGATTTGGAAAGAAAAAGTTCCTGAAAATATTTTTAAAATTTATCCTCAAATTACGGAATTAATAATTGAAAAAAATTATTTTAAGCGAGAAATTAAATTAATTATTCAAGAAAGACAAAAAACCGGCATTTGGTGTTTTAAAACACAAATAAAAATAGATGAAACAACTAATGTTTCAATGCAAATTAACGCGAATGAATTTTTAACTTCTTGTTGGTGGTTTGATAAAAAAGGAATTATTTTTGAACAAGCGCCTTTAATTGAAGGTAGTTTAATTAATAAAATAAATGATTTTTCCGGTCGAAATATTCAAGTAGGAGAAAGCGTTCTTGAAAAAGAATTATTTTTAAATTTGCTTAAAATTTTTGAAATGCTTGAAAAAATAAATTTAAATATTAAATCCTTTAGAATGGAAAGAATTGAGCTTCAAGAAATTATTACGGAGTCGTCTCCTGAAATTTATTTTAGCTTAAGAATAGACCCTTTATTTGCTCTTCCTGTTTTTGAATCAATTAAGAATATTGGTTTGAAAAAAATTGAATATATTGATTTGCGTATGGAAAATAGAGTTTATTATAAACCAAAATAAAATATAAAGATTTTTTAATTTTGTAATTTATAAATAAATATTGATTTGCCCGCTTTATAATCCGGTTCATACGGATTTTTTATTTTTGTAAGCCACTCATATTCGTCTTCGGGTTTTCTTTCTTGTCCGGGATGAAGTTTTCCTAACGCGCCTTGAATAGTATTAATAGAAACCGCTAACCATTTAATTTCATCTTTAATGGGATTTCCTTTTGATGACCACCAATATTCAACTTTATCTTGAAGATAATATTTTGGATTACCTCCGCCAAAATAATCAATAGCTATTTTTTCAATTTTTTCTTCTCCTGTCGGTGGATTATCAATAAAATTTTTTAATCTTAATAAGTCTTGTCCCCAGTCATAATTAGAGTCTGTGGCGTATTGATAACCATTATTTGTTCCACCTGCAAGTTGGTTAAAATAAGAGAGAAAATGAGGATAAACAATTAAAGATTCGGCAAAACACCAAAATATTAAAATACCGATTATTCCTCCCTTAAGCGCGAATTTTGATATGATTATTAAAGACGAGGATATTTTTTTAAAAAACCCATTTGGTAATCTTATTTTTTCATTTAACCATTTTTTTAAACTACTGGCGGTTAAAATATAAATAAAAGGTATTGTTGGTAAAATATGACGAACGCCGATGTTTAATGGACTTTTTATGCTATAAGCCCAATAGAAAATTATAAAAACAAGCATTGAGAATTCCGCAAAATGAGTAGCTAAATAATCCCAAAAACTTTGTTTAATATTTAATATCTTGTTTTTAAATTTTTTTAATATTTTCCATAAAGCTAAGATTAAAGCTAAAAATATTAATATTAATGAAGGAAGGGATTCTTTTAAAACAAAAACCGTTGGAAAATAATACCACCAACCGCTGGCAGAAACTTCTCCGAGAAAATATCCCGTATTTCCGCCACTAGAACGTTGAAACACCATTAATACTCCTAAAAGATATTGTCCAATCGGTCTTAATATTTTATTTTCAGTAAGCCAAATATTAATTTCTGCCGGACATCGTATGCTTGGAAAATTTATACAGCTTAAAATTAATGGATTTTGTTCTTTTGTATTGTTTTCTATATTTTGAATAGGTCCACCGGCAAAAGAAGCGAGTATGAATTCCGTGTCAGATTTTTGTTTTTCAATTGGGTAATTAAGAGTAAAAATAAAATAAACAGAATAAACAACAAAATATCCAATAATAACAATACCAATTAAATAAAGAATGTGTTTGAAAAAAATTTTTAAGAAAGTCCTTGTTTTTTTAATTAAGTTGGCTTGTTTGGTTTTTATTTGCCAAAGACAAAAAACTAAAATTAAAAATCCAAAAAAAGGAAGAAGTAGAACTGTTGAAAATTTCATTAATTGGGCAATACCAAAAGCGATTCCGGCAAAAATTAAATGTTTATAATTTGGTTGAAGAAGGAATTTCACAAAATAATAAGAAGAAATAAATATTCCTAGCGCCGCGCCTAAATCAGTAGTAACGTAATGTCCATGAGACAATACTGTTGGGGAAATAGAAAAAAGAAACGTAGGTAATAATGCCCACCAACGACCAATAAGCTCTTTTGACCAAATATAAATGAACAATAATAAAATAAGAGTTAAAAACATTGGGCCTAAACGAGACCACTGAATAATTTTGTCGGCGTTATTATTGCTTTCATAAAGAAATTGAGCGCCCGCTTCCCATTGACCATTAACTTCATTTTGCCAAGCTGATTTGTTTTTTGGAAAATTAAGGTCTTGGAATAAAAGAGGTAGGGCTGATAAGGCTTTAACTAAGGGAGGATGTTCCGGATTTAAACGATAATCTAAATATTTAACATAACTATAACCCGAAGGAATATGAGCAAGTTCATCCATTGTCGCAGATTCCTTTAAAGAGGAATTTAACATCAGAACAAAACTTGTTGTGATTATAAAAAAAACAAAAACCCACGGAAAAATTTTATTGAAGTGTTGCATGTTAATAACTTTTATTTCTTATTATAATAAATTTATGTTAAAATTAAAAGAAGAATAAATTCAATACGAAAAATTTTAAATTAAATTTTAATTTTTTCGTTTAACCTATTTTTAAATAAAGGTCGATTAATTTTAAAGTAAATTAATTTTAAAATGGCTAAGAAAAAAGTTGTTAAAAAGGTTGCTAAAAGAGCTCCTGCTAAAAAAAGAACGGTAAAAAAGGTTGCTAAAAAATCTTCCGCTAAAAAAAGAACGGTAAAGAAAGCCGTTAAAAGAGCTCCGGCAAAAAGAAAGACTGCGAAAAGGAGAAAATAAATCTTTTTATTTTTATGATTGTTAATTAAATAAAGAAACGCGATTGTGGAAAGAATAATTTGGACAAAGCATTCTGAAGCAAAAATAGTTTTTTATCATTTATCAAAACAACGAGTACGAAGAATTTTAAATTCACCTAAAAGAATTGAAAAGGGGATTGCGCCTAATACAATTGCTATGATGCAAGTTGCCGGCAGTAAAAAACACCCCTATGAAATTTGGATAATGCTTCAGAAAGGGAAAATTAAAGAAAAAATCGGAATTGGATTGACGCGCGATATAAGCGAAGTAAAGATTATTAGCGCTTGGAAATATCCAGGTAAAACTAAAGCTCATAGCGAAACAGCGCTTGATTTTCTTAAACAAGAGTATTCTGATTATGTTTTAAAAGAAAAATAAAAGATTTTATTTTAAAAAACAATCACTCCAAACTAAAAACGCGGAGTGATTGTTTTTAAATATTATTTAAGATCTCTATATCGGAAAGGGTCTTCTATTCTTTTTTCACGTTCTTCTCTTACTTCTTTTCCGGTAAGTACTACTCCTGTGCGACGGTCAATTTCGGGAGCGAATTTTTTTTCTTTTTTATTTTCTTTTTCGTTATTCTTAGAAGTTTCTTTATTTTTAAAAGGATTTTCAAACATATTATTAAATTTTTAAAATTTTTAAGGCGACCTTTTATTTATTATTTATATTTTTATTATAACCTAATTTTTAGATAAAAATCAAGTTTGACAAAATTATTATTTTAATATATATTATAAATTATGAAAAACATTGAATCTAAAATCTTTGAAAAGGTGGATATGAATAAAACTTATGAGAAGGCCAAAAATCTTTTACAAGAAGAAGAAATTAAACTTGATGATTTTACGGATTTATACGGAGAAGAAAATATTAAAAAAGATAAAAAATACGTTGAAGAAATGGAGAAAAAATTCATTCAACAATCATCTCCGGAATGCGTTCAAGCCAAAGAATTAGCCACTATTTTAGAAGCTATTATTTATGACCAAACCGAATTAAGCAATTGGTTTGGCGAAACGGCAGTTACTATAAAAACTTCTCGTTACGACGATATTGTTAATAAAGCGGATATAATTACGGAGTTTCAGGAATCGGCGTTTGCGATAGATGCCACTTTAAGTTCAGATATTGAAAAAAAATTTAATTGTATTAAAAAAGAAATAGAAAAAAATAAATTATCAAGAATAAAATATTTTATATCGGACCGTATGAATATTAGAGAAGAATTAAGAAAAATTCCTCGTTTTATTATAGGGGTTGATTGTAAAATCGTTAAAGAATTAAGTGAACTATGGATTAATCGCGAAAATAAAGCATTAGAAAAACATCCGATTCAATTTCTTATTTTAAAAGAAATAATTCTTCAATGCGAGGCTTTTAAAAATTTCGCGGAAAAAATTAATCAACCGGAAATTGCCGCGATTTATGAAAAATCCCAAAGAGTTATTGAGAAAATTTATAACGATAAAAAAATATCGGAAATTGAAGAAACAGAATCTTACGATAATGTTTTGCAAGTAATAAAAATGAATTTAAAAAATTTTTAATTTTTTATGAAATTATCAATTGGAATTGTGGGTTTACCTAATGTAGGTAAATCTCTTTTATTTAATAATCTTACTAAACAAGAAGTTAACACCGCTAACTATCCTTTTGCCACTATTGATCCAAATGTTGGAGTAGTACCTGTTCCTGATGAGCGTCTTGATAAATTGGCAAAAATGAGCGATTCGGCAAAAAAAGTTCCAGCAGTTGTTGAATTTTATGATATTGCCGGTTTAGTTAAAGGCGCCAATAAAGGCGAAGGTTTGGGTAATCAATTTCTTTCTCATATTCGCGAAACAAACGTTATAATTCAAGTTGTTCGTTGTTTTGAAAATAATGAAATAATTCATATTGAAACAAAAGTTGACCCGGTTCGCGATATTGAAACTATAAATACGGAGTTAATTTTAAAAGATTTGGAAAGCGTTAAAAAAAGAATTGAAAAATTAGAAAGAGAATCTCATACCGGAGATAAAAATAAAATTAAAGATTTGGAAATTATAAAAAAAATCGGCGAAGAGCTTAATAGTGGTAAATTAGTTATTAATATAGATGAATCTTTAATTAACGAACCTGTTGTTAAAGAGTTAAATCTTTTAACCAATAAAAAACAAATTTATCTTTTAAATGGTAAACCTGAAGACGTAAACGAAGAATTAAAAAATAAAATCAGCTTTTTAAAGGCGGATTATTTAATTATGGATTTATTAACTTCAGATATTGATAATATTGAAAAATTAATTAAAAAAGCTTATGAAATTTTAGGTTTAATAAGTTTTTTAACCACAGGCAAAGATGAAACTCGCGCTTGGACTATTAAAAAAGGATGGAAAGCTCCTCAAGCGGCCGGCGTAATTCATACGGATTTTGAAAAAAAATTTATTAAAGCTGAAATAATTAATTGGGAAAAACTTCTTGAAGTAAATTCTTGGCAAAACGCCAAACAAAAAGGCTATATTTGGTTAGAAGGCAAGGAATATGAAGTAAAAGACGGAGATGTTATAGACATAAAACACGGTTAGTATGACGCGATTTTTCATATTTCAACTTACCGTAATAACTAACAATCGTCAGTTATTATAGTAATTTTAAAAGATAAATATTTTAACGGCCTAACAAGTTAGGCCTTTTATAATGCCATAAAAGTTAATTTTTTAGGAATTTTAATTTTTTAATATGTTATAATTAAAAAATGTATCGCAGTGGTATTGCAACATTTACTTTAGATTATGGCAAATGTCCACCATGGCTTTTCAGGCGGATGGTTAAGCTTGGTCGAGAAATGACGCGAGTTCTTATTGAAGAATATGGACCGGATGAATTTATTAAAAGGATTGCAGACCCTGTTTGGTTTCAGTCGCTTGGCACGGTTTTGGCTTTTGATTGGAATGCTTCGGGTTTGACTACTATTTTAACCGCCGCTTTGAAAGAAGCCATTCGCGGACGAGAAAGGGAATGGGGAATTTTTATTGCTGGAGGTAAGGGGAAAACATCTCGTAAAACTCCAGATGAAATTGTTGATTGGGGAGAAAAACTGGGTTTGCCCAAGCCTAAATCCCAGTCATTGGTTTATAATTCCAAAATGGCGGCTAAAGTTGACAGCGCTCTTATTCAAGACGGGTTTCAAATTTATCACCATAGTTTTTTCTTTTCTAAAAATGGCGTTTGGACCGTGGTTCAACAAGGGATGAATACTCAAAACGTCACCGCTAGGCGTTATCATTGGCATTCGGAAAATATCAAAGATTTCGTTTGTGAGCCTCATACCGGAATAGTTTCTGATAATAAACAAAAAGTTGCTTTGAATATGGTTTCCAAAAACAGCGCTCAAACCAGAGATGTCAGCGCCGAATTGGTTAATGGCGGATATCGCGGTTTAATAAAAGATATTGAAATACTCCGAAAACATTCTTCAAAAATTCACAAAACTTTGGCTTTAAAAGTTAATTCTCCTTATGGAGATTCTGATTTTGTTAAATTAATGAAATTGAAAAATATTGAATTTCAACATCATCCGGTAGAAATGGAAGATTTTTCCAAAAGTCGGTATCTTGAAAAAATTCTTAAACAAGTTTGCGATTATAAGCCGGAAAATTACGAAAAACTGGTGGCAATAAAAGGAGTTGGTCCAAAAACCGTTAGAGCTTTAGCTTTAACCTCAGAAATAATTTATGGCGCCGGGCCGTCTTACGAAGACCCGGCAAGATATTCTTTTGCTCACGGAGGCAAAGACGCCACGCCTTATCCTATTGATAAAAAAACTTATGACCAAACAATTACCATAATGAGAAATGTTATTAAAAGAACAAAACTACCTTTCTTAGATAAAATAAAAATAATGAAAAATTTAAGTTAAAATTTTTATTTCAAAATTTCCACGTAAGCGTTTTTCGGAATTTGGTCTGCTTGTTCAGGTAAAAGATAATGGATGTTTTTCTTTTTTTGTTTTTCCGATGAAAAACTATCAGTGATAAACATTACGGTTTGGGCAGGCATAGGAACGCCGCGAACGTTGGTTCCTTTGGCTTGAACTATGACGTATTTGGGTGTTTCTTGTGGCAAAGAATTGATTTCTTGGCCAATTTTAACGTAATCAGCGGAAAAAGCGCCATAAACATTGGAATTTTTTCCCCATTTTATAAAATAAGTCGTATAAGCTTCCAATATAAATAAAGAAAGGATTAAAATTAATGAAGGATAGATAATAAATTTTAAAATTTTTTGATTTTTATTTATGTTTTTAATTTTTTCAAATATTAATATTCCTCCAATTCCGGCTAAAATAAATGTTGGGGGAATCATTAAAATAGCGCGTAAGGCATGAGGAATTCCTTCGTTTGAAATTACCACGGGTAAAGCCGCGATTATTAACCAAGAAAAAATAATAATAGGAGAAAATGTTTTTTTAAAAAGAAGATAAATACTTTGAATTATTCCAATAATAAAAAGTATTCCTATTGGCCAAAATAGTTCTGGTTTGCCGGCAAAATTATGACGCCAATTCCAGTCTCCTTCAAAATTAAACATTCCAATTGTTTTTAAAATATTAACTCCTAAGTTTTTTAAAGGAGAAGAAGACGCGGAAATGGAAATTTGACCGGTTCGGCCGAAAAAATCTTGAGGATTATTTAAAAAATATAAACCTAAAGGCGCGGCAATAATAATTGTAAAAATTATATAAAAAAGAGTGGAAATTAAAATCTTTTTCCGAAATTCCGGATTTTTATTTTTTATCCAATATAAAAATAAAATTATTAAAATTAAAAGCGGTGTAGCCCTATAAGCAATGTAAGAATAAAATCCCAAACCGTAAATCGCGCCGCCAATAATTGAAAAAATTATAGTTTTTAATTTATCTTTATCCAACGCTAAAAGTAAAAAATAAATTCCCCAAACAAGAAAAAACGGCGCCATAATCGCTCGAAAACCAATACGAGAAAAATTAATAAACCAAAAAGACGTAGATAAGAAAAAAGAAGATAAAAACGCAACTTTTTTATTAAAAAGTTTTTGAGTTAAAAAATATAATCCCATTATTGTTAAAAAGCCAAAAATAGCGCTGATAAGTCTTAACATCCATGGCTCTGGAAATCCGTTATTTAAAGGCATTAAAAATTTTAAAAAGATTGCTTGAATATTTATAAATAATCCTTCCCGACCGTTATTTTCCGGATAAAAAACCTTAAATCCGTTTTTGGTTTCTGAAAGCGTTTCTAAGGCGTTATTGCCATTCATTGCTTCGTCAGGGTAAAGTCCGGGTGGTGTTTGATTTATGTTGTGAAAGCAAAAAAAAGCCGCTATAATTAAAATAACGATTAGAGAGTAATTTTTATAATTTTTAATTTTAAACATATGTTAAATTATAACACATTAGAAAAAGATATTGAAAGATTAAGTCAAGAAATTAAAGAAAAAAAGAATTTGCCGGAACATAAAGAATTATCAGAAAAAGAAATTTTAAAGCAAACGCTTCAACCCATAGTTCAACAACATTCATCAAAACAAGATGAGTCTGTTGTTTTAAAACAAAAAAGCAAGACCAAAAAACAATTGGAAAAAGGAATTAATATTTTGGAAGACGAAGAAATTTTCCCCGATTATCTTAATAATTCTTCAGACGAAGAAGTAAAAAAACAAGTGGAAAGATTAATTGAAATAGTTTTTAATCAAGGACTTGAAAAAGCCATAAAAGAGGCTATAAAGTCCGGGGGTTTTGTTTTAGACGCTTTCCATGACGCTTTAACAGATAAACTTTATGATGAAATTAAAAAAAGAAACTTGATATAATCGTAATTTAATTTATGTATTTTTATCTAATATTAATAATTCTTCTTATCAGCTCCTTAATCGCGGTTTTATTTTTTGCTTTTAAAAGAGTTAAGAAAAAAATCTTATTACAAACGCTTAATTTAAGACTTCTTTTAGTTCAGCTTCCGCAAACAAAAAAACCTATTGGCGAAACACAATCAGCTAATTGGAAAAATGAAATTAATCTTTCCGCTCAACTTTTTGGAATTTTAGCGGGATTAAAAACCCCGTTTGGCTTGGAAGCGGCAGTTCATCATATTGGAGAAGAAATAAATTTTTATGTTGCCGTACCTCAAAAATCAATCCAGTTTATAAGCAGACAAATTGAAGGATTATGGAAGAACGCAAAAGTGGAAGAGGCAGGGGATTATAATATTTTTAATTCTAATGGAATAAACTCAGGCGTTTATTTGGAACAAAAACTTTCTTATATTTTACCTTTAAAAACTTATAACGAAGCGAATATTGATACTTTTGCTCCTATTTTAAGCGGTCTTTCAAAAATAAATGAGATTGGCGAGGGAGCGGTAATTCAAGTTTTAGCAAAACCGGCGCCAATTTTAACCAAAAAATTTATTTTACGAATAATTAATTCTTTAAAAAAGGGAAGTAATTTTGAAGAATTAACAAAAAATAAATTATTAGGATTTAAAGATTTGGAAAAAGCCTTTAAAACTGAAATAAAAGGAAAAGAAAAACCGGAAAAAATAGTTGATGAAGAAATGATTAAACTTTTGGAATCTAAAATAAATTCGCCTCTTTTGGCGGTTAATTTAAGAATTTTAGCTTCTTCTTCAAATCAATATCAAACAGATAATATTTTAGAAAGTATTAGCGGTAGTTTTTCTCAATTTAGCGCTCCGCTTCGTCAGGAATTAAAAATCGCTAAACCTCGAAAAATCCAAAATTTAATTTATCAATTTTCTTTTCGTGAGTTTAACGAAAAACAAAAAATAATTTTAAATACCGAAGAATTAAGCAGTTTATTTCATTTACCGGCTTCTTCCACTGAAGTGCCAAAAGTTAAATGGTTAAAAGCTAAAGAAACCGCGCCTTCGGCAAATTTATCCATTAAAGGAACACTTATTGGAGAAAGTGTTTTTCGGGGAGAAACAAAACCGATTTATATTAGCGACGATGACCGCCGACTTCATGTTTATATTATTGGTCAAACCGGAACGGGTAAATCAACGCTTTTAACTAATATGGCAATTGATGATATTAAACAAGGAAAAGGAATTTCCGTTATTGACCCTCACGGTGATTTAATTGAAAAAATTATCGCTTCAATTCCAGAAAAAAGATTTAATGATGTAATATTTTTCGACCCTTCGGAAAGACAAAATCCTTTAGGTATAAATATGTTGGAATATGATTTTAACCGACCTGAAGAGAAAACTTTTATTGCCAATGAGATGCAAGGAATTTTTAATAAACTTTTTCTTGCCGAAACTATGGGTCCAATGTTTGAACAATATATGAGAAACGCGCTTTTGCTTTTAATGGAGGCGGCTAACCCTGCTGTTGGGGGCGAACCTACTACTTTAATGGAGGTGGCAAGAGTTTTTACAGATGTTGATTTTCGTCAAAGGAAATTAGAAAAAATCGCCAATCCCATAGTAATTGATTTTTGGGAAAAAGAAGCAATTAAAGCGGGTGGAGAAGCGGCTCTTGCCAATATAACTCCTTATATCACTTCTAAATTTAGCAATTTTACTTCTAACGATTATATGCGTCCGATTATTGGACAAACTAAATCAGCTTTTAATTTTCGCAAGATTATGGATGAAGGAAAAATTCTTTTGGTAAACCTTTCCAAAGGCAGGATAGGAGATACCAATGCCAATCTTTTAGGTATGGTAATTAGTGGTAAAATTTTAATGGCGGCTCTTTCTCGCGCTGATATTCCCAGAGAACAACGCCGCGATTTCAATCTTTATATTGATGAATTTCAGAATTTTACAACAGACTCTATTTCTGTAATTTTATCAGAAGCAAGAAAATACGGATTAAATTTAACTATTGCTCATCAATTTATCGCTCAATTAACCGATAAAATCAGAGATGCTGTTTTTGGCAACGTTGGTTCTATTATTTCTTTTAGAGTTGGAGCAAAAGACGCTGAATTTTTAGTTAAACAATTTGAACCCATTTTTGACGAAAACGATTTATTAAATATTGATAACTTTAACGCTTACGCAAAAATTCTTATTAATGGTCAAACATCTAAACCATTTAATATAAAAACTTTATCTCCGGAAATTGGTAATTTTGAAGCGGGGAAGAAAATAAAACAAATTTCAATTGAAAAATACGGTCAAAATCGTCAAAAAATAGAAGAAGAAATTTTAAAGAGGTTAAGAAATTAAAAATTATATTGAATCTCTTGAGAGGTTTTAATAAAATTAAATAAATATGACTATTCTTTTTAAAAATACTCAATTAATTGATGGAAGCGGACGAGAATCAATAAAAGCCGATGTTTTGATTAAAAACGATAAAATATCAGCAATTGGAAATTTTCCAAAATATCAAGCGGATGAAATTATTGACGGAATGGGTTCTTATTTAGCTCCGGGATTTATTGATATTAACACTTCTTTTGACCATTATTTAAATATTTTTTCTAATTTCAAAGCGGAAAATTATTTACTTCAAGGAGTAACTTCAATTATTGGAGGGCAAGGTGGCGCTTCTTTAGCGCCTCTTATTTATGGTTCTTTGGAGTCAATTCAAGAATGGGCCGATATTAATAAAGTTAATATTGATTGGCAAACAATGAAAGAATTTTTGGAAATAATGGAGAATTTTTCTTTAGGAATTAATTTTGGAACTTTAGTTGGCCATACTACCATAAGACAAGCATTAACAGATAAAACTAAAAGAGATTTATCGCAAAACGAATTGAAGGTTTTTAATATGGTTTTAAAAAAATCATTAAAAGCCGGAGCTTTTGGATTTTCCACCGATTTAGATTATCTTCAGAATAATAAAATTTCTTATCAAGAAATAGAATATTTTATTAAAACCGTTATTGAACAAAAAAGTCTTTACGCGACCCAATTTCAAGACGAAAAAAAGAGCTTACTTTTTTCAATAAAAGAATTAATAAGAATTGCTAAAGAAACAGGAGTTAAAATTTTAATTAATAATTTTCATCCGATTATTGGCTTTGAAAATGATTATAACGAAGCTTTAAATTTAATTGATAAAAATATTGATGAAGTTGATATTTCTTTCAGTGTTTCTCCTTTTAAAAAAAGCGTTGTTTTAATTCATAATCTTTTGCCAATTTGGGCGCAAAAAGAAGACAAGATAAAAATATTAAAAGACATTGAAAATAAAGAATTTAAAGAAAGAATTTTAAAAGATTTATTTAATCTAAACGCGGAAAAAATAATTATTATCAATGCTCCAAATAATGAATATTTAAACGGAAAATCATTAAAAGAATTCAGTCAAAATCGGAATCTTAATTTTAATGAAGGATTGCTTGAATTAATGAAATTAACCGAGTTTCGGGCAACGATTTTTTATGAAAATATTAATTTTAAAAAAATTATTGAATCTTTAAAGCATAAAGCGGCAATAATAGCTTCGGGTGGCGCCGGATTTAATTTACAACCGGAATATTCTTTTAATGCTTTTACTGAATTTTTAAAATTAGTGAATGAAAAAAATATTATGCCTTTGGAAAAAGCTGTTTATAAAATTACCGGACTACCGGCTCAAAAATTAGAATTAAAAAATAGAGGATTTATCGCTGAAGGATTTTTTGCGGATATGGTTCTTTTTAAAGATTCTGAAATTAGAGAGGTTTTAATAAATGGCAAAAGAGTTATAAAAGAGGGTAAGTTTCAAAATATATTTAAAGGAAGAGTTTTAAAAAAATAATTATTGAATAAATTATGAAAAAAAGCGGTCACCGACCCGATTATGTTTTTATTTCATGCATTTTTATTTTAGTTGTTTTTGGTTTAATAATGCTTTCTTCCGCTTCTTCGGATTTAAGTAAAATAAAATTTAATAACACTTATTATTATTTAAAACATCAAATAATTTTTGGTTTAAGCTTGGGTTTAGTTGGTTTTTTAATTGCTTTTTTTACGCATTATCGTTTTTGGCAAAAATTTTCTTTAATTTTATTACTTTTCAGCATTTTTCTTTTAATTTTAGTTTTTATTCCTTCTTTGGGATTTTCTCATTCCGGCGCCAAACGCTGGTTAGATTTAGGAATTGTTTCAATTCAACCGGCTGAATTTTTAAAATTTACTTTTATTGTTTATCTTGCCGCGTGGTTAAATTCTAAAGATGAAAAGGGGATTAAACGCCGAACAAGTCTTTTTTCAGGTTATTTGCCTTTTCTTATTATTTCCGGATTAGTTGGGCTTCTTATTATTTTACAACCCTCCACTTCAACCGTGGCTATTATTATGGCGGCCGGTCTTGTTGTTTATTTCGTAAGTGGAGCTCGGCTTTCTTTTGTTTTTGGAACAATTCTTTTAGGATTAACGGCTTTAATTCTTGTTATTTCTATTACTCCTTATCGTTTTGCCAGAATAGAAACATATTTTAAATTTTTTTTTAATACCGAGAGTATAAATTATGAAGACGACGCTTATCATTTAAATAAAGCCTTAATATCTATTGGTTCTGGCGGTTTAACAGGCGTGGGTTTTGGTAATTCTGTTGCTAAATTTAAATCTCTTCCTGAACCAATTAGCGATTCAATATTTGCGGTAATTGCCGAAGAATTAGGATTTATCGGTTCAATTTTTTTAATAAGTGTTTTTATTTTACTTTTTATTAAGGGGATTATAATAGCGAAAAATTCCCGAGATTATTTTGCCAAATTAACTGTTATTGGTTTTATTTCAATAATAGCTATTCAAACCTTTATTCATATTGCCGCTAATTCTGGAATTTTACCTCTTACGGGAGTGCCTCTGCCCTTTATTAGTTATGGCGGAACCGCTTTAGCTATTTTTTTGACTATGTCGGGCGTAATTGTTAATATTAGTAAATATACCCATGATTAAAATTTTATTTACCGGTGGCGGAACCGGAGGTCATATTTATCCAATTTTAGCGATAACAGAAGAATTTCAATCTTCTAATGACCAAATATCCTTAAAATTGCGTTATTTAGGCGCGCCGGGTCCTTATAAAAATCTTTTAGAATCTTATGGTATTAAAGTTTCAAAAATTTTATCGGCTAAACTGCGCCGTTATTTTGATTTAAGAAATTTTATTGAAATTCCTTTTTTTCTTCCTTTAAGTATTATTCAAGCCCTTTGGAAGGTTTTTTGGTTTATGCCGGATGTTTTATTTTCAAAAGGTGGACCAGCTTCTTTGCCCGTGGTTTTAGCGTGCAGATTTTATCGTATTCCGGTAATTATTCACGATTCCGATTCAAGTATGGGTTTAGCAAATCGGCTTGCCTTAGGGTTTGCAAATAAAATCGCGCTTTCTTTTGAAACAGCTATAAATGATTTAATAGAAAATTATCCAAAGAAAAAAAATAAATTAGTTTCAAAAATAATAATGACCGGTAATCCCGTTAGGCGTTCTCTTATTTCGGTTGAGAATTTTGAAATTGAAGCGGCTAAAAGAATTTTAAATATCAAATCAGACAAACCGGTGATTTTAGTAATTGGCGGTTCTCAAGGCGCGATGAAAATAAATAATTTTATGATGGAAATAATAGAAGAATTAATAAAAAATTTTCAAGTTTTACATCAAACAGGCATTAAAAATTTTGAAGAGATTAAAAAAGAAATTGATATTATTTTAAAAAATTATTCGGAAGAAGAAAAAAAGAATTATCAAATATTTCCTTATTTTGAAGATAATTTAAGAAATGCTTATCTTGTCAGTGATATCGTGATTTGTCGGGCTTCCGGAGGAACGATTTTTGAAAATGCCGCTTTTGGAAAGCCGTCAATTTTAATTCCTTTATCCGCGGATGTGGTGGGCAAACATCAAATTGGCAATGCTTATGAATATGCCCATTCAGGCGCGGGAATTGTGATTGAAGAGCCGAATTTAGAACCAAATCTTTTCTTGACTCAATTAAAAAATATTTTTTCCGCGCCTGAGAAATTAAAACAAATGTCTGAAGCCGCCAAGAAATTCGCCAAACCCGGAGCGGCCAGAGCCCTGGCGCAGGAAATTTTAAATCTTGGAAGCAGGGGATAAGCGATAAAAATACGCAGTATTTTATCGCAATTTCTAAATCCTAATTTCTAATTTCCAAATAGCTATTTAGGGCGGCCCGCAGTGAGCTTGCCGAACTAATTTGATGTTTTACACATAGACATTTTGCACTCCGGATAACCTGAGGAATTCATTTGGAGTCAATCCGTTCAAACCGCAGTGTTCCATATTGT
>JAFGBB010000007.1 GCA_016933365.1 Candidatus Wolfebacteria bacterium | reverse complement strand
TTATTTATTATTTATTTATTTATTACGACTTTTTGATTTTATATTATTAATTATTTCATTGTCAACCCCGAATTTAATTTTTAAACAAATTCTATTATAACCATTTTTGCTCCGTCTTTTACTCTTTGTTTTGAAGTTTTAATAATCCTTGTATATCCGCCTCTTTTCTTTTTATAACGAGGAGCAAGATTATAATAAACTTTTTCCGCGGCCTTTTTATTTAAACGAGAAATTAATAGTCTTAAACTTGCTAAATCTTGTTTTTTTCCCAAGGTAATCATCTTTTCCGTTTTAGGTTTAATTTCTTTTGCTTTAGCTTCGGTTGTTTCAATCTTTTCTTTTAAAATAAGGTTGTTCATTAAACTTTTAAAAAGAGCCTTTCTCTGGCCTTTCTTTCGGTTAAATTTTTTTCCTTTTTTAAGATGCCTCATTTCTTTTTAGTTTCTTTCTTTTTCTTTTTTTCTCCGATTGTTTTTGAACTCTTTTTGGTTTTTGATTCTTTCTTGTCTTCTTTTTTATCTTCTTTATCTTCTTCTTTCAATTCTATTACTGATACTTTTTCAAGATGGTCTTTTAAAACATTTGCCGCTTTGTGAAGAGCGTTTGAAGGAGAAATACTGCCGTCAGTTTCAATTATTATTCTTAAACGATTAAAATCAGTTCTTTCGCCAACGCGCATATTTTCAATATTAAAATTAACTTTAACAACCGGACTGAAAATCGCGTCTAAAGCAATAGTTTTTACCGGCAATTTATCCATTTTTCTGGCTTCAACAGGAACATATCCCAATCCTTTTTCAACAGTTATTTCCATTTCAAGTTCGGAATTTTTATTCGTTAAAGTGGCAATAAGAGCGTCAGGATTAACCACTTCAACTTGAGCATTAGCTTTAATATCTCCGGCAGTTACTTGTTTTTCTCCTTTAACGCTAAGAGTTAAAACTTGAGGTTCAGAAGCGTAAAAACGAAAACGAACTTTTTTAAGATTCATAATTATTTCCACTACATCTTCTGTTATTCCGGAAATAGTTGAAAATTCATGCTCCACTCCTTTAATTTTAATTTGAGTAATTGCCGCTCCGGCTAATGAAGAAAAAAGAGCGCGACGCAACGCGTTTCCCAAAGTCAACCCAAAACCGGCATAAAGACCTTCAATCTCAAAAATTCCTTCATTGTCATTTTCAGAAACTTTTTTAATTTTTACGGTTTCACTTAAACGTGTGTATTCCATATTTTTATATATTATAAAATCTTAAATTATTTACGCGAATATATTTATAAATCGCTACTTATATATTATTTACTGTAATAATCAACTACCAAACCAATATCAAAAGGAAGTTCAATGTTTTGAGGCGAATTCAAAACCTTTCCTTCAAGCTTTTCTATGTCAAGAAAAAGCCAATCCGGCAATTCATGCTTTTTAAGTTTAACTGGTAAATCTTTAAAAATCAAGAGTTTTAAAGAAGAAGGCTTTATGGAAACCACGTCGCCTTTTTTAACAAAATGAAAAGAGCTGGTAATTTTTCTGCCATTTACCCAAATATGTCCATGAGCAATCAATTGCCTGGCAACGATTCGCGAAGAAGCCAATCCTAAACGAAAAACAACATTAGAAAGCTGACTTTCCAAATAACTAACAATGGTTTCGTTAACAGCTCCCGGTTTTTTAAACGCTTTCTCAATAACTTTCGCCATTTGTTTTTCTTGAAGACCATAACTTACCCTCACTCTTTGTTTTTCTAAAAGTTGGGCGCCATATTCGGAAAGATTCCTTTTGCGTTTACTTCCATGCATTCCCGGACGATTCGGCCTTCTAATCATGGCGCATTTTGGCGAATTACAACGCTCCCCCTTTAAAAAGAGTTTCATTCCTAAAGCTCTCTCTTGTTTTTCTTTTGATCTTTTTTGCATATTAATTTTATTAAGTTTAAATTATAAACGATTTTATTTTTTTTGGAAACTATTTTTTAGATTTATCATTTTCTTCGGGTTGTTTCATTTCTTTATAAACTGTTCCTAAAACGCCATTGATAAATTTTCCCGAATTCGGTCCGCCATAATTTTTAGCCAATTCAATAGATTCATTAATTGCCACTTTTGCCGGCACTTCATCGGGATTAGCAAATAATAATTCATATAATCCCACTCTTAACACGTTTCTATCAATAATTGAAATTTGATTTAATGGCCATTCAGGAGCCGCTTTTTCTATAATCTTATTTAAATTGTCAAAATTTTTAATAATACCGTTAACTATTTTCCAAACAAATTCCGGCTCATCTATTCCGGGACCAAACTCTTTTAAATTACGTTCAATAATTTCCATAAGGTCGGTTTTTTTATTATAAAAATCCCATTCATACAAAGACTGAAGAACTATTGAACGAGCTAAATGTCTTGTAGCCATTATTTCTTAACTCTCAATTTTGGTTTTTTAACGACTTTTCCTTTATAAGCTCCGCATTTCGGACAAACTCTGTGAGGTAAAATCGGAGAACCGCATTTCGGACAAACAAAAATCGCAGTCTTTTTTAAAGCTAAATGGGACCTTCTTCTTCCCACTTTTGAACTAGTATGATGTTTTACTGGTACTCCTCCCATAATAAATATAAAAATTAAAATGTAAAAATTAAAATGTTTGATTTTAAAATTTACATTATTATTTTTATTTTTAATTTTTTAATTTAAATATTAATCTCTATCGGTTTTAAAACATTCGCGAAAAAGCGTGAATGTTTTTTAATATCTTCTATTGCCACTCCGGTTCCTCTAGAAACGCAAGTTAAAGCGTCATCAATAACGGTAGCTTTTACTGAAATTTCTCTTTCTATTAATTGATCAACTCCTCTTAACAAACTTCCTCCTCCGCAAAGATGAATTCCCGTTTTTAATATATCGCCAACTAATTCCGGCGGAGTAATTTCAATGGTTTCTTTTACGGAATCGGTAATTAAACGCAAGGAGCGAGTAAGAGCTAATCTTATCTGATTACTTTTAACAACGACTTCTCTTGGTAAACCGGTTGACATATCTCTTCCTTGAATTGCCAATTCCAATTTTTCATCAAGAGGGACGGCCGAACCGATTATTATTTTTAATTCTTCAGCAGTGGGCTCTCCAATAATCAATTTAAATTCTTCACGGATAAATCTAATAATATCTTCATTGAATTTATCTCCGGCAATTTTTAAACTTTTAGAAATTACTATTCCTCCCATTGAAATAACCGCTATCTCCGTAGTTCCTCCCCCAATATCAATAATCATACTGGCGGTTGGTTCATCAATCGGCAATCCAGCCCCTAAAACAGCGGCAATCGGTTCTTCAATTAAATAAGCTTTAGCCGCTCCCGCGGAAAAAGCCGCGTCTTCAACGGATTTTCTTTCAACTTCGGTTAAATTTGTCGGAATACTGATAATGGCGCGGCAATAATTAAAAACATTATTGTTTTTAACTTTTTTTATAAAATGCCGAAGAATTTCCTGAGTAATTTCAAAATCTGAAATCACGGCGTTTACCAGCGGTTTAATAACTAAAATATGAGCCGGGGTTCTTCCAACCATTTTTTTCGCCTCTTCGCCAATAGCTAAAACTTGACCGGTTTTATTATTAATTGCGGCTATTGAAGGTTCTTTAAGAATAATTCCTTCGCCTTTTAAATAAACCAAAGAATTGGCCGTTCCTAAATCTATGCCTATATCTTTAATAAAATAATTAAACATTGTTTTTTTTCAATAATTTAACCAATTCTTTTTTATCTATCAGTTTTACTTTTTCTTCGCTTCTCTTTCTAATCTCTATTTTGTTTCCATTTTTACCGCTAATTATTAATCTATAAGGAATACCTATAAGGTCGGCTTCAACGAGTTTTTCGCCGGGACCTTTTTCTTCGCGGTCGTCATATATTACCTCAATAGCGGATTTTTGTAAATGTTTATAGATTTCTTCCGCGAATTTATTATTTTTAACCGATTTTTCCAAATTAATCAAGTGGGCTCGGTAAGGAGCAATCGCTTCCGGCCAAATTATTCCTTTTTTATCATTACAAACTTCTACCACGGCGCCCATTAAACGCCCCAAACCAATACCATAACAACCCATAATAACATCTTTTTCTTTACCATTCTTATCTTTATATTTTAATTTAAAAGGAGCTGAATATTTTGATTTTAATTTAAAAATATTTCCCGTTTCAACGGCTTTTTCTTCTTTAAATTTTTTGCCTCCGCATTGAGGACAAGATTTTTCTTTTTTAATAATTTCTTTATTAATTGCCATTTGGCATTTCTCGCAAATATAAATTATATCTTCGCCAGCAGGAGTTAATGTTTGAAATTCATGAGAATATTTTGAAAAACTTCCACCTGAAGCAAAAGTAAAATAAGTATAAGACTTAATACCTGTTTTTTTAAAAATATTCCAATAAGCGGCAACTATTTTTTCATAATATTTATCAAGACTCTTTTCATCGCAATGAAAAGAGTAAAGATCCTTCATTAAAAATTCTTTAGTTCTTAAAAGTCCCGATTTAACACGAACTTCATCTCTAAATTTATTTTGAATTTGAAAAATATAAAATGGCAAATCCTTATAAGAAAAAATAAAATTCTTCATTAAAGGAGAAACCACTTCTTCATGAGTCGGTCCAAGCGCGTAATCATTTTTAGAATAATAACTGGTAAATTTAAATAAAGCGTCATAGCTGTCCCAACGTCCGGTTTTTAACCAATCGCTTTTTGATTGAAGCGCCGGCATCAATATTTCTTGCCCTCCGATTTTTATCATTTCCTCGCGAATAATATTTTCAATTTTTTTAATTACTTTCAAACCTAAAGGTAAAAAGGTATAAACTCCGGCCATTGATTTATCAATAAATCCCCCTCTAATAAGAAGTTTAGAATTAATAGCTTCTTCGTCTTTTGGAGCTTCTTTTTTTGTTTTTATAAAAAGTTCGCTTTGACGCATAAAAATTAAGATTAATTTATTAATCTCATAATAATTTAAAATAACGGTTTAGTCAAAATTTTTAATAAGTTTATTTTTTAAAATACGAACTTAAAGCGCGATTATATCTTTAACCGTAATGGCGGCCATTAAAAGCAATAATAAAATAAATCCAATACCATTGGCATATTGTTCAAACTTAATCGGCAAAGGAGAGCCCTTAATTTTTTCAATTAATAAAAAGAGTAAACGACCGCCATCAATTGCCGGAAAAGGCAAAAGATTAATAGCCACTAAATTCAAAGAAATCAACGCTAATAATTGAAGTAAATAAATAAAACCTTGTTGGCTGACTTCTGCCGTAAGTTTAACAATTCCAACCGGTCCGGCAACGCTTTCCAAATTTGCTTGACCAATAAAAAGCTGAGCAATCAATTTAAAAATGGTAATAAAAACCATTGCAATTATTTCAACTGAAAATTTTAAACCTTCCCAAACACAAGCAAATAAATTCATTTTAGGCAAACCTGATTCCATTATCGCAATACCTAAAGCGCCCTCGCCTTCAGGCGGATTAATTCTTGATAAAGCCTTAAATTCTTTAATTTGATTATTGCGTTCAATTTTTAAAAGAACTTCCTGTCCTTTATATTTATCTAAAAATCCAATAAATTCACTGGCGGTTATTTTTTCTTCTAAAATATCCGATTGTGTTTCTAAAGCCACGATTTTATCTCCAACAAGTAAACCCATTTCAGATGCCGGCGTGTTTGGCTGAACCTCTGTTATTAATACTTCATAAGGAACGCCAATAAAAAAAATAACAGACACTAAAAACCAACCAAGTAAAAAATTCATAAATACTCCGGCGGCTAAAACTATGGCGCGCTTACCTATGGAAATAGAATTAAAACCTCGTTTTTTCTCAGAAAAAGATTTATTTTCCTTGTTTTCAACTTTATTATCTTCTCTGTTTTCTCCATAAATTTTTACAAAACCGCCAAAAGGCAAAGCATTAATACTGTAAAGAGTTTCTCCAATTTTTTTACCCCATATCTTTGGCGGCAAACCAAAGCCGAATTCTTCAACAAAAAGTCCAAATTTCTTGGCAAATCCAAAATGCCCCAATTCATGGATTAAAATAAAAAAAGAAAGAAAAATTATTATCGCAACAATAGCTATAAACATAAAAATAGTTTCCAATTTAAAATTTCAATTGAATGATAAATGTTTTAATTTTAAACTCATTCATTTAAAATTGTTTTGAAATTTGAAAATCAAAATTTAAAATTAAGCTTATTCTTCTATTTCTTTAATCTTGTCTTCTAAAATTTTTTCAATTTTTTCATTAGCTTGATTAACTTGTTCTTGAACTTTATCTTTTAATTTAAATTTATCGTCTTCTGTTATCTCTTTTTTATCAAATAATTTACCGATTTCTTTATTAATTTCATCGCGGCCGTTACGAATTCTAACTTTGGTTTCTTCAATTTCTCTTTTGGCAATTTTAATTAATTCTTGCCTTCGTTCCCCTGAAAGCGGAGGTAAATTAATTCTTACTAAATTGCCTTCAGCTAAAACGCCAACATTTAAATTAGATGCTTCAATGGCTTTTAAAACCGGAGGAGCGGCGTTTTTGTCCCAAACTGAAATGTGTATTTCTCTTGGGGGAATTATACTAATAGAACCCAATTGCTTAATTGTTAATTTTTGACCAAAATAATCAACCATAATATTTTCTACTAATTTTGAATTTGGTCTGCCGCCGCGAAGACCGGAAAACTCTTCTTTTAAATGGTCTATTGCTTCAATTATTTTATTTTCTAACTCTTTTAAAATATCTAACATAATAAATTAAAAAATATAATTATTTTTCACTTCCAATAATAATCTTATCATTTATTAATTCAATTGTCGAAATTTCTCTTTTATCAAAATTTGTTTCAATTATCCGCCAACTAAATCCGGAATCTCTGCTGTAATAAATCTTGCCATTTGAAGCGGCAAAAATTTCTTCTGAATTATTATCAATTGCCAAAGCGGAAAATTCTTTTTTTTCGGAAGGAATGGTTTTAAAAACTTTCCAAGTATCGCCGGCGTCAAAAGAACGAATTAATCCATAATCAGTTGCCGCGTAAATTAAAAAGGGATTGGAATTGTAAATCTGAAAATCATTAATTTTATTCGCTCCTTTATAATTATCTAAAAATTCCAATCTCTTAAAAGAACCGCCTTTATCCTTACTCATAAAAAATCCTCCTGATTTTAATTTTAAATAAATCCACCCCTTTTCCGGAATAATTTTTAATTCACTGATAGCGGATTCAAAATAATTTAAAACCCGCGTTTCATTGTTTATCAAAGAAAGAGCAAGAAGACGACCATCGGATAATCCCAAATAAAGATTTTCTCCATCGGTTTCAAAATCATAAATTGCTTCATTTTCTATTTTAAAAATTTCTTCTAAAGAAAAAAAGTTATCGTTACTTTTATAAATAACGCCTTTTCCGTCAAAAAAAACCGAAAGAAATTGTTCAAAAGAGCAATCATTAATTTTATTAAACAGTATTTTATAAACTATACTATTAGAATTTATTTTATATTCAATATCTGAAAAATTATACCAATTTAAACCAGAATCTTTACTGATAAATAATCCCTTATTGGAACCGGCAAAAATAAATTCCGGTTTTTCAGGAAAAAATTCAATATTTAAAATGTTTATTTTTTTATCAAAATAAACCGTAGCGCTTTGAAAATCCTTTACGTCATTTCGCAATTTTTCCCTTTCTTTTAAAATGTTGATAATTTCATTTTGTTCTTTTAAATTCTCGCTAAAACTTGAAATTCCTGAACCAAGAAATTTATTAACGCCCAATTCGGATAAAATAGAACTATTAAAAAAGAAGAAGGCTAACCCTCCCCAAACTAAAATAACGGCTATAAAACCAAAACTTTTTTCCATTGATTTATTTTATTTCAGAAAATAAAGCTCTTAATTGCAAGCGTTTATTTACATTAAATTGTTTAATTAAAGTTAAATACTTTAAAGTCTTTTTTAAAAGATGAGAATTTTTTATCGGTTCTTTTCCAAAATTGGCGATTAAATTTTTAAATAATTTATCTATTTCTTCATCGCTTAAAGGTGTTTTCTGAAATTTATTAACTAATTTTTCAATTTCTTTTTCCTCATCGGTTTTTTTATTATTTTTCGCCTCTTCTTTATTCAAAACAAAAAAAGACGGAAAGTAAATTTTTTGAAGTCGGGATTTTAATGTTGGAAATAAAACGTCTTCGCTATTGGCAATAAAAATAATTAAAGCCGATTCCGGCGGTTCTTCAACTATTTTTAAGGCCGCGTTTTGAGCTTCTAAGGTTAATGTCTCGGCTTCTTTAATAATACTCACCCTTCGTAAAGAATTTACAGGTCTTTGCCAAAGAAAATACTTTAAAAATCTAATTTCGTCAATACCAATACTTCCTTTTTTTTCTGGAATATCGTTATTTGGTAAAAGAATTAAAGATTCTGTTAATAATTTTAATGGTTTTTCAAAGCTTCCATTTTCCAAAAAATTAGCCAAACAATGAGCAAAATTAAATTTATCTTGACGACTTCTTTCATCGCCCCCAAAAAAAAGATAAGCATGAGACAACCTATCTTCCAGCGCTAATTTTTTAAAATCATTTATAAGCTTGTTATAATCAATAAACATATAAAAACAATTAAATTTTTAAATCCTAATATTTAATAAAAATCAAAATATCCAGTTTTTAAATATCAAATTAATCATTAAAAATTTGGATTTAGTTATTTCGCCACTATCTTTTATCTAAAAGCGTTCTTTTATAAACATCCAAATGAGTTAATATTAATCCCGCGCCTTTAGCAACGCAAAAAAGCGGTTCTTCGGCTACATAAGCGTTAACTCCCAAAGTTCCTTTAAAAAATTCCGGCAAGTGTTTTAATTGAGACCCTCCACCGGAAAGAATTATTCCTTTTTCCATAACATCCGCTACCAATTCAGGAGGTGTTTCATTAAATACGTTTTTAACGGCTGAAGCTATATCAACAAGATAAGAATTTAAAGCTTCAGCTATTTCGTTAGAATTAATTATTAAATTTTTAGGCAATCCGGAAATTAAATCTCTGCCTCTTATTGAAAATTCTAATTTGCGTCTTGAAGAAAGAGCCGCCCCAATTTCAATTTTTATCAATTCAGCCGTTTGTTCTCCAATTGAAAGAGAATATTTCTTTTTTATATAATCCATTATTGATTGGTCAAATTTATTGCCGGCAACTCTTAAAGACGCCCAAGAAACAATACCGCCCAAAGCAACTACCGCCACTTCAGAAGTGCCACCCCCAATATTAATTATCATATTTCCCGAAGAAGAATTAATAGGAATATCAGCTCCCAAAGCCGCAAGTATCGGTTCTCTAACCACATGAGCTTCGCGAGCTCCGGCTTCTTTAGCGGCATTAATAACAGCCCGACGTTCAGTTTGAGTAATACCGGCAGGCACTGAAATTACCACGTCCGGTTTAAAAATATTAAAATTTCCACAAGCCTTAGAAATAAAATATTTTAACATCGCCTTAGTAATATAATAATCGGCAATTACTCCGTCTTTTAAGGGTTTATAAGGAACAATATCAGATGGAGTTCTACCTACCATTTCTTTTGCTTCTTTACCTACGGCTAAAACTGAATTATCCGGCAAACTTAAAGCGACAATTGTCGGTTCATTAATAATAAAACCCTTTCCGGGTACAAAAACAATAGTATTTGTTGTTCCTAAATCTATTCCAATTTTACGCGTAAACATAATAAAAATATAAATTTTATTTAATCTATTCGCTTTATATCAGCTCCTAAATTTCTTAAACGTTTATCTAATTTTTCGTATCCCCTATCAATTTGATAAATATTATCTATTTCAGTTTTCCCTTTGGCAATCAAAGCCGCGATAATTAATGATACTCCGGCGCGCAAATCAGGACTTACCAATTTTCTTCCATAAAGTTTAGTCGGACCATTAACTACCACGCGATGAGGGTCAGCCATAATAATATCCGCCCCCATTTGAGTTAACATATCCGTAAACAACAAGCGACGGTCATAAATTGTTTCATGAATTAAACTGGATCCATAAGCTTGCGTCATTAATACAGTATAAGGAGATTGAAGGTCAGTAGCAAATCCCGGATATTCATGAGTAGTAATATCACAAGCTAAAAGTTTTTTTGAACGCTTTATTTTTACTTCGTTTTTTCCCAAGGAATAATTTACTCCTATTTTATCAAATAAAGCCCAAACCGCTTCCAAATGATTGGGATTGCAATTTTTTATTAAAATTTCATCACCGCCTATAGCGGCCGCCAACATCGCAAAAGTGCCGGTTTCAATCCGGTCGGGAATAATTTTATATTTTCCGCCTTTTATTTTTTTGACGCCTTTAATTTTTATTATGGGCGTTCCCGCTCCTTCTATTTTAGCTCCGCAATCATTAAGATAATTCGCTAAAGCTACAATTTCCGGCTCCATAGCGCAATTTTTCAAAATTGTTTCTCCACTGGCTAAACAAGCTGTCATCATTAAACTCTCGGTAGCCGTAACGCTAACCTTAGAAAAGAAAAAATTCATTCCTTTTAATTTAGAAACGTTTAAAAAATAATTTTTTCCGGATATCTTAACTTTTACGCCCATTTTTTTAAAACCGCTTAAAAATAAATCAATAGGTCTGGTTCCGGCGCCAATAACGCATCCGCCGGGATGAGAGAATTTAACCTTTCCGTAACTTGCCAACATTGGTCCGACAAACATTATTGAAGCTCTAAATTTATTAACCAAGTTCGCGGGCAAATCAAAACATTTTGATTTTCCGGATTTAATTTCAAAACTGCCAGACTTTATTTTTTTAACTTCGTGCCCTAAAAACGAAAGCATTTCTTGAGCGCGAAAAACATCTTCTATTTCCGGAACATTGGAAATTTCAATTGTATCTCCGGTTAAAAGAGCTGCCGGAAAAATTTTTAAAGCGGCATTTTTAGAACCGGAAACATTAATTTCTCCTTTTAACGGCTTTCCGCCATTAATAATAAATTTAGCCATAATTAATTCCTTTTAATAAAATAATAAGGTTTTTAATTGAAAAAATCAACTTATCGGTTATACTTAAATAAATCTAAACCTTTATTTAATAATATGACTTTAAGAAAAAGACGTTTTTATTTCTATAGTTTTATTTTTGTTTTTATTATTATCGGTTTTGGAACCGCTTTTTATTCTTTAGGTTGGCGAATAACCGTAAAAAATTCAATAATTTCCTTGCAAAAAACCGGAGGAATTTTTATTCAAACCAAACCTAAAGAAGTAAAAATAAAAATAAATGAAAAATTTTTTCAAGATAAATCCGGATTTATTCAAAGCGGCACTTTAATCAATAATATTTTTCCTGGTGATTATGAAATGGAAATTTCTAAAAATGATTATTTAAATTGGAATAAAAAAGCTACAGTGAAATCGGGATTAGTTGAAGACTTTTCTAAAATAATAATGGTTCCGGAAGAAATTGAAACTCAAAATTTTTCAATCATAAAACCAGTTGATACTTTTCAAATAAATTCTCAGCAAAAAATCGTTTTCAAATCCAATAAAGAACTTTATTATTTTGAAAAATCTTTATCTTCGCCAATAAAATTAAAAGGCGATGAATTTATCAAATGGAGTAAAGATAATTCAAAATTTATTATTCAAGATTCAAAAAATCAAACTTACTATCTTTACGAAGTAAATAATTTTTCAAAAACAATTAATATTAATTTAACGCTAAACAATATTCAAAAAATAAAAATAAAAGAAATTGATTTTCATCCCAATAGTTCAAATAGACTAATTATTAAAGATACTGAAAATTTTCTTCATCTTTTAGATATTGACCGTCTTAAACTGGAAACAATAATCAAAGAACCTGTTTTCGCGTGGACAATCAAAAATTGCGACATTTATTATATAAAAGAAGTCCAAAAATCGGATTTACTTGCCTTGCCGGACCAAAACATTAAAAGTAAAAATTTAAATTTAGCCTCTTTTAATTTAACCGTAAAAATTGACAGTTTTAGTATTGATTTTCCAAAAGAATTAACCGGACAAAAACCTTTAATAATTGATGTTTTAAACGATAAAATAGTCTTTTTAAACGACACCGGCAATCTTTATCTTTATGATAGAGCAACCCGAAAATTTAAAGAAATAGCTCATTCAGCCGAGAAATTTCTTTTTTCTCCGGATAATAAAAAAATCGCCTTTTTAGATAAAAACGGCAAAATAAATATTTATTTTTTAGAAAATTTTCAAAGAGGCATTAATAAAAAAATCGGAGAAATTATTGAATTGGATTTTTATAAAAATTTACCGATAAAAAACTTTTTTTGGTATAAAAATTCCTCTTATTTATTTATTGATTATGAACCTTCCGAAAAAAATAAAATTGATTTTATTGAAATTGACGACCGTTTACCAATAAATAAATATACTCTATTTGAAGAAGTTTCCGATTTTCATTATGAAATTAACTTAAATAGTTTATATTTTATTAGAGAAAACAATCTCTTTTTTGCCGAATTTTAAGAAATAATTTATTAACTCGTTAATCTCAATATAAAAAAATCAGACTTTTGAAAAATCTAAGTAAAATCCATAAAAATATAAAAATTATGGAAGTTAAATATTTATTGACTATTTTACAACCTTAGCAATGGCTTTAACCACTCTTTTATCAAAAATTGAAGGAATGATTTTTTTAGGGTTTGGTTTTTTAACCAATCGCGCCAAAGCATAAGCTGATTGTAATTTTATCTTATCAGTAATACAACTAATTCCATTATTAAGAGCGCCTTTAAATATTCCTGGAAAGACTAAAGCATTATTTATTTGATTGGGAAAATCGCTCCGACCGGTAGCCACTACGACAGCTCCGGCTTTTATCGCCAAATCAGGCATAATTTCCGGATTAGGATTTGCCAAAGCAAAAATTATTGGTGATTTCGCCATTGTTTTAATGTCTTTTTGAAAAAGAATATTTTTCTTTGAAAGACCAATAAAAACATCAGCTTCTTTAATGGCGTCTTTTAATCCGCCGGAAAATTTATTAGGGTTAGTTAAATGAGCAAGTTCTTTTTTGTATTTTGAAAGGTCTTTACGATTAAAAGATATAATCCCTTTACTATCAACAACAATAATATCTTTTACTCCGGCTTTAATTAAAAATTTAGCAACAGCCGAACCGGCCGCGCCGGCCCCATTTATAACTATTTTAAATTTAATAAAATTTTTCTTTACAACCTTAGCGGCATTAATTAAAGACGCTAAAACTACAATAGCCGTACCATGCTGGTCGTCATGCATAACAGGAATATCAAGTTCTTTTTTAAGACGATTTTCTATTTCAAAACACCGAGGAGCGGAAATATCCTCCAAATTAATTCCTCCAAAAGTGGGCGCGATTGCTTTTATTATTTTAATAATCTCCTCTGAATTTTGAGTGCTTAAAACTAAAGGAATAGCGTCAATATCGGCAAATTCTTTAAAAATCACGCACTTTCCTTCCATTACCGGTAAAGCCGCTTCCGGCCCAATATTGCCTAATCCTAAAACCGCCGAACCATCGGAAATAACCGCTACGCTATTACCTTTAAAGGTAAGCTCTTTGGCTTTTTTTTTATTTTTAGCAATTAAAGAGCTTACTTCTCCAACACCCGGAGTATAAATAAGAGAAAGTTCTTTTAATCCTTTTAAAGCTATCTTAGAAATTGTTTTTAATTTACCTTGATATTTTTTATGCAATAAAATTGCTTTTTTTCTTAAGTTTTCCTTTTTTTTCATATTCTAAAATACATTATCAATATTAATAAAAAACTTCTTATATTTAATTTAGAAATTTAAAATTTAAATTTCTAAATTTCTTTGTTTTTTTGATTATCAATAACTTCTTTTACCTTTTTCACTATTTCTTTGGGTTCGTGCTCGCTTTTTATCAAATTAATAATTGCTCCCAAAGCAAGAGATTTTTCAATATCTTCCTTGCTGACTAAATTTGTTAAAGTTATTACCGGTATATTTTTAAAAGCGTCAAATTCAGGATTTTGTTTAATTTCCTTTAAGGTATCTAACCCATTCATTATCGGCATCATAATATCCAATAAAATAATATCCGGTAAAGGATTTATTGTTTTTAATTTTTCTAAAGCGTCTTTACCGTCAAAAGCGGTT
>JAFGBB010000006.1 GCA_016933365.1 Candidatus Wolfebacteria bacterium | reverse complement strand
TGTATTTTTCTTCTTTTGTTAATTTGGGCATTGTTTTCATATACCCCCAGGTTACCAGAAAAGTGCAATATGTGTGTGTAGATTACCCAAGTACATTGACCGGCACATTTCAAAGTGGTCATACGCATAAATGTAATCTTTGGAAATACATCTTTTAAAACACTAAATTTTGCCACTACCGCTTTATCCTGCTTTCCCATAACTAAATCTTCCTCCTTCCTTTAAAATTTTTAATGTCCTTATAGAGATAGATCAAATCTAAACTCTATATTTTAATAAAACACCTAAAAACGCTTTTTGTAAATATTTCGACTTGTTGAATAAAAATGATATTTATAAAAGCGTCAACCTTAATTCTTCAAATGACTGGTATATGAAAATCGGATTGGAATTATAAGAAAACTTAACCTTGTTTAATGAATTGTTATAATTTAAATAATGACTATTTCAACTTTATTATCTAAAGCCAAAACTCAAAAAATCGGCAAAGAACCGGTCGTGGTTTTGCCTTTGAGTATTTGGGAAGAATTAACCGAATATTTGGAAAATATAGAGATGGTACAATCTCAATCTTTAAAGAAAAAAATCTCCAAAGCGCGCTCGGAAAAAAAACTTATTCTTCATCCCAAGTTAAAAAAATATTAGGTTTTTAATGATTAAATATGGAATATTATTTTAAGCCAAGCGCCCTCCGCGGCTTAAAAAAACTTCCAAAATTAGAACAAAAAAAGAATTCTAAACAAACTTGATTTTTTTACCAAATCAAAGAATTTTTTTTCTTTCGCCGAAACCCTGCAATATAAAAAACTTGGCAGTTTCCGGTTTCGTATCGGCGATTATCGGGTAATTTTTGATTTTGAAAATAAATCTTCTAAAATAATTATTCTTTTAATCGGTCATCGTAAAAACATTTATAGATAAAAATTCCCCTGACTAGTATATGAAAAATGGAATTAAAAATAAAAAGGTCGGTTAATCTTAACCGACCTTTATTTTATTTATTGTTTCGCCCACCTAACACTTTCAATACTAAGGGATTTTTTGCTTAACACCTCAATATTTCCATTTTCGTTAAATCTTTGTTTAAGCTCTTCAAAAGAAACGGGATAATTTGAAATTATCCCGCTTGAAAGAACGGGAAAATACTTAGTTTCACTTAAATAAAAAGTGAAAGCCAAAAAAACTTCGCCTTTGCCTTTAAAACGGAAAAATCCGCTTTTTAAAGAAGAAAGGTTAGTGAAATAAACTCCCTTTGCATCCTTATTTATCATCTGTCCGCTTTCCATTTTATGCCCCCGTCTATTTAGGTTTAATTTTTTAAGAACTTTCAAAAGATTAACATATTTAAAATTTCTTATCAATAAAAAAACCATTTCGGATATTAATCCAAAATGGCTATAACTTTAACTAACAAGAAGAAATACCAGTGTTAACACAGAAAAGCAAAAAGAAAAAATTTGAAGCTTTCTTCTTTTTGCTACATCCAGCTCCATATCCGCCTTTTCCCAAAAAAAGACGGTAATTAGAAGAAACAAGAAGAACGCTAAATAAATTGCTTTTGCCATATCGCGCCTCCTTTTCCAATAGATTGTTTTTAAAAAACCTCCTTTATTCTTTTTTTAAAGATATTTTAATAATACATCAAAAAAGCGAATTTGCCAAATTTAAAAGGCTCAATAAAATGAGCCTTTTAAAATATTATAAATAAGCGGTTTTTAATATCTTATCGGATAAACAAGAGTTTTTTTATCAACAAAACTCTTAATATTTTCAATATCAATATCTAAAATTCGCTGAAGCGCTTCATTGGTGTTAAAAGCATTATGAGGAGTAATAATGGCGTTGGGCATATCAATTAAAACGCGGTTCGCCAAAAGTTTCTTTAAATCGTGCTCTTCTGGCCGACCGTATAAAAGAAGCGTTTTTTCGTCTTTTGAAGCTCCTTCTTCTTCAAAAGTGTCTAATCCTACTCCGCTTAAAATTCCGTCGTTTAAAGCTTTTACAATCACTTCGGTTTCCACAATCGGTCCGCGAGAAGTATTTATCAATATGGCGCCTTTTTTAATTTTTGAAATATTTTCGGAATTAATTAAATGATAAGTTCCTTGATTTGAATCGCTTGGCGGAATATAAGGAACATGCAAAGAAATAACATCTGACTGCGTTAATAAATCATCAAGGGTCAAATATTGAAAATTATTTTCTTTGGCAAATTCTTCATCGGGTTGAACATCAAAAGCAACCACATTCATATCAAAACCCCGAGCGATTTTTATCATACACTTACCAATGCGTCCAGTGCCTATAATACCGATTGTTTTTCCTTTTAAATCAAATCCTCTTAATCCATCCAAAGAAAAACTTCCTATTTCTCTAATCCTGTCGTAAGCTTCATAGATTTTCCGCGAAAGCGTTAGAAGTAAACCAAAAGCAAATTCAGCAACTGTATTATCTCCATATCCCGGAACATAACCCACCGCAATATTTTTTTCTTTAGCTGTTGCTAAATCAATATGGTCAAAGCCTGTTGAACGAGTGGTAATTAATTTAAGATCTGGAAAATATTCAATTACTTCTTTAGTGATATTTGAACCGACAAAAACTGAAATAATATCAAAATCACGCTGTCCGGGCAATAAATCTTTGTTTAATTTTTCCGCGAAAAAAAACAACTCGGCGACTATTCCGAGTTTATTAAACATTTTTTTTAAATAATCAATTTCCCAGTCTTCAATTTCAAAAAATCCGATTTTCATAAAAATTTTAATTTTTAGCTTTTATAATTTCATCAACTAAACCATATTCTTTAGCTTCTTCGGCAGTTAACCAAAAATCCCTATCAGTGTCTTTTTCTATTCTTGAAAGCGGTTTAGAAGTGTGTTTTGCGAGTATTTGATTAAGTCTGTCTTTTATTTTAATAATATGACGAGCGGCAATTTCAACTTCAGTCGCCTGTCCTTCGCCTCCTCCCATTACTTGATGAAGCAAAACTTCGGAATTGGGAAGAATAAATCTTTTCTTTTTCTTACCCGCGGCTAAAAGCACCGCGCCCATGGAAGCGGCAATACCCACGCAAATAGTAGAAACATCGGGTTTAATATATTGCATAGTGTCATAAATCGCTAAACCGGCAGTCACTACCCCGCCCGGACTATTTAAATAAATTTTAATGTCTTTTTTATCGTCCTGATGTTCCAAAAAAAGAAGCTGAGCAATTACTGAATTTGCCACAGTATCATTTATCGGCCCGCCAATAAAAATTATTCTCTCTTTAAGTAAGCGAGAATAAATATCATAAGCTCTTTCACCGGACTGAGATTTTTCAATTATTGTTGGTATAATATTCATTAGCTTTTATAATTTCTTTTTTTGCTTCTTCACTTCCTTCCCATCCCATAGTTTTTACTTCTTTACCTTGAAGATTTTTATAAACTTCAAAAAAATGAGAAATTTCTTTTAAAATATGTCCGTTTAATAACATAATATCTTTGATGTCTTTAATAGAATCAAATCTTGGATTATCAACCTGAACGCCAAGAATTTTATTGTCTTGTTCGCCGGAATCAATCATTTTTAATAAACCAATGGGTCTAACTTTAAGCAAGCACCCAGGAAACAGAGGTTCTCCGCCCAAAATTAAAACATCAAGATGGTCTCCGTCTTCGCAATGAGTTTCAGGAATAAAACCATAATCAACCGGATAATGAACCGGCGAATAAAGAACTCTGTCTAATTTAACAATTCCGGTTTCTTTATCAAGCTCGTATTTATTCTGACTATTTTTAGGAATTTCAACAACGGCATTTATTATTTCTGGAAATTTTTCTCCTATTTTTATTTCGAGTAAATTCATATTTTATATATTATTATTTTTCTTCTTTTTGTTCAAGTTCTTTTTTAGTATTTTTAGCTTTTTTTTCTTCTTTAATCAATTCTTCTTTTTTTTCTTCTGTTTGTTCTGTTTGTTCTTCTGTTTTTTGTTTTTGTTCAGACACTCCCTCTCCAGCCACGCCCTCCTTAATCACTTCTTCAGGACGAGATTGAGACCGAACATCTATTTTCCAACCTGTTAACTTTGCCGCCAATCTAACATTTTGTCCTCCTTTGCCAATTGCCAAACTCAATTGGTCTTCAGGCACTAAAACCAAAGCTTCTCTGCGAGGTAAAATATCCACGGACATAACCTTTGCCGGAGAAAGCGAAGCGGAAATAAATTTTTCCGGATCTTCAGACCAATCAATAATATCAATTTTTTCATTGCCTAATTCGTTAGTAACAGACATAACTCTAGTACCTCTTTGTCCAACTAAAGAACCAATAGGGTCAACACCTTCCACTTTTGAAGCGGCGGCAATTTTTGTCCGACTACCGGCTTCACGAGCAACAGCTTTAATCTCTACCAAATCATCATGAATTTCCGGAACCTCCAATTCAAAAAGTTTTGAAACAAACTTAGGATGACTACGAGAAAGAATTAAACCGGGCATTCTTGTTTCTTCTTGAACAGCTAAAAGATAAAAACGCAATCTTTCGCCAATTCTATAATGTTCTCCGGGAATAGCTTCATTATAAAACATAATACCCGTAGCTCTACCTAAATCAATAAAAATATTGCCTCTTTCAATTCTTTGAATTACGCCGCTAATAATTTCTCCTTCTTTGTCTTTATATTCCTCTTTAATGGAATTTCTTTCAACTTCTCTGATTTTTTGCAAAATAACCTGTTTAGCGGCTTGCGAAGCAATTCTACCAAATTCTTTTTGGCTTTCTAATAATATTTCAACTTCATCGCCCACTTGAACGTCAGATTTAATTTTTTTAGCTTCATCTAACCAAAGATGACGGTCGGAATTATATAAAGGAAGTCTATCCTCTGAATCAATTTCTTTTTCTTCAATTTTTAATTCTTCTGATTTTTTTAATAAATCTTCAGATTCTTCTTCCTCTTTTTTAATTCTTATTGAATTTTCATCAACAACAATTTTAATTTGCCAAAACTTCATATCTCCGGTTTTCTTATTAATCTTACATTTAACAATTTCTCCTTTTTTTCTGTATTCTTTACGATAAGCAGTGGCAATAGCCGATTCAATGGCAATCAAAACAGCCTCGGGTTCAATCCCTCGTTCTTGAGCAATTTGTTCAATAGCTCTATTTAATAATTTTAAATCTAACATTTTTAAATCTTATTAAGTTTAAAATATACCCCAATAGGGTTCTATTATTTTAAAGATTAAAACAAAAAAAGCAAAAAGTCAATTATTATAAATAATTAAAAATCGGTCTTGTTTAAAGATTTTAAACTTTTTTCATTAAAAATCTTATAAATACAAAAACACGCAAAACCTCCTAAAATATCAAAAACTAAATCAGACAAAGTATCAGGTAAACCATGCTGAATAAATCCTGAAAAATTATCTCCTAAAATAAAAAAACTTAATCCAAATTCAAAAAATTCCCATAAAACACCTACGAAAGCGGAGAAAGAAACCGTTAAAACGGCTTGAATAAAAGTTTTATATTTAATAATTGTTATCTTTGGTAAGAAAAAAAATAAAAACAACGATGCTAACCAAAATCCGCCGGAAAAATGCATCAGCATATCAAAATAGCCAATAATCCAATACCAACTATAAATAGTGCCTAAAATATGGAAAATCGCGATTAAGATTACAAGACCTAAAACAAATTTAGGAGAAGCCATTAATTTAATAATTTATATAATTATAAAACGTTATCTCTTCTTCCATTGCGGCGCTCGACGAGCCTTTTTCAAACCATATTTTTTACGTTCCACTTTTCGGCTATCGCGCGTCAATAATTCAAAACGACGCAATCTTTTTCTAAAATCAACGTTAAATTTTACCAAAGCCCTGGCAATACCAAGACTTATAGCTTCAGCTTGAGCATTAACTCCGCCGCCTTTAACTTTTACTACTACTCCCAGTTTATCGCTAATTTTCATTTTTTCCAAAGGGGCAATTGCCTTGTTTTGAAGACGAAAAATAGGAAAATAATCTTGAAGATTTTTATTGTTAATTTCTATTCCTGTTTTTTTAGTAAAAAGACGCACTCTGGCTACAGCGGTTTTTCTACGACCTACGGCTTCAAAATAACGGTCTTTTTTAACTGATACTTTTATTTCTTCTTTATCTTTTTCAACTTCTTTTTCAACTTCTTTTTCAACTTCTTTTTCAACTTCTTTAACCGCAACGGGTTTCTCTTTTTTGCTTACTGTTTTTGTTTTTGTCTTTTTAACGGTTTTTGTTTCTTTTACGTCTAATTTTTCTTTCTTGTCTTCCTGCTTTTTTGTTTTCTTAACTTGGGATTTTTTTTCCATATATTTATTTTATTATTAATCTTTTCATTCTTTTACTTTTTAATCTATTCTTCGGCAACATTCCCATTACCGCTCGGCGTAAAACTTCAGCTGGTCCTTTTTTTTCTAACATTTCATCCATTCTTATTTTCTTAAGATGACCAATTTGAGTAGTATGACTATAATAAATTTTTTGTTCCGCTTTTTTAGAGTCTATAAATATTTTATCAATATTTTCTACAATTACCGTATCTTCTCCTTCTAATCGCGGTTGATAATCGGGATTTTTCTTTCCTTGCAAAATTAAGGCTATTTCTGAAGCCATTCTTCCAAATTTTTTGTTTGTCGCGTCAATAGTGTAATTTGCCATATATTTTATATTTTTTATTTTTTCCCTTCAGCTATTGCTTGAGCAATATTATTGGGAACAGATTCATAATGGTTAAATTCCATTGTAAATGTTCCCCTGCCTTGAGTCATAGAACGAAGTTTAGTGGCATAACCAAACATTTCTGCCAAAGGAGCAATAGCGTCAATTACTTTAATATTAAGTCTATCATTTATTGATTCTATTCGGCCGCGCTTGGAATTAAGGTCTCCGGTAACATCTCCTAAAAATTCTAACGGAGTAGTAATTTGAAGTTTCATTATCGGCTCTAAAATTACCGGCTTAGCTCTTTTAGCGGCTTCTTGAAAAGCCATAGCTCCGGCAATTTTAAAAGCGATTTCCGAAGAATCAACATCATGAAAAGAACCGTCATAAAGAGTAACTTCAATATCAGTAAGAGGATAACCGGCTATAACGCCTTTTGTTAAAGCTTCTTTTACTCCCTTTTCAACCGCGGGAATAAACTCTTGAGGAATAATACCACCTTTTATTTTATTAATAAAGGCAAAACCTTGCGCTTTTTCTAATGGTTTAACTTTTAACCAAACATGTCCGTATTGTCCGCGTCCTCCGGATTGTTTAATATACTTTCCTTCAGCTTCAGATTCAGTAGTAATGGTTTCTTTATAAGCAACTTGAGGACGCCCTATATCGGCCTCAACATTAAATTCTCTTTTAGTTCTATCAATAATAATATCTAAATGAAGTTCTCCCATTCCGGAAATAACAGTATCTCCGGTATCGGGATTTCCTGAAATTCTAAATGTAGGGTCTTCTTCAGCTAAACGATGCAAAGCCAAAGAAAGTTTTTCTTGGTCCGCTTTAGTTTTAGGTTCAATTCTAACTGAAATAACAGGTTCGGGAAAAGTAATTTTCTCCAATACTATTGGATGTTCCGGGTCGCAAAGAGTGTCTCCCGTGGATGTATTTTTTAAACCAACGATAGCGCCAAGGTCTCCGGAATACACTTCTTCAACTTCTTCTCTATGATTAGCGTGCATTCTAACAATTCGGCCAATCCTTTCTTGATTACCGGTAGTTGAATTTAAAACATAACTGCCTTTTTTAAGGGTACCGCTGTAAACTCTAAAATAAGTTAAACTGCCAACATAAGGGTCTGTGGCAACTTTAAAAGCTAAAGCCGCTAAAGGTTCATCGTCTTTGGGCTGTCTGATTATTTCTTCTTCTGTTTTTGGATGAATACCTTTAATTGGTTGAAGAGAAACAACATCTATTGGAGAAGGCAAATAATCTAAAACCGCGTCAAGTAAAAATTGAATAGCTTTATTTTTTAAAGCGGTGCCGCAAAACACGGGAATTAATTTGCTATTAATAGTGCTTGTTCTTAAGCTTTGGCGAAGTTCATCTTCGCTAATTTCTTTTCCTTCTAAATATTTTTCCGTTAATTTCTCGTCGTTTTCAGCTATTTTTTCCACTAAAATAGTTCTTTTTTTCTCGGCTTCTTCTTTTAATTCTTGAGGAATATCTTTTTCTTCAATTTTTTCACCGTGTTCTCCTTCAAAATAAAAAGCTTTCATTGTAAGTAAATCAACAACGCCTTTAAAATTAGCTTCAGAACCTATAGGTACTTGCATTTCTAATGCGTTGGGATTAAGTCTTTCTTTAATGGAAAGAAAAGCATTTTCAAAATTAGCGCCTACTCTGTCTAATTTATTAACAAAACAAATTCTTGGAACATTAAATTTATCCGCTTGATGCCAAACTGTTTCAGATTGAGGTTCTACGCCGGCAACACCGTCAAAAACCACGACCGCGCCGTCAAGAACTCTTAAACAACGTTGAACTTCAACCGTAAAATCAATATGTCCGGGAGTATCAATAATATTTACTCTGTGTTCATTATCTTTTTTAATTTTCTTTTTTTCTTCTTCGTTTTCACCTTGCTTTAAAAAACGGGTTTGCGTCCAAAAACACGTAGTAGCCGCGGAAGTAATAGTAATACCTCTTTCTTGTTCTTGTTTCATCCAATCCATAATCGCTTGACCTTCGTGAACCTCTCCAATACGATGAGAAATTCCGGTATAAAAAAGAACCCGTTCAGAAACGGTGGTTTTACCGGCGTCAATATGAGCGATAATTCCTATATCGCGAACTTTTTCAAGAGGATATTGTCTCATTTTAAATTTTTATAATAAATTAATAATATAATAATATTCAAATTATCTCCTTTGTCTGGCAAAATGAGCAAAAGCCCTATTGGCTTCCGCCATTTTATGAATATTTTGTTTTTTCTTAATCGCGGACCCTTCATTTTTAGAAGCGGAGATTAATTCTTCAGATAATCTAATAGCCATTGATTTGCCTTTTTGCCCGCGAGCCGCTTCAATAATCCAACGACAAGCCAAAAAAAACTTTCTTTCCGGCCTTACTTCTCTGGGGACTTGATAATTAGCGCCTCCAACTCTTTTTGAAACAACCTCCATCATCGGAGAAGCGTTTTCAATAGCTTTCTCAAAAACGCCAAGAGGTTCAGCTTTGACTTTTTTTTGAATATCTTCAAAAGTATTAAAAAGAACTTTTTCAGCTACTGTTTTTTTTCCTCCTTCCATTAAATAATTAACAAAACGACTAACGGCAACGCTGTCATATTTTACATCAGACTGATGATCTCTTTTATAATTGCGTTTTTTTCTCATATTATTTCTATTTAAAAGTTGTAATTTTTATTTTGCTTTTTTTACTCCGTATTTGCTTCTTTCTTGTTTTCGGCCTTCTGTTCCGGCAGTATCCAAAACGCCCCTAACAATATGATATTTAACACCGGGCAAATCTTTTACTCTTCCGCCTCTTATCATTACTATTGAATGTTCTTGAAGATTATGACCAATACCGGGAATATAAGCCGTAACCTCCATTCCATTGGTTAAACGCACCCTAGCCACTTTTCTTAAAGCCGAATTCGGTTTTTTAGGCGTAGTCGTAAAAACTTTTAAACAAACCCCTCTTTTAAAAGGAGAACTTGAATAAACAGGTCTGTTTTTTAAGGGATTAAAATAAAAACTCAAAGCCGGAGCCTTATTTTTTTTAACGGTCTTTTTTCTCCCTTTTTTAATTAATTGTCTAATTGTAGGCATATCAATATTATTAAAATTTATAAAAAGACAAATTTTATTATTGTATTAAACACTATCTTGCGAACAAAATCCGCGGCCCAACTTTTTTATTAACGCTTTGATAAAATCAAAAAATAAAAATAACCGAGCAACAGTGTTATTAAAGAATAACAAAAAATAAGTTCATTTGTCAATAATTCAAAATCATTTATCTCTTAAGTCTCGGAAAAATTAAAAAATAAATCCCTGACCGGTAATTAATTCAAAAATAACATTAGTAATGGTCGGTAAAACGAAAAACGCTATAGCCATAGCGAAAAAAATACCGACAAAACCAATTCGCATAAATCCTTTTGCAAAATCGGGAAATAAATCCATTAAAACCTTAGAACCATCAAGCGGAGGAATAGGAATAAGATTAAAAAGAGCAAGAAAAATATTAATGTAAATAATTAAACCAACGGCAGATAAAAAAAGCGGAGAAAAAATATTTTGTCCAAAAAATCCCAACAAAGCAATTCGTAAAAAAATTCCTAAAATTAAAGCAATTAATAAATTTGCTCCCGGACCGGCAATACCAACCTTTAAAGAACCATATTTTTTATCTTTTAAATTATAAGGATTATAAGGCACGGGTTTTGCCCAACCAATAAATATTCCTCCGTAAAACAAAAGAAAAAGCGGAATAATTACCGTACCGAATAAATCAATATGAGCAAAAGGATTTAGGGTTAAACGACCGGCATCTTTAGCCGTAGAATCGCCAAGTCTAAAAGCAATAAAGCCGTGAGCATATTCATGAAAAGTCGCGGAAAGAACAATAATTGCGTATAAAAATAATTTTATTGAAACATCATTCATTTTAAAATATAAACTTTAAAAATTTTAATAACTCTTAAACACTTGAAAATTAAAAACTAATATTATATAATTTTACATTATGAGACAATGTCAAATTTGCGGGAAAGGTTCAATTATGCGAGCCGGAAGAAAAAAGCTTCGAGGTCAGTATAACCCAACCCCTAAAAAAAGAAAATACCCAAACCTTCAAAAAACTAAACTTACCAGCGGTTCTGATGCCGGTAAAACAGTTTTAGTATGCGCTAAATGTCTTAAAACTCTTTCTAAAAAGGGGTAATTTAAGTTTCGGGGTGTAGTATACCGGCAGTACGCATGCATGGGGTGCATGTAGACCGGGTTCAATTCCCGGCACCCCGACAGAAATATTCAAAAATTACCAAAAGATAAACTATTATTACTAAAAAGATTTTAAATAAATTAAAATAAAAAAAAGGATTTTATATCCTTTTTTATTTTTTAAAATTAAAAAAATAGTAAATTTACAATAAAATTATTATAAATTTACTATTAGGCCCTGTTTTGATTATCCCGGCTATTAAGCAGGTGGGCGAACTCAATTTTACTCCTCAGAGAAAAATGCTATCGTTCTCCCTTAAAGATTCTATTTGATCCGAGAATCTCCCACAGGGCTTATTATTATTTTAACAAAAAAAGATAAAAATTCAAAACATATTTATCCCCAAAAGTTAATAAGATACTCTCCTTTATTTTCAATAATTCCCGTAACAGTAACTATATGCAAACGAGGATCTTTTTTATCAAGCATAAAATATTAAAAAGTTTTTATTCTAAAATACCGTCTAAATTAACATCATAAAGAATTTCATCGTTTATAAGCCGATAGTTAATAATTTCTTCAGGTTTAAACCAAAGAGCTATTTCTTTTTCAGCTTCTTCAATTGAACCGGACGCGTGAACTAAATTCCTAACCGCCCGACTATCCACGTCCGCAACTTCATAAGAATCAATTGTTAAATCACCGCGAATAGTTCCCATATCTGAAGTTAAAGGTTCTGTTATTCCGGTAATTTTTCTAACAATGCCTACGGCGTGCATTCCTTGCCAAACCATTGCCACCACCGGACCGGAAGCTATATATTTTACTAAATTTTTAAAAACTATTTCTGAAACTTCTAGTGGGTCTTCTGAAGGCGGAGTTTTACCTTTTTTTGCGTAAGATTCAATTGTCTTTTTTCCTGTTTTTAAAAACCACTCAGGGTCAACTGTATAATGCTTGCGAATAAAATCCTCACCCACAACTCTCATTTTTAAACCAACTAATTTTAAACCGCTTCTTTCGTATCTTTTTATTATCTCGCCTATTAAAGTTCTTTGAACTCCATCCGGTTTAATAACTACTAATGTTTTTTCTTTTTTCATAATTTTATTATTTTAAATTTTAATAAATTAAATCTTAATCTATTAAAATTGACTTTGTCAAATTTATTCTTTATTTTTTATTTCCAATCCCAAATCTTTTAATTGTTCTTTATCTATTTCACTTGGCGCGTTCATCATTAAATCGCGACCATCGCCGGTTTTTGGAAAAGCAATCACTTCTCTGATATTCGGTTCGTTTTCTAAAATCATAATTAATCTATCAATACCCGGAGCAATTCCGCCATGGGGCGGTACGCCATAATTAAAAGCTTCTAATAAATGTCCGAATTTTTCTTGAATATCTTTGGCTTTGTTTCCCATTGCCTCAAAAACCGCTTGCAATAATTCAGAATTATGAATTCTTATTGACCCTCCACCAACTTCAAAACCGTTTAAAACAAAATCATACTGCTCGGCTAAAATCTTTGCCGGATTTTCTTTAAAAAGTTTTTGAAATTCAATCGCGTCTTTTACTTTTGGTTGAGTAAAAGGGTGATGCGCCGCGTCCCATCTTTTTTCATTTTCTTTCCATTCAAACATCGGAAAATCAACCACAAAAAGAAAAGCTAATTCATTTTTATCATCTTTATTGTCGCGAATATCCGGCTTATCGCTTCCATATTTTTCCATCGCGTCTTTATATGACATTCTTATAATCCGACCGTCTGAAGCAAGTTTAATTTTCTTTTCAGGATAAAGTTTCTTAACTAAGTTTAAAAACATTTCTTCTATTAACTCCATAATTTCTTCTTGAGTAATAAAACTCATCTCAATATCCAATTGAGTAAATTCCGGCTGGCGGTCTCCTCTTGTATCTTCGTCTCTAAAACATCTGGCAATTTGAAAATAACGTTCTGTTCCGGCAACCATTAAAAGTTGTTTATATTGCTGAGGGCTTTGAGGTAAGGCATAAAATTTTCCCGGTTGAAGCCGCGCGGGAATAATGTAATCTCTTGCTCCTTCCGGAGTTGATTTTGTTATTATGGGAGTTTCAATTTCCGTAAATTCTTTTTCCGTTAAATAATCTCGTATAAATTTTATTATTTGAAATCTTGCTTTTAAATTTTTTTGCAAACGTTGACGCCTTAAATCAAGATAACGATACGCCATTCGGGTTTCTTCGTTTATATCATAACCGTCCGTGTCTAAAGAAAAAGGAGGAGTTTTAGCTTCATTTAAAATTTCCAAGTCTTTTACTTCTATTTCATATTCTCCGGTTTTTAAATTATTATTTTCCATTCCCTTAGGTCGTTTTTTTACTTCGCCTCTAATTTTAATTACCCATTCCGGACGCAAGGTATTGGCTTTTTCATAAACATTGTTTTTATCCGAAGATTGCTCGGATTTTACGGGAATAAAAACAAGCTGATTAATGCCGGTTTTATCTCTTAAATCAATAAAAATAATTTTGCCATGGTCGCGACGAACAGCAACCCAACCCATTAATTCCACTTCTTTGTCAACCTTATTAATTATGTCTTTATTCCATGTTCTCATTTTTAAAATTAATCAATTTCTTTTAATGATTCTTCTATGCTCTTGCGTAAATCTTCAACATCAATTGATTTACGTTCTTTTTTAAAAACTTCGCCTCTAACTTCTTTTTCTCGCGGAATTAGCGTTCTTCCAAGAGGTCGTTCTTCACGACGAGAAAGTTTATCTTCAATATTTTTTTTATCACTTACCCACTCGCTGGCAATTTTTTCTTCAACAACATTTCGAGGCGTGCTGTATCTACTTCTTGAATTTTCAATTATTACATCCCCAAACGGATCATGTGAAGGATTGGCCGGTTCTAATGTTTCAGCTGAAAAAGGTCTTGAAGCGACGCCGTCAATCATTAATTTTATATAAATATTATATTTTGCCAAATTTACCAAATCATTGGCGGTAAAATTCGGCGCAAATTCTTTTTCCAATAATTCCGCGTCTTCTGCTCCTATTCTAAAACAAACAATAGTGCCAACATTGCCAAAAATAGCCGCTCTGACTTTATCATTTAACTGTTCAATATATTGATGCGCCAAAATAAGATTAAGTCGGTATTTTCTGGCTTCTGATAAAATATTAGCAAAAGATTCCGTGGAAAAGTTTTGAAATTCATCAACATAAAGATAAAAATCCTCGCGTTTCTCCGCGGGTGTATCCACCCTACTCATTGCCGCTAATTGCAATTTAGTAATTATCATAGCTCCTAAAAGCGCGGAATTATCTTCACCAATTCTTCCTTTAGCAATATTAACTATTAATATTTTCTTTTCATCCATTATTTTTCTCATATCAATACTGGAACGAATTTGTCCAATAATATTGCGAATTAAAGGATTAGAAACAAATTGTCCGACTTTATTCTGAATAGCGGCTACGGCTTCGGTTTCTAATCTTTGAGTATAACGGGCAAATTCATTAAGCCAAAAAGCTTTAATTACGGGGTCTTTTAAATGTTCTGTAATTTTATTACGATAATCTTTTTCCGATAACATTCTCATTATCCCCAAAAGAGTTGAAAATGGATACTCTAATAAAGCTAAAAGAGAATTATTTAAAATATATTCCATTCGAGCTGACCAAACATCAGGCCAAATTTTTTTAAAAACTCCCATAATGCCAGACGCTACCAAATGCCTATGTTCAATATCTACTTGTTCTAAAGGATTAAAAGCAATCGGATATTCAATATCCGCGGGATTAAAATAAATCACATCATCAATTCTGTTTTCCGGAACAAAATCAAGTATTTTTTCTGCAAATTCACCATGAGGGTCAACCACGCCTACGCCCTTACCATTTTTAATATCGGAAATAACCATATTTTCCAATAAATTTGTTTTGCCCATACCGGTTTTTCCAATAACATAAAAATGCCTGCGTCGGTCATCGGTTTTAATTCCAAATTTAGTATTTTGATTTCTAAAATTGGTTTTTCCAAAAAGAGTTATATCGCTCATAAAAATATATAAATAGTTATTTTAATTATTATAATCACAACTTATTTTATTATAACAAATAAAAAGAATAAAATCAGAATTAATTTTCTTCAATAGGCAATTCTCCCGGAGGACCAACTTTCTTAGCGTCTAATTTGCGTAATTGCGACGACTGAACCATCATTGTCGGGAAATGATAAATTGTGGCTAATTCTTCCGTATTTAAAACAGGTATTTTTTCCAGTCTAATTTTATTATAAAGACCAAATTTTCTTGTCCGATAATTTCTAAAAAGTCTTTTTTTACGAAAAAGCTCTACTGCTTTTTTATATCTCGGAATAAACATCGCCTTCCAACCGCTTTTTAAGGTGATTGTTTTACTATTAGGTCTTAAAGCATTAAGGTCTTGCGTTCTAAATTGATTAAAAGCGCCTATAACCGCTGAAAAATTAGACGTTGTAAAACTGTCTCGTCTATCAATATAAACAAAACGAATTACGGTTTCAAATCCAAATTTTGAAATTTTATTTGAAATCGCTTTTACCGCTTCTTGCTCAAAAGGATTTAAAACTTTAGAAACAGAAGTTTCTTCTTCTTTCTTTTTTCCCCATTCAGGATGTTGAGCCGGCGCTAAAAATAAATTATGAGTGAAACTTCCCAAATCTAAAGTTGATTTTGATTTGCTTTTTGAAGATTTTATTCCTGATATTTCTTCTATTTTTTTCTCTCCTTCTCTGCGCCAATAATTTCCGGTTGGTTCATCCGCGGGACTAATTAATATTTGAAGCCAAATCATTTCATCTTTTTTCAAATTAGACATTATTTCAGTAATATTGGCTATTGGGTCTAATCGTTTTTCTTCTTGAGATTCTTCAAAAAAAGGATATGTCCGAATTGGATAATAACTCTCCTTGGCTAATGTAAAATCCGTTCCCCAAAGGTCATAAACTTCATTAGGCAAATCTGAAGCTAAAAGTTCCGTATAATCTTCAGCCTCAGTGATTTCTATTCCCGGATATTGCGCGTAAACAGCCGATTCAAATAAATTACGATATTTTGGAAGCATATAAACATAAAAATGAACTTCGCCATCATAACCGGCCATTTCCAAAGACATCCATGGTTCAACCTCGCCCTTAATATAAACATTGGGTTTAGCCGGACCAAAAGAATACATAGCAATTAAAGCATGAAATACAGGCTCCATCGCTTTAGGAGTTTTTAAAATATCTTTAGGAACCTTAATTTCAAACAATGACCATTTAAGATTATTTACAAACTTAGTTCTAATATAAATCATCCAAAGCTTGCAAAAAATATAAAAAAGAAAAAGTGGCAAAATAAGCCACCAAAAAAATATAATCAAACCAATTACACTGTCAATTATACCGAAAAAAATATCCATAAAACCAACTTGTTATTAAATAAATAAATTTTCAATCTTAACTGAATTTTTATTTATTTAACCTTAAATTAACTTAATTTTAAAATTAGAATTTATTTTACGGCGTATCTTCCATCAGGCATTTTTTTAAAATAATCTTTATTTTGAAGATTAAGAAGAATCGTATTTTTCTTTAAAAAACGCTGTTTTTCTATTAAATCAATTATTTCTTCCGGAAAAAGAGGTCCTTCTTCTTTTAAAATTTGTTTTAGAATTTCTTTGGTAATTCCCGGCTTATAACCAAATTCAGAAAGTCCATACATTCCCCTGCCAACTAAAACAAATCTCGGGTCCTTAATCAATTCATTATGAACTGTTTGAGGATGAGCCGGCCGGCCGGAAAAATTTATTTTATTAATTGCTTCGGCAATTTTCCTAAAATGAAGAGGTTCTTTTTCTTTTTTTAAAATCAAATAAGCTTTTTCTCTAACTGTTTTAGGGCTAATTTCTTCCCATTCATTTAATCCCCAATCTCCAAAAGGATTAAGATTAAATTTTTTAGAAATAGAAACATAATTTAATCCAATAAAATCAGAAATTTTATGTATTTTAGCTATTTTCGTAAAATAATCGTAAAATTGTTGATTTGTTATTAAGTCTTCTTTTTTATCGGCAATTATTTTTTCTAATTTTAAAACGAATTTATTAACAAAATCAATATTTTTTTCGTTTAAATACCAAAAATTATGAAGTTCGGAATTTCCGGAATAATACAAAGGACGTCCTCCTGAAACCTCAGAAAGAAACCGTAAATGCCAATGATGAAGATTGTTATCTTTAAAAATTATTTTAATTTCCGGAATAAGTAAATTATCCCTTCGTAAACCCCCTAAACCAATTAAATGTCGGTCAATGGTTTCTAAAACTTCTTTTGACATTTTTTCTTTTAAAATACGTTCCCGAGCCAATTCTAAACTTTCTTCTTCAATTTGCCTTACTCTTTCTCTGGTAATTCCATATTTTTCTCCAAGTCCGGCTAAAGTTTTTTTAGAACCGCCATCTAAACCAAAACGGCCAATCAAAACTTCCCGATGGCGTGGCTTTAAATCAATTATTAAATTGTTGATTGTTTTACTTAACATTTTTATGTTTTATAAAGAATACAAAAAAAGAGAACTTTTGTCAACCGCTAAATTATTTAGAAAAATATTATTAAAAATAAAAATCCGCTTATATGGCGAATTTTTATTTTATTTTAACAACTATTTATTAATAAGGAGCAACTTCTTTTATAATAGGTATAAAGCCAACATTAACAGTGGCTTTATATTCTTT
>JAFGBB010000035.1 GCA_016933365.1 Candidatus Wolfebacteria bacterium | reverse complement strand
ATCCGCTTCTAATCAAAAATAATTATGCAATATTCAGTTGTAAATTATAAAACGGTAAAAGAAAATTCTGATTTTAGGATTGATGCAGATTATTTCGAACCAAGATATCAAAAATTAGAAAAGTTTTTGTTTAACAAAAAGACTACCGAGCTAAACGACTTTTCTAATTTTATAAAAAAGGGAATTTTTGATATTTCTCCAAACAGTTATATTGAGGAGGGCGGTGTTGCCTTTTTAAGGTCGGGCGATTTGAAAGACGAATTTATTTCAAGTGATGAAATTATACAAATACAAAAAGAATCTCACGAAAAAGAAAAAAAAACGGAACTCGCGAAAAATGACTTATTAATGGCGAAAGTTGGAACTATCGGAGATGTCGCAATAAATTTGAGATTTGAAAGACTGAATTTTAGTCAAAATGTAATGGGGGTGAAGATTAAAAAAAAATACAAACTTGTTAGTGGCTTTCTATTGTCATTTCTTAATTGTTCATACGGCAGAAATCAAGTAAATAGAGTTTTATCTGGTCAGGTGCAACAGAAATTAACTCTTAAAGATATTAAAAAAGTAAAAATTGTAAACCTTGAAGATCAAATACAAAAACTAGTTTCAAAAATTGTATATGAAGCTTTTTTATTGAAGGAAAATTCAAAAAATATTTATTCCCAAGCCGAACAATTACTCATTTCCGAACTTGGACTTATGGACTGGAAGCCGAAACATAAACTTGCTTTTGTGAAAAACTTTTCTGCGACACAAGAAGCCGAACGTTTTGACGCGGAGTATTTCCAGCCGAAATATGAGGAGATTATTGAAGCAGTGAAAAAATACAAAGGCGGATTTGATATAGTCAAGAGTCAATTTGAACAAAATAAAAAATCTTTTAAAAAGATTTTAGATAAAGAATATCAATATATCGAAATTGGGTCTGTGAATATATCAGACGGAAGCATGGAGCCAATGATTTTATGTGGTGATGAATTACCGGCAAATGCAAAAATTAAACTGCAAAAAAATGATGTAATTGTTTCAAAAGTAAGGCCATATCGCGGAGCAATAGGAATTGTTGGTAATGAAAATTATATCGGAAGTGGAGCATTTACAGTTTTGCAAGAAAATGGAGTAGTAAATAAGGAAACTCTGTTTGTATTTTTGAGATTGAAACCCTTGCTTGATTTTTCACTTAAATTTAATACGGGCACATCTTATCCAACAATTACAGATGAAGATATTTTAAATTTTCCTTTGCCTAAAATTGATTCAAGGATACAGGAAGAAATCAAAAAGAAAATTACTGAAATGTATGAAACCAAAAAATTATCAAAATTCCTGCTTGAAATTGCTAAGCGAGGCGTAGAGATGGCCATAGAAAAAGATGAACAAGAAGCGGAAAAGTGGATTAACAGCGAAATCAAAAAATTAGGAAAATAAATTTATGGATAATAAAAATGAAAAGTGTAAATTTTGCGGTTCGGAAAAAAAAATTATAGTTTTTTCATTTAAAGAAAATAATGATAATTATGGTTATGCATGTTTAGAGTGTTTATTTAAAAAGGGGTTAATTTAGAAAAAAAAATTATGAATAACAATTATTGGACTTATAGTGGATTAATTTTAATAACTAAAGAAGAAAATAAAAAATGTTTAGGATATGAAATTTCAATGTTTCGAGAAACCTGTAAAAGGATTTATTTATCTAAACAAGAAATTTCATTTGAAAAAAATTTATTAATAGAGTCCTTAGCAATTCATACTAGGACGTTGGTAGATTTTTTTTATCTAGATATTAAGAAAAATAAAAATGATATTATTGCTCAAGATCTTTTGGATAATAATAAGGATTGGAAAAAAATACGACCCCAAATAACCCAAACACTTTATGATGCAAAAATAAAAGCGGATAAACAATTAGCTCATTTAAGTGGGTGGCGTGTTAAAATAGAAAAAGATAGAATAAAGTTGTGGAATGTTAAAGAAATAGAAAATGATATAGAAAATATTATCGTAATATTTGAAAAAGAAAGCGGTATAAAATTTTAAACTAGGGATGTTTAATTTTAATATTATAAAATTGCTTTGGTCCTTATGGCTGGTTATTGGAATCATAATTATTGCTCGGATATTTTTTGAACTTTTATTGCCGAAACTATTTCATAATTGGAAAAATAAAAGGGGTTTCAAGAGAGGGCAGGGATGGCGGTCGGACAATGAATACATTATGTCTTTAAGGGATTATTCCCCGAGTTGTTTTGAAGATTATATTGCTTGGATGTTTAAGGAAATGGGATTCAAAACCGAATCGGTTGGGGGGTCGCATGACGGAGGAATTGACGTTATCGCGGAAAAAAATGGAATTAAACACTATATTCAATGTAAGAAGTATTACCGATGGAAAGTTACTGAACCACAGGTCAGGGAATTTTACGGCGCGCTTGTCGATCATTTGGCGAAAGGAAAGGGATATATTATTACAACCAGTGTTTTTACTCGAGAAGCGGAAAGATTTGCAGAAGATAAGCCAATAGAACTTGTTGATCAATTTAAATTGATTCAGTGGCGGAAATTAATAAATAAAAATTTATGAACCCTCAAAATAGAGAAGATATAAAAATAGGCCAGGAAGTTGAAGTGGTTTTAAAAAAGGACCAAAGAATTGGAACGTTGACTCGCGGAATAGTGGCGGAAATTTTGACGAATTCCGGTTTTCATCCGCACGGGATTAAAGTGCGATTAGAAGACGGCCAAGTGGGCAGGGTGCAGAATATTTGCATATAATAAATTTATGGAATTATTGAGTATTTTAGGTTCAACTTTTAATTTAATCGGTACATTGTTGATTGTGTTTTTATATACTGAAGTAATTTTGATAGTTATAGGATTTTTATTGTAAATATTAAATATTTTAATAAAATAATATATCACAAATTTTAATATAATATGCATGGTTTAGATAACGAAAAACAAATATTTTTTTACGAGCAGGAATTTTATGTATTTTCCAATTTTTCCGCTTTTAAACTTGAGTGGAAAAAAGAGATTTGGATGACTTCGGAACATGCTTATCATTCTGAAAAATTTGAAGACATTGAGATATTAAATGAATTAAGAAATACTCGTTCCGCTCATGACGCTTTTAAATTGGCTTGCGCGAATAAAAATAAATATAAAAAAGATTGGGATAATATTAAACTTAAGGTAATGAAAGATATTTTATTGGCTAAAGTTGAACAACATCCTTATGTGAAAAAGAAATTGCTGGAATCCGGAAATAAAGAACTTATAGAAAATTCGTGGCGGGACGCGTATTGGGGATGGGGTCCTGATAAAAATGGAGAAAATCATCTTGGCAAGCTTTGGATGGAGATTAGAGAGGAAATACGCAATAATAACTTTTAATATTGATGTATTAAAAAAGTTAAAAGATTGTGTTAAAATGGATTTAAGTTGAAATAAAACAATAAATTTATGTCAGGGAATACATTTGAGACAATTAAAAGAATAGATAATAATGGTAAAGAATATTGGTCATCTCGTGAACTTGCCAAGGCTTTAGAATATACTGATTATCGTAATTTTTTAACCGCGGTTAACAAAGCTAAAATAGCTTGTGAAAATACTGGTGAAGTTATCCACAGCCATTTTGTTGATGCCAACGAGATGGTTGAAATTGGCTCAGGAGCCGAAAAAGCTATAGATACTATATATCTTTCCCGTTATGCCTGTTATCTTATTGTTCAAAATTCCGACCCAACTAAGGTTGTAGTAGCAAAGGGGCAAACATATTTTGCGATTCAAACCCGAAAACAAGAAAAAACCGATAATTTAATTGAAGATGGTAGCCGTATATTTTTGCGCGAGGAGGTGAAGAAGCATAACACTGGTCTAATGAAAACTGCTTCTATGGTGGGGGTTGAAAGTTTCGCTATTTTTCAAAATGCGGGATATAAGGGTTTATATGGCGGTCTTACAATGCAAGATATTCACACAAAAAAGAGATTAAAAAAATCGCAGAAAATTCTTGACCATATGAACAGCGAGGAATTAGCCGCAAATCTTTTTAGGGCTACGCAAACAGATGCAAAAATAAAACGCGAGTTCATTAGGGGGTCAAGTGAAGCGAATCTAGCTCATTATGAAGTTGGTCAAAGAGTAAGAAATACTATTAAAAATTTGGGAGGTACTATGCCAGAAGAACTTCCAACTCCCGATGCGATAGGAAAAGCGCAAACTCGTATTAAGAGAGCTGGAAAAGAGAAGCGATTAAAAAGTAAAAAAGCAAATTAAAATATTTTAATCTTATTATTACTTATTATATAAAATAAATTTGCTTAAAAAATAATTAAATTGTGTTAAAATAGATTTAAATAGATAGAATATAATTTTTAAAAAATATGGATTATTTATTTTTAATTATTGTGGGATTGATTGGGGTTGGCATTGGAACTTATTTGGGCAAACAGAGAGTAAAATTGGAAAAAGAATGGCCCGGATTTATTGAGGCTCAATTGGAGAAAAAACGGTCAAGCAAAGAAGAAATTTTAAATTTTATAAAGACGCACGAAAGAATTACTAATAATAATGTAGAAGAAATTTTAGGGGTTTCTGATTCTACTGCCACGCGTTATCTTGACCAATTAGAAGAAGAAGGTCTTATTCGTCAGGTAGGAGAAAGAGGAAGAGGAGTTTATTATGAATTAAAATAATTTATTAAACGGCTCAACTTGTTGAGCCGTTTATAAGTTATTAAAACAATAAATAAAAATTTGAAAAATACTTAAATTTATGATTTTTGAACGACATTCAAAAAATAAAAAAATTTTATTTGTTATTTTCATCGCCTTTTTTATAATTGGAATTGGTTATGTTTTTTTGCCTAAGAAGATTAATGATTTTGAAGAACAGAAATTTTTAAATATCGGGATTGAAAACGATTTGTCGGAAAATTTCGTAAAAAAAGAATTCCCAAACGACTATATAGAAAAAGCGATTACGGATTATCTTTTAACGCAAAATCATTTTAGTTGGAAAACAAAAGAGAATAGTCAAAATTTTTGCGCGGTTGAAAATTTAAATCCGGAAGAAGAATTATTTCCTTTATATGTTTGGGCGCGTTGCGCGGAATTTATAATTCAAGACAATCAATTAAAAGAAGTTAGTGGAATGTCTGGGCCGGCAAAAATAAATTATCCCAATGAAATGTCTTATTATGATTTAGAAGAATTTTCTTACGAAGCGCCCGGAGATGGGGCTGATTGGTTTGAAGATGTTAAAAGAATTTTTCCGGAGAATATTCAAGATAAAGTTTTAAATTTTAACAAGGGAAATAATAAGGAAAATGTTAATAATAAAATAAATTTACTTGCGACTGAGTGGTTTAATGAATTAAAAATTAAAGAATGAAAATTATGAAAAAAAATAATTGGTTGTTTTTAATAATTATTTTAGTGGCTTTATCCGCGGTTTATTTGGGTTTAAAAACGGATTTCTTTGCGTTGAAAACAAAAGAAAATTCTTCGTCTGTATTTATAAAAGCCATTCATGAGACTGATAAATCTTTTAATGTTCAGGCGGAATATCCGCAATTTGAAAATATAGAAGAAGATTTTAATAAAAAGATTTCCGATTTTGTAATAAACAGAATAGCGGAGTTTAAGAATGATTCTTTGGAAAATTGGCAGGCAAGAAAAGCGACTGCTTTGCCTGAAGATATGTTTTCAGAATATCCTGAAACGCCGTTTGATTTTATTGCTGAATGGGAACCGGCGCAGATTAATGAAAAATATATAAGTTTTGTTGTTCGTTTATATTATTTTACCGGCGGAGCGCACGGATTTAATGAAATTAAATCTTTTAATTATGATATTCAAAATCAAAAAGAAATAACTATAACTGAATTTTTAAATAATTCAGATGAAGCATTAAACAATCTTTCTGAGTTGGCTGAATTAGACCTTAGTATGCAATTTCAAGGCAATGGCGTAAAAGTGGATGGAATTTTAGCTCAAATGATGGGCGAGGGAACAAAGCCAATACCGAATAATTATGAAAATTTTACTTTTAATTATAATTCACTGGTAATTCATTTTCAGCAATATCAAGTGGCGCCCGGCGCTTATGGAATGCCTATGTCTATTTTTTATAAAGCTGATTTGGAAGCGAATTCAATCTTTTCAGATTATTGGCGATAAAATTTATTTATTGCTTGAATTTTTAAAATACCTCTTGACAGAGATGTTATATTTTTCTAACATTAAGATAGTTAGAAATAACTAACTTTAAAGGTCGGTATTTGAAAATAACAAGAATAATTTAAATTTTTATGACTAAAAAATCATTTAGTATTTATAGACTTGTCGCGGTTATTATTGTAGCTATTGTGATTGGCGTGTCTATTAACTATGGTAATTGGTATTTACCGTTAATAATCATAGTCGCTTCCTGGGTTTTTCTTTATATTTTAAGACAGAACGTAAAAGAAATTATGGCTGATGAACGCGATTATATGATAGCCGGCAAAGCTTCTCTTTGGGCAATGAGAATATATCTTGGCGTTTCAGTTATTATTGGTTTAATTCTTTATGTCGCGGGAATAGATGAAAAAGAAGGAATTTTATTTGGCATTGCCACTGCTTTGTTGTATTCCGCTTCTTTTCTTATGGTTGTTTATGCCGTCTTATTTAAAATATACGAAAAGAAAAATGAAAATTCTTAAAATAAGAGTAAAAGAATTCAGAAACAAAAAAGGCTTGACTCAGGAAGAATTAGCCCAACGGGTGGGTGTGCGTCGGGAAACTATAGTTTTTTTAGAGCAAGGAAAATATAATCCTTCATTAAAACTTGCCTTAAATATCGCTAAAGAATTAGGCGTGTCTATTAATAAACTTTTTTTATTATAAGACATTTGTTGTATAATTTGTTTATGACCAGTCGTTTTAAAAGAAATATATTTTTTGTTTTAATTTTTTTGATTATTGTTGCTTTTATTTTTTTAATACATTTTATTGGAATTGAAAAAATTATTGAAAAAATAGGCGTTAATAATATTTATATTATAGTTTTTTTAACGGCTTTTTTGGGAGGCGCTTCAAGTTTTAGTTCCACTTCTTATTTCTTTTTTTTAATAACTTTGGCGATTAACGGATTAAATCCTTTTCTTTTGGGATTAATTGGCGGAACCGGTCTTACTTTAAGCGACCCTTTGTTTTTTTATTTTGGAATACACGGAAGAAGTTTTGTCTCTCAAAATAAAAAGATTAAAAATTTAATCGTTTATTTGACTGAATGGATTAAGAAAAAACCAAAATGGGTTATTCCGGTTTTTATATTTTTATATTCCGGTTTTACGCTTTTGCCTAGCGATATTTTGTCGTTTTCTTTAGCTTTATTACATTATCCTTTTAAAAAATTTATTTTTTTTATATTTTTAGCAAATGTAAATTTTGCCATATTGATTTCTTTATTCTCATTCTTTTTTTATTAATTTTTTTGTAGTATAATTATAAATAAATATTTTAAAGGTCGAAAATAATTTAAAATAGTTTTAAATTTATGAAAATATTAAAAAACATAGCTTGGGTTTTAGTGATTATTGGGGGATTGAATTGGGGTTTAATAGGGTTATTCGGTTTTGATTTAGTCGCCACTATCTTTGGCGATATGTCTATTGCTTCAAAATTAGTTTATGATTTAGTAGGTCTTTCCGCTGTTTATTTGATAATTGCTTTTTTTGTAAAACCAAAAAGCAAATCTTCTCCGGTTCAGATTCCAACTGTTTAAAAGAATAATTTGAGATTTTAAAGAATTAAAGAATTTAGGTTTGACAAAAAAAATTCTTTATATTATATTTTAAGTAAGCAAGCACTTACCTTTCCTTATTTCCTTACGTAAATAAAGCAAGAGTAAAGTTTAAAAATTAATTAATTTGAATGGTCGGCTTGCTGTAAAGCGAAAAATTCGCTTGTTTAAAAGAAAATATGGCTAAAAAATTATATGTTGGTGGTTTGCCTTATGAAACCGACCAACAGGCCTTGCAGGACTTGTTTTCTCAAGTTGGCACAGTAGATTCAGCAGCTGTTATTACTGACAGAATGACTGGACGTTCCAAAGGTTTCGGCTTTGTGGAAATGTCAACCGAAGAAGAGGCTCAGAACGCTATTTCTAAACTTAATGGTAAGGAAGTAGGGGGAAGAACCATCACGGTTAACGAAGCGCGTCCTCAAGAACCAAGATCCGACCGCGGCGGTTTTAACCGAGGTGGTTATCAAAGATAACCAAAAAATAAAAAACACGGTTTTATACCGTGTTTTTTTGTTAAGAAGATTATTTTTTAATTTAAAATATGGTAAAATAAAAATATGAAAATAAAAACTTTTTTTAAATTAATTATAGCAATAATAGTTTGTCAATTGGCGGGAATAATCGGGTCATTTTTTACGGTGTCGGCAATTCCCGGATGGTATAATGGAATAACTAAATCAGCGCTTAATCCTCCGGCTTGGGTGTTTGGACCGGCTTGGATAACTCTTTATTTTTTAATGGGAATTTCCGCTTTTTTGATTTGGCTTTCTTATGGTAAAGAAATAGAAGAAGCAAAAAAGAAAATTATAAAAAAAGCGCTTACAATTTTCATTTTTCAGTTAATTCTTAATGCTACGTGGTCAATTATATTTTTTGGACTTCAAAATCCTTTTTTAGCTTTAATGGAAATTATTTTGCTTTGGTTGGCAATTCTTTGGATAATTATTTATTTTTATAAAATTTCCCGATTGGCGGGGCTACTTCTTTTGCCTTATATTCTTTGGGTAAGTTTTGCGATTTATTTAAATTATTCAATTTGGGTTCTTAATTAAAGATAAAATTGAAAAAAAAGAAAAATTATGTTAAAATTCTAAAAAAGGGACGCAAATTAAATTATTTTTTAAAAATATGTTATCACAAATTCCAATTGAACTTAATAAAATTAAAAAAGAAGATTTAGATAAAGAAATTTTAAGAATTGGCGTAATTGCAGAATTGGACGCTATTAATCTTTATGAACAAATGGCGGCTTTGGCTCAAAGCGAAAATATTAAAAAAATTTTATTGGATATTGCCAGAGAGGAAAAAACTCATGTTGGAGAGTTTCAAACTTTACTTTTAAGAGAAGACGAAGAACAAGTTAAAGAAATGGAGAAAGGGAAAAAAGAAGTTGAAGAAGAACTTTCAGAATAAATTTTTTAAAAGGTCGGTTAATAATAAATTTTAAATTTATTTATGGCATTAATACCGTGGAAATCTTTTTCTGATTTGGATAATTTTTTTGAAGATGATAATTTCTTTTTACCGGTTTTTTCAAAAGGAAAAATTTCAGAACCGGCAATGGACGTTTACGAAAAGAAAAATGAAATAATTGTTGAATTGGACGCGCCCGGTTTTAATCCGGAAAAAATTGATGTTTCTGTTAAGAATGGCGTTTTGATTGTAAAAGGAGAAATGGAAGAGGAAAAAGAAGATAAAGAAAAGAATTATTGGCGTAAAGAAAGCAGAAAAAGTTCGTTTGAAAGAATGATTCGTTTACCAATGGATGTTGATGAAGATAAAGTTGAAGCGGATTACGATAAAGGAGTTTTAAAAATTATTATGCCGAAAGCCAAGAATGAAAAATCTTTAAAAAAGAAAATCAAGGTTAAATCCAAATCTAAATAAAAAGCCCAAAGGGCTTTTTATTTTTAGTTTATTAAATTTCTATTAAGTTGTATTATAATTAAGGTATATGGAAAACGATAAACAGAAAAAGATTAATTTAAAAATAAATAAAAGCCGAATAATCGTTGTTTTTATTTTACTTTTTTCTTTTATTTTAGCTTTATTTTGTTATCCTTTAATGCCGGAAAGAATGGCTTCTCACTGGAATATTAAAGGTGAAGTTAATGGTTATATGTCAAAGTTTTGGGGAGTTTTTTTAATACCGATAATATCGCTGTTTAGTCTTTTGATATTTTTATTAATTCCTAAAATAGACCCCTTAAAAACCAATATTGAAAAATTCAGGAAATACTTTGATGGATTTATTGTTATTTTTTTATTATTTTTATTTTATGTTTTTCTTTTAACTATTCTTTGGAATTTTGGATTTGAATTTAATATGAATCGTTTTTTGTTGCCGGCTTTTGGGATTTTGTTCTATTATTGCGGTATTTTAATTGAAAATTCAAAGAGAAATTGGTTTATAGGAATTAGAACTCCTTGGACAATGAGTAATGAAAAAGTTTGGGAAAAGACGCACCGATTAGGAGGAAAGCTGTTTAAAATCGCCGCGCTTATTGTTCTTATTGGGATAATTTTCCCGAATTACGCTTTTTATTTCGCGCTTATTCCGGCTATTTCGTTCGCGCTTTACGCTGTTGTTTATTCTTATTTTGTTTATCGGAAAGAGACGAGAAATCGCTGAAGTAATTTAACCGGCTTAGTTAAAAAATAAGTTATTAAAACCGAGAATTTGGATTGTCCGGGTTTTTTATTTACAACCCCAATGGAATATGTTATATGTTTTTTAGTTATTTGTTAAAAATTAATATACTAATAATCTTTTAAAAAGGAGGAAGATTATGTAATCTGTAATTCACGAATTTTTTGCGGTTACAAAAACGTCGGTCTATTTTGTGACTGATTGGATTGTAAACGCGTATCCGTTAATTATAAAGATTGAGTTAACGGGAGAAAGCTCTGTCAAGGCGGGTGGTATTTTGAAAAACGGCAGGTTTGTCGGGGTAATGAAAGACGGTATTTGCCTTTTTGACGTTTCCCATAGAACGGAGCGTCGCCCTGATGAGGTAAACACGATCTTTTGGGGCGGCAAAACAACGCCCTTAACAGCTCTTTTTTTAAACCGCGAGCGGGCATTGGATTGTTTTAAAACCCTCAATCGTGAGAATTGGGATCCGCGTTGGCGCGAAGAAACAGAAGAGGTTATTCGCGCCATAGGCGACAATCATCCGATTTTTATTCTTGGGAGGGATTTGTCGCCATTGGCGTGAGTGGCGCGGGCGTTATAAAAAATGTTTACCGGTTCTTTTTTATAAAGGACCGGTTTTTTTCGTTAAAAATTATTGAATTTATGTTAAAATAAAATTATGCTATTATTTTTTCCTATAATTTTAGTGATAATTATTGGAGGCGTAATCGCTTATATTTTTGTTAGGGCTGAAGAAAGTGAAGTAAATGAAAAAATGGAAGAAAATGAGTTTAAAAAAGCAAAATGATTAATTTATGATAAATTTAAGCCGAAAGGATTTTGAAAAAATCGTAAATCAGGGAATAAAAGCTATTCCGGAAAAATTTTTGCTAAAATTGAAAAATGTGGTAATTGTCTTAGAAGACAAGCCAACTTCTGCTCAGAAGAAAAAACTGAATCTTGGTCAAGATTGGACATTGTTTGGCTTGTATGAAGGCGTGCCTCAATCGGAAAGAGGCGTAAATTACACCGCGGTATTGCCTGATAAAATAACTATTTTTCAAAAACCGATTGAAATTGAAGCAAAAGACGAAGAAGAAATTAAAGAAATCGTAAAAAACACGGTTTGGCACGAAATTGCTCATCATTTTGGAATGGATGAAAATCAGGTAAGGCAGGCTGAAGATAGAAGACGAAAGAAATTTAACGGCTCAGTATGTTGAGCCGTTAGTAAATTTTATGAAAATAAGTTATAATTTTTTAAAAAAATGGCTTTTGTAAAACCAGATACGACAATTAAAGAATATCAAGCGTTTATTAAAGAAATTTATGGTTTACCTAATGACCGATATTTTAATTTACAAGATATGATTGTTAATATGGAGCGGTTTGCCACGCGGGGATTAAAAGGAATAAGAAAAGAAAATAAAGAAAAAACAAAAATAAATTTATTAATTTCTTTTAGTTGGTTTATTTCAATAACCAATCAATTACATATAGACATAGAAGAAGAGCTTTGGAAAAGATTTCCTTATGTTTGTTTTTACTGCGCTTCTTGTCCTTGTGTTTGCGGTAAAGATAAGGGTAAACCATTGCCGAAAGAAAATATAGATTTAAACAAGAAGCCGAAAACCTTAAGTCAATTTCAGGCGATGTTTGAAGAAATTTATCCTTCGCGACATAGAACTTTAGAACATAGCGGGGTTCATTTTATTGAAGAAATAGGAGAATTTTCAGAAGCTTTGTTAAGATACAGAAGCAATCGTCAAAAAAAAGACTTTAAAGAAGTTGAAACTGAGGCGGCGGATTTGGCTTCTTGTTGTATGGAAGTTTTCAGTTCGCTTGGTAAGGATATGGCAAAAGAACTTTCAAAATTATTTTCAAATAATTGTCATATTTGCCATAAAATTCCTTGTGAATGCAATTTTAAAAACATTACCGATTTTGAATCTTAATTTTTTTAAAAGAAAATTCCGTTGACTTAAAAATAAAAATAGTGTTAAAATCAAGTTTAATATGAAAAAAATTAAAAAATTCTTTAAAAAACCAATTGTTATTATTGTTACTATTTTTGTTCTGATTGGAGCAAGCTATTTTATTTTTGGGGGTTCAAAAAAACCGGATTATGAATTTATAACCGTTCAAAAAGCAGATATTATTCAGGAGGTTAGCGTAACAGGGAGGGTAAAACCCGCTCATGATGTTAATTTGGCTTTTGAAAATAGCGGTAGAGTTTCTAAAATCTTTGTAGGCGTGAGCGATAGCGTAGTTGCCGGTCAAACATTAATTCAGCTTGAAAATGCCGAAATTTACGCTCAACTTGCTCAAGCTCAAGCCGATTTAAAAACTCAACAGGCAAAACTGGAAGAATTAAAAATAGGCACTCGGGAGGAAGAAATTAAAGTTCAAGAAACAAAAGTTGTAAACGCGCGAATAGCTCTTGAAGAAGCGAATAAGGGTTTAATAGATAAAATACAAGACGCTTACACAAAATCCGATGACGCTATAAGAAACAAAGTTGACCAATTTTTTAAAAAACCGGCAATACCTAATCCTGAAATTAATTTTTATTTATCTAATTATCAATTAAAAATAGACGTTGAATGGCAAAGGTCAGTTTCAGAAGATACTCTTATTTCTTGGAAATCTTTTTTGGAGGAATTAACATTAAACGATGATTTGTTTTTTTACGCTAATTTAACAAAAGAAAATTTAAATGAAATTAAAACATTTTTAGACGATGTTTCTGAAGCGTTAAATGAAGTTAAAGAGGGTTTAAGTCTTACTCAAACAACGATTGATGGTTGGAGAGCGGATATATTTACGGCTAGGACAAATATTAATACGGCTTTAAGCAATCTTTTAACAGCGGAAGAAAAAATTAAAACCGCTGAATCTAATTTTAATCTTGAAATTCAAGAGCTTTTACTTAAAAAAGCCGGAGCAACTAATGAACAAATTTTAGCTCAAGAAGCGCAAGTTGAAAAAGCTCAAGCTAATGTTTTAAATTATCAAGCTCAAATTTCTAAAACCATTATTAAATCTCCGATTGCCGGAATTGTTACTAAACAAGAGACAAAAGTTGGAGAAATAATAGGCGCTAATGTTAATGTTGTTTCTGTTATAAGTGTTGCTAATTTTGAAATTGAAGCCAATATTCCAGAGGCGGATATTGCCAAGGTAAGTATTGGCAATACCGCTAAAAGCACGCTTGACGCTTATGGCAATGATGTTGAATTTGAAATTATAGTGGTTAAAATAGACCCGGCTGAAACCGTGATTGAGGGAGTGGCGACTTATAAAACAACTTTTCAATTTATCAATAACGATGAAAGAGTTAAATCCGGAATGACGGCTAATATTGATATTGTAACCGATAAAAAAGAAAACGTGATTGTTGTTCCTCAACGAACGATTATTAATAAAAATGGAGATAAAATAGTCAGAATATTGGACGGAAAAGAAATTGTTGAGGTTAAAGTTGAAACCGGAATTAGAGGCTCTTATGGCGATATTGAAATAATAAAAGGCATAAACGAGGGAGATAAAGTAATTACTCTTTTGAAATGAGTTTAATTGAAGTAAGGGATTTAAAAAAAATTTATTATAGCGAAAACGTAGAAACTCCGGCGCTTCGCGGAGTTTCTTTTGAAATTAAAACCGGAGAATTTGTCGCGATTATGGGTCCGTCCGGTTCAGGTAAATCAACGCTTCTTCATATTTTAGGTTTTTTAGACAGACCGTCCGCGGGGAAATATCTTTTTGATGAAAAAACAATAAACGATTATTCAGAAGAAGAATTAGCTCATATTAGAAATAAAAAAATGGGATTTATTTTCCAAACGTTTAATTTGTTGCCTAGAACTTCGGTTTTGGAAAACGTGAAACTTCCCCTTCTTTATTCCGGAATAAAAGAATCTTTATGGAATGAAGTAGCTTTAAAGGCAATTGAATCCGTAGGGCTTTCTCATAGGTCTCATCATCAACCTTCTCAACTTTCCGGAGGAGAACAACAAAGAGCGGCGATTGCTCGAGCATTGGTAAACAGTCCGCAAGTGATTTTTGCCGATGAGCCAACCGGAAATCTTGATTCAAAATCCGGTCAAGTGATAATGGAAATTCTTCAAAAATTAAACGATGAAGAAGGTCATACGATTGTTTTAATTACTCATGAAACTTATACGGCTGAAAATGCCGAGCGTATTATTCGCCTTCATGACGGCGAAATTGAAAGCGATAAACCCGTTGATTATCGCCGTCGCGCCGATAACTTTATTAAGTAAATTTAAAAAGGCAAATAAAACCTTTTGGAAATTCGTTAAGGCGAAAACAAAATAGGAAAATGATATGTTGAAGTGTTAAATTTTAAAATTATTCAATTTTTAATTTTTCTTTATGACTATTTTTTATACTTTTAAAAGCGCTTTTATAGGTCTTAAAACTCATAAATCTCGTTCTTTTTTAACTATTTTAGGAATAGTTATTGGAATTGCCGCTATTATGTTGGTGATGTTTTTAGGGCAAGGAGCTCAAGGTTTAATATTGGGGCAAGTTCAGGATTTAGGCTCAAAAATAATCGCGATTGCTCCGGGCAAAGAACCTAAGGGTCCAATGGATTCTTCAACAGTTGAGAGTTTTTATAGCGATTCTTTAAAAATAAAAGAATTGGAAGCGTTAAAAAATAAAAATAATATTCCTAACGTGACTGAAATTGTGCCAACTGTTTTTGGAACAGAAGTTGTTTCTTATGAAAACGAAATTTTTAGACCAATGATTATTGGAGCTTCTGAGTCTATTTTTTCAATTTTTGGCGTTTTTCCCGATAAGGGCGATTTTTTTACCAAAGAACAAATAAGTTCTAAAGCTAAGGTTGTTGTTATAGGAAGCAGAATAAAAGAAGAGCTTTTTGGAGATTCAGAGGCAATTGGTCAAAGGGTAAAAATAAAAGAACAAAATTTTCAAGTTATTGGCGTGTTACCGCCTAAAGGACAAATTCTTTTTTTCAATATTGATGAATCTGCCATTATACCTTATACCACGGTTCAGCAATATATTCTCGGTATTAAACATTTTAATCGTATTATAGTTCAAGCAGAATCAGAAAACGATGTTCCTTTTGTTGTGGAAAATATTGAGAAGACATTAAGAGAGCTTCATAATATTGAGAATAGCGAAGATGACGATTTTTTTGTGATAAGTCAAATTGAAATTGCCGATACCTTTAAAACCATAACTGATATTTTAACGTTTTTTCTTGTCGCAATGGCGGCTATTTCTCTTCTTGTCGGAGGCGTTGGTATTATGAATATTATGCTTGTTTCCGTGACTGAAAGAACTAAAGAAATAGGATTGCGTAAAGCGATTGGCGCGACTAAAAAGAAAATTTTATCGCAGTTTTTAATTGAAGCGATAGTAATTACAACAACAGGAGGTGTTATTGGCATATTATTGGGCGTGTTTTTGTCGGTGGTCGCGACTTTAGTTTTAAATTACGCTTTTAATTTTGAATGGGTTTTTATTTTTCCTTATTCCGGAGCAATTATGGGATTAGTTGTTTCAATTTTTATTGGACTGGTTTTTGGAATTTATCCCGCTTTTCAAGCGGCTAAAAAAGACCCAATAGAAGCTTTATTTCACGGATAAAATTATGTTGCTTAAATATATTTTTAAAACTGCTGGTATTAATATTCTTGCCAATAAATCGCGGTCTATTTTAACCGTTATTGGTATTGTTATTGGCGTTACTTCCATAATAACCATTTTATCAATTGGCGGCGGCGTGGAAAATTTGATTGTTGGTGAAATTAGTTCTCTTGGCGCGGATATAATTTGGATTGAACCCGGAAGAGAACCAAGCGGATTCTCGGATTTCACCAGCACTATTTTTTCCAATACTTTAAAAGAAAAAGATATTGAAGCTTTAAAAAGAAAAGAAAATGTTCCCGATTTAATTGATATAGCTCCGGCGCTTTCGGTTCCCGGGTCGGTTTCTTATGGGGGAGAAACTTATAAGCCAATGATTATGGGATGGTCGGCTAAGTTTTTTGAAGATGTTTTTAAAATTTATCCGGAAGAAGGAATTTCTTTTGATGAAACCGCGATTCGCAACAAAGAAAGAGTCGCGGTTATCGGTTCAAAAGTAAAAGAAGAACTTTTTGGAACGGAAGAAGCTCTTGGCAAAAGTATAAAAATTGGCAATCAGAGATTTAAGGTTATAGGAGTTTTGCCTCCAAAAGGACAAATTTTCTTTTTTGATGTTGGAGAATTTGTTCTTATTCCTTATTCTACCGCTATGACATATATTCTTGGAATTGATTATTATAATGAAGTTTGGGTTAGGGTAAAAAACGTTGATTTAATTCCAACGACAGTGGAGGATATTAAAAGAGTATTAAGAGAAAGACATAATATTATTGATTCGGAAAAAGATGATTTTTATATAATGACTCAGCAAAATATGATTGATCAGGTGGAAAATATTTTAGATATTTTAACTATTGCTATTGGAGCTATCGTAGCTATTGCTCTTGTTGTTGGAGGGGTGGGAGTAATGAATATTATGCTTGTTTCCGTGACTGAAAGAACCAAAGAAATAGGATTAAGAAAATCTTTAGGCGCGACAAAAAAAGACATTATTTATCAGTTTCTTGTCGAAGCGATAATTTTAACTTTTCTTGGGGGAATAATAGGCATTATTCTTGGATTAATATTATCTTATGGAGCGACATTGATTGTTTCAAAGCTCTTAGGAGTTGATTGGGCGTTTCAATTTCCGATTTTCGCGATAATACTTGGGGTTTTATCAAGTGTTTTAACGGGATTGGTTTTTGGAATTTATCCTGCTTTTCAAGCGGCTAAAAAAGAACCCATTGAAGCGCTTCGTTATGAATAAATATATATAAAATTATGAAAAAAACATTGATATGGCTTTTAATTATATCTGTTTTGTCAATAACGGTTTGTTTTGTTGTTGATAAAGAAAAATTTTTAAAATTCGTAAATGGTCCGGAACTGAATTTTTTTAAAAAAGAAATTTCCGAAAGCGAAGAAAAAATAAGCGAATCCATTAAAGAAAGTTTAAGTGAAAAAGTTTCTGAAATAAAAACCGAAGCGATGGAAACTTTAAAAGAAAATTTAAGCGGGTTATTGGAAAAAAGCGGTTCAACTTTAAGTAAATCAATTGAATCGGGAAAAGAAAAAATTTCCGAAAGCGTTAAAGAAAATTTTTTAAGTATAACCCAAAACATTGCCGGAGAAACTTTAAACACAAGCGAAAACTCCAATTTGTATCGGGAATATTTCAGTTATTTAACAAAAATAAATCAGCCAATTTCTTTTATAATTAGAAATCCATTGGGAGAAAACAATCCTGAAGATTTGGATTATTTAATAGATTGGGGAGATGGATTAAAAGAAGAAGGAAAACTTAGCGGAGGAGAAAATATAATTATTTCTCATTTATGGAAAAAAACATCCGAATATTTGGTTAAGCTTGAAGTTATGTCTGATGGATTAAAAATTTTTGATTATCAAATTAAAGTTTTAGTAGCGGAATAATTTTTTATTTTAAGTTATTAACACATAAAAGTCTTGACACAAATTTTAAGTAAAATGATTATTAAAAGTAAGGAGAGGACACAATTTTTGATAAATTTTTATTTAAATAAATTTACCGGAGCTATGTCCTGTTTCGGCTCATGAGTTAAGTTAAGTTTATCGGTAATTGACTCCTTACCCTTTGAGAGGTTGATAATTTGGAATTATAATTTGAAGGGTTTTTTAAAAAGCGGGCGAACTTGATTTAATATCGTCTTTGATAAAATTATAAGGCGCATAAACAATAAGTTTGCTCGCTTTTATTATTTGTAAATTTTCTTAAAATTTTATTTAATAAAAGTATGATTGATTATAAAAAAATTAAAAAAGCCGATATTGTCATTGGTATTCCGTCTTATAACGAAGAAAATACAATTGCTTTTGTCGTTAAACAAATTGATAAAGGTTTAATAAAATATTTTCCTTCTAAAAAAGCCATAATTGTTAATGTTGATAATAATTCTTCCGATAAAACCGCTGAAAATTTTTTAAAAACAAAAACCAACTTTCCCAAATTTTATGTCAGTAGCGATAAAGGATTAAAAGGCAAGGGTTATAATTTTAAAAACCTTTTTGAAATAATAAATAAAGTCTCTTCTCCGATTAATCTTGTTTTTGACGCGGATTTAAAAAGTATAACTCCGGAATGGATAAAAAAAATGGCAATGCCGATAATTAAAGGTTATGATTTTGTTTCTCCTGTTTATAGTCGCGATAAAAGCGAAGCCTTGCTGACAAAGCATCTTTGTTATCCCTTAATTTACGGACTTTTAGGGTTTAATATTTATCAACCTATTGCCGGAGATTTTTCTTTTTCTTTAAATTTTGTTAAAAAGGTTATTACGCAAAAATGGACTAAAAATGTTTTGCGATATGGTATTGATATTTTTCTTACCACTTCGGCAATATTTGGCAATTTTAAAATTTGCCAAGTCGGTTTAGGAAAAAAACATCATCGGATTACCAGCGTGAAAAGCTTAGATACAATGTTTGAAGAAGTTATTGATGTTTTATTTTTTCAACTTTTAAAACATAAAACTTTTTGGAAAAACGCAAAAATAATAACTCCGGAAATTTTTAATAAAAAAACAATTAAGCCTCCCCAAGAATTTAACGGCAAAAACGAATTTTTTAATTATAAAAAAGAATTAAAAAAGAATTTGGGAAAAGAAAATTATCGTTTAATGGAAAAAGTTTATTGTTTTAAAGATGTTAATTCCATTTTTAATTTTTGGTCTCAAACCGTTTATAATTTTATTCAAACATACGAAAAATCATCGGAAAAAGAAAAGCTTTTAAGAATTTTAAAAACATTAGCTTTTAGACACTTTGAGTTTTATTTGGAGCTTGTTAAGAATTTAACTTATAAAGAAGTTGAGAAAATAATTTCTTGTCAGGCCGTTGCCTTTAGAAATAATCGGTTAAAATAAAAAACCCCGATTTTCCGAAGATAATTGTGATAAAACTTATCAATTATCATTAATCGCGAAAAATCGGGGTAAGGCAGGATACCCAGGAGGGAGGGAGGGGCTATCCTGAAAGTTTTCAATAATACTAATTAAGATTATAGAAAACTGCGATTATTTTGTCAATACCCTGCGCTGGTTCATATGATACTATCCACTTAGGGCGTTGAAAAAAAATATGAAAGGAAGGTATTCTGGCAGGCATATGACAATATAT
>JAFGBB010000005.1 GCA_016933365.1 Candidatus Wolfebacteria bacterium | reverse complement strand
CTGACAACCACTCTTAAAAATCCATTTTACGCCGGCTTGATGAAATGGAACGGCCAAGAGAAAAAAGGCGAGCACGAGCCAATGATTTCTATGGCTGAACACTATCGAGCTGTCAGAATTATGGAGAACCACAATCAGCACGCCTGCCGAAGAAGAAAACACACTTTCCTCTTGCGCGGATTTGTCCTTTGTAATATCTGCGGCCAGAGATTTACCGCTGATAAAGTTTCCAGAAAAAATAAAGAATATTATCACTGCGCCAACCGAGATAGACACAGCAATCACGGCCAGAACATTCAGGTCAAAGATTTGGAAAAACTTATTGAAGAACAATTTAAAACCATTCAATTCAGCCCGAGCTTTACTGAAACAGTCATCCAAAAAGTAAAGGGCATTTTCAATAGCAAAAAAGATAAAATCAATGAGCAGAAACATGCTCTCTACAATAAAAAGAGAGCTATTGAAATTCAAAGAGACACGGCCGAAGACAAGCTCTTCAAAGGAATAATCATTGACGATGACTTTGTCAGGATCAGAGACAAATTCAGAATTGATGTCCAGCAAATTCAAGACCAGGTAGATAAATTGGACAAACAGCGTGAGCTGGACATTGATACAGTGCAGGAAATATTAAAACTAACCCGCAACATCTGCGAGACATACAAAACAGCCCCATTCTGGCTGAAGCGCCAATATCTGGGGCTGTTTTGGGATAAATTCTTAGTTCAAGACAAACAAATACAACAAGCTGTCCCGACCGATTTAATCCTAAGATTACAACAGGAATCTAAGGTTCTGATAAGAACAGACTGGCTCCGGCGGAAGGATTCGAACCTACAACCTTCTCCTTAACAGGGAGCCGCTCTACCATTGAGCTACGCCGGAATATACTATTTTAAAAATTTAACCTTTTTATTATAAATTTTAAAAGGCTCTTTGTAAAGTATTATCAAGAGCCTTTTTATTTTTTTATTTCTTTTAAAATTCTTTGTTTTAAAAGAAAAATATTTTCGTAAATATCAACAAACATTACAATAATATTGGGATGTCTTTCTTTTTCCGTTGCCACCCATCTTTTTCCGGTAATGGAAAAATTAAAAGTTTCATATTTTTTTTCATCAACAGAAACCACGTAAAAATCAATCCCGTTTAAATCGGCATCTGAAAGACGAGACGTCTGAATAAAATCCCGTATTTTCCCTTCTTTTTTTAAAGAAAGAAGAGCTTGTTTAAATAGATAATCTCTTTTTAAACCGACTTTATAAGAAATATGATTTTTATTAATTTTTTTCTTAATCTTTTCTTTTACTCTTTCTCGCCGGGAAAGACGAGATTTCTTTTTAAGATTTTTTCCATAATATCTATTATTCAATCTTATCACCTCCTTTATTTAAAATTATTAAAGAACAAAATTATATTTTTCTTTTCAGTGTCCGCCCACCAGGATTCGAACCTGGGACCATTTGCTTAAAAGGCAACTGCTCTACCAACTGAGCTATGGGCGGACACTAAAAGGAAATTATTTATTTAAACATCTGCTTAAAAGTTCGCCTGCGGCGAATCTACCAATTAAATTATGAACAAACGATTATTTACCTAAAAGCAGATATAAATAATTTATAACAAAAACTATCAATTAGTCAATTTCTTCGCTTAACTCTTCCAAAATTTTCTTAACTTTAGAGCTTAATTTTTTCGGGGTTTTAACTTTTAACTGCACAATTAAATCCCCTTTTCCGAAACTGTTAAATTTAGGCATTCCTTCTCCTGAAATTCTTAAACTGTTTTTTAAATCAAAATCTGCCGGAACTTCTACTTTTAATTTATTACCGGAAATTGTCGGAATTTCAAGTTTTCTTCCCAAAAGCAAATCAACTAAATTAGCTTCTTTTTCAATTATTAAATTTTCTTCTTCACGTTTAAAAATCGGATGAGGACTAATTTTAATCCTAACATAAAGGTCTCCTTCCTTGCTTCCTCTTTCTCCGACCTCGCCAGCGGATTGAATTTTAATAATTTGATTGTCATTAATTCCGGGACGGATTTCCACATTAACGGTTTTTTCGCCTACTATTCTACCTTTACCGCTACAAACTTCACAAACTTTTTTAGGAATTTGACCCGTGCCAAAACACTTAGAACAAGCCCTTACTTGCATAAAATTACCAAAAAAGCTTTGTCTAACTTCTTTAATTTCTCCTTGTCCTCCACAAACTTCACATTTATCAAAACCAGCCTTAGTATCATAACCCAAACCATTACATTTTTCACAACGAACAAAAACTTTATATTTTATTTTTTTCTCAATTCCGCGAAAAGCTTCTTCAAGACTAATCTCTTGAATAACTTGAATATCCGAACCGTGTTGATATGTTCGACGCTTTTGTTTTACTCCCAATCCTTCAAAAAAAGAATCAAATATATCCCCTAAATCTCCCATATCTCCTCCAAAATCAAATTTTATTTCACCAAAAGGATTTTGTCCTTGAGCATTACTAAAAGGTCCTCCAAAACCAAATCCTCCAAAACCAGGTTCACCAGAAGAACCGTCAAAAACCCGACCAAAACGGTCGTATTGAGCGCGCTTTTCTTTATTGGACAAAACCTGATAAGCCTCGTTTATTTCTTTAAATTTCTTTTCATCCCCGCCTTTATCAGGATGATATTTATGAGCCAATTTACGAAAAGCTTTTTTAACTTCTTCCGCTGAAGCATCTTTATTAATACCGAGTATTTTATAATAATCAGACATAAAATATAATTTTATAATTAATTTTTTACTTTAAAAACACAATTTCTTTACTTTGACCTTCCATTGATACGGCGCTTAAATCTAAAACAAGAAGGGTTTGATAAATTATAAAAGCCAATATTGTTGCCAATGCCCTGATAGGAAAAGATAAACCGACAATTGTTAAAAATAAAATAATACCAACAATTGCCGGAGCAAAATTCCTAATATTTTCCGGCATAGATATAAATTTATTCATAACAAATTTATATAAAACATTAGAGGCCTTTTCTTGCGGATCTACGGAAAAACCGACAAATTCTGAAATCTTTTTTTCTAATTCTTTTACGGCATTATCAATTAAAGGATTTTTTATCATATCAGGCAAGGCATTAATTTCAGAAATTTTTTCAACTTCTTTTTTGGCAAGATTCTCAATAAGTGTATCAATTGATAATGAAAGGTCAAATTCAGGAATTAATTTATTAAAGATACCGGTTCTTGATATAGGAGAAACTACTTTTTCAAAAGCTGTTGGAGAAATTATAAATCCTTTTATTTCAATAATATTAAATTCCGCGTAAATAATACTACTAAACAAAGCCACTCCAATAATTGCTTTTGGTAAAACTCTTTTACTAATCCGCCAAAATCTAATTCTTAAAGAATTATCAAGCTCGTTTCTGCCGGTATAAATTCCCAAAAGAAAAACTAAGAAAGCCGCCAAAGCTCCAAAAAGAATAAACTTGGATAATTCTTTATAAAAAGGGATTAAAAAAACCGCGGTTTGCAAAAAAATAATTAAATTAACGGCTAAAGCTCTTTTAACAAAAAAGGCCTGAAGAAAAAGAAAAGCTAAAAATCCCAAACAACACAAAAAAGAATAAAGTAAAAAATACATTCCTTCTTGAAAAACAAACACCTTAAGAAAATAGCTGAATAAAAAAGAAAGAGCTGTTCCAACAAAAGCTAAAATAGTAATTTTAATTATCGCGCTATCAATTTTAATTCGAGCGTCTGTTGTTTTATCAAGTAATCCCCCGTTAGACATATTTTAATTATAACTCTTTCTAAATGGAAAAAGCTATTCTGTTTTTGGATTTTCATCTTTAGGAGTCTCGCCTTCTTTAGAACCTCCTTCTTCTTGAGTGTTTTGATTTGCTTGAGCATCTTGAGTTCCTTGATACATTTGCTGACCAATTTTTTGAATTTCCAAAGAAAGCTCAGACATTGCCGATTTTATTGATTCAATGTCTCCCGTGTCTTTTAATGATTTAAGTTTTTCAACTTTTTGATTAATTGAATCTTTTATATCAGCCGAAACTTTATCTCCGGCATCTCTTAATGATTTCTCGGCAAGATAAACCATTTGTTCGGATTGATTTTTAACTTCAATTAATTCTTTCTTTTTCTTATCTTCATCGGCATGAATAGTTGCTTCTTGTTTTAATTTTTCCACTTCTTCTTTAGAAAGTTGCGTTGAAGCTTCAATCCGAACCGATTGACTCTTGCCAGAAGCTTTATCTTTCGCGGAAACGCTTAAAATGCCGTTTGCGTCAATATCAAAAGACACTTCAATTTGCGGCATACCTCGCGGAGCCGGCGGAATGCCGTCTAAAATGAATTTTGCTAAAGTTTTATTATCGCTTGCCATAGACCTCTCTCCTTGAAGAACATGAATTTCTACGGAAGTTTGATTATCAGCGGCAGTTGAAAAAACTTGAGATTTTTGAGTTGGAATAGTCGTGTTTTTGGGAATAACAGGCGTTGCTACTCCTCCTAAGGTTTCAATACCTAAGGTAAGAGGTGAAACATCTAAAAGTAAAACATCTTTAACGTCTCCTTGAAAAATTCCCGCTTGAATGGCGGCGCCAACAGCCACAACTTCATCAGGATTAATACCTTTATGGGCTTCTTTGCCAAAAAGATTTTTAACCGCTTCTTGAATAGCCGGCATTCTGGTTTGTCCTCCGACTAAAACCACTTGCTCAATTTCTGAAATCTGAAAACCCGCTTCTTTTACGGTTTGTTTTACAAGCTCTATTGAGCGTTCAATTTCCGGTTTAACTAATTCTTCAAGTTTGGCGCGAGTAAATTTAAAAAGAAAATGTTTCGGCCCGGAAGCGTCAGAGCTAATATAAGGTAAATTAATTTCAGTTTCAAAAGCCGTAGAAAGTTCGTGTTTTGCTCTTTCAGCCGCTTCTTTTAATCTTTGAATTGCCAAAGGGTCTTTTGAAATATCTATTCCTTCTTGTTTTTTATATTCTTCAACAAGATATTCAATTATCTTTCTGTCAAAATCATCGCCGCCTAAGTGAGTATCGCCACCGGTTGATTTAACTTCAACAGTTTCATCTCCCACTTCCAAAACTGAAATATCAAATGTTCCTCCTCCAAAATCGTAAACCACGATTTGTTCATTTTTATTTTTATTAAGACCATAAGCCAAAGCCGCGGCCGTAGGTTCATTAATAATTCTTTTCACTTTTAATCCGGCTATTTCACCGGCATTTTTAGTGGCCTGTCTTTGAGAGTCATCAAAATAAGCCGGTACCGTAATAACGGCTTCTTCTATTTTTTCTCCGATTTTAGCCTCGGCATCGGCTTTTAATCCGGCTAAAACCATAGCGGAAATTTCTTCTGGTTTATACCATTTATCCCCCATTTTAATTTCTACTCCGCCGGTTGAAGATTTTTGAATATCAAAAGTAAACCATTTTTTATCGCGTTGAACTTCAGGGTCGTCAAAATTACGGCCAATTAACCGTTTTATTGAATAAATTGTATTTTGAGGATTTACAACTGTTTGACGTTTAGCCAAAAGACCAAATAAACGTTCACCTGATTTAGATAAAGCCACCACCGAAGGAGTGGTGCGATTGCCTTCGCTGTTTTCCAAAATTTTCGGCTCGCCACCTTCAATAACAGCCACTGCCGAATAAGTTGTACCTAAATCAATACCTAATATTTTTGCCATTTAATTTAAAATTACGACTTATAATTTATGACTTACAATTTTTTATTGTTCGTCTTTTATTGTTTATCGTAAATTATTAATTATTTATTATTTTATTATTTTATTTATTTCGCCACTTTTACTCGTGCCGGTCTTATTACTTTACCGGACAAAATATATCCCTTCTTAACTTCCTCAACCACCGCGCCTGAAGGATTATCTGATTTTACTTCCGCTATTGCTTCTTGAAAAGCCGGGTCAAATTGTTTTCCTACTGAAACAACAATTTTTTCCAAACCATTTTGTTTCATAATATCTTCCAATTGCTGACGAATTAAATATAATCCTTTTTGAGTTTTTTCATCGTCTTCTTTTTCTAAAGACACCATAGCCAAATCAAAACTATCTAAAACATTTATCAAACTATTTATTATAACTTCATTGGCGAATTTCACCACCGATTCAAGTCTTTGAGCTTCATCCTTTTTATAATTTATCAAATCAGCTTTTGCTCTTTTCCATCCGTCTAAATATTCATCACGCTGTTTTTGACATTCTTCACATTCATTAAGCGTTTCTTTTTTTTCTTCTTCAATTTGATTATTTTCTTCTTCTTTTTCTTTTTTATTTTCTTCTGTCATATTTTTTAAAATGTATTAATTAATTTAAATATTTAAAATTAAATGCGTTAAATTACTAACGACCGTATGTAATTTATTCTTTTATATTATTAAATTTAAAAATTTTCAAATTCTTCCAAAAAATCATCATCTATATCTATATCGCCAACAGTAATAAATCTTATAAAATCATTAATTCCTCTATCATTTATTTCTTGATTAATATCATCATCAATCGGTTGTTGTCCCATAAAAACGCTTTTTTGAATCAATTTATAATCTAAAGAATAAAGTTCAAAGCGCAACCAATTGCGATGCTGGCGTTTTTTTTCAGGAATATCAAACATTATTATTCGCCACTTTCCATCCCATTCTTTTTCAACCGACATATTATCTTTTAAAGCCTTAACAACTTCTTTTCCTAAAGCTGTTAATTGAAAACTTTTTTCTTCTTTTTTAATCAATCTTTTTTTTTGAAGACGCCAAAGCGTGGTCCGAACGCTGTTTTCTTTAAAGTTTTTTGTTTCAAGAAAATCTTGAAGCGTTAAACAATTTTTTTCAGCCAATTCTAAAAGCAAAACTGAATTCATTGCGTTTGAAATTTCCGGCAATTCTTTTATCTTTTCTTTTGCCGTTTTCTTTTTTATTTTCATTTTGCTTTTAGCCTGATTTTCAGACTAATTTAAGAATATAACAATTCACAGACGATCGTCAATAATATGTTATATTTTCAGAAAAAATTTGTCAAGAGATAAAAATTAAAAAAACCTTAAATCTCTTATATATAATATATTGACGTCCGACGTCAATAAGTTAATAATTAATTATATGAATAAAGATAAAATTATCGCCGGTAAAATATATCATATTTTAAACAGAGGTACTGATAAAAGAAAAATATTTCTAGATGAAAAAGATTATTTACGTTTCATTCATGATTTATTTGAATTTAACGATGAAAATCAGGCCTTTAATATCGGCCATTTCTTCAATAAAGAATATATTGACGTCCGACGTCAATATATTGAAAATAGGAAAAAAAGAAAATTACTCGTGGAAATATTAGCTTTTTGTTTAATGCCCAATCACTATCATTTATTATTAAAACCTAAAAAAGACAGCGGTGTTTCTGAATTTATAAAAAAAATTAACGGTGGCTATGCTAAATATTTTAACAATAGATATCAAAGAACAGGAACTTTATTTCAGGGAAAATATAAATCAATTTTAATCAAACAAGACGCTCATCTTATTCATCTCCCCTATTATATCCATCTCAATCCCTTGGATTTAAAATTTCCAGAATGGAGAAATAGAGAACTTAAAAATTATAAAGCGGCGATGAAATTTTTAGAAAATTACCGCTGGAGCAGTTTTCCCGATTATATCGGAAAGAAAAATTTCCCTTCAATAACACAAAGGGAATTTCTAAAAGATTTTTTTGAAGGAACGAAAAATTACAAAAAAGAAATGGAAAAATTCTTAAAAGAATTGGATATTGACGAGATAAAAGATTTAACACTGGAATAACCAATATATTGACGTCCGACGTCAATATATTGGTTTTATTGTTTAAGTTTATTGACTTGCTCTTGAAGTTGTTGAATTTGATTTTGAAGCGCTTCAATTTCAATATCTTTTTCCGCTTGAAGTTCTTTTATCGCTTCTATTAAAAGCGCTGTCAGTTTTTCATAAGACAAAGCTTTATAACCGTCATCATTGGTTTTTACGACTTCAGGAATAATTTTTTATAATATTTTAATTTATAAATAAATTCATCTTCTTTCGCAAACGCCACGAGCTGGCAAAATCCGCGTAGGCGTTCCAAGATTGCAAAGATTTATAAAGTGTGTCTTCGCAAGCCTGTCCGCGAACAATTTTAATTTTGTGTTGCTTTATTTTTTTAAGAAATCTTTTAACCGTGCTTTTACGCAAAGTCCTGTGGTCTTTAAAAACAAGATAGCCCAAAAAATCAATACCTTTTTCAACCGGCGCGATGTTGGCTTTTTTGGGATGAAAATTTAAACACAAAACATCTCTTAAATAACAGGCAATCGTATTTTTAAATTCATGCAACTTTTTTTTATCGTTATGAATAATTAAAAAATCGTCCATATAACGAAGATATTTTTTAACGCGTAGATGGTGTTTAATAAATTGATCCAATTCGTTCAAATAAATATTGGCGAAAAGCTGACTAGTAAGATTACCAAGAGGAATACCAATTAAAGGATTTTTGCGATCGCTATCTATAATTTCATCAAGCAGGAATAAAACAGCAGTGTCCCTCACTTTACGACTAATAATTTTTTTAAGAACTTGATGATTGATGTTTTTAAAAAATCCGGCGATGTCGCACTGTAAACAATAATTTCGCTTGTGGGAATTAAACTCTTCTTGAAGAAAACTCGTCAAACGCAAAACCGCCTTTCGCGCGCCTTTATTTACGCGACAAGCGTAACTATCATAAATAAAACCGCGATCAAAAATAGGATTAAGAATATTACAAACAGCATGATGCGCGACGCGATCGCGAAAAGGCGCGACCTTAATCAAACGCTTTTTGGAATCGTTAACAATAAATTCACGATAATCTCCGTGATGATAAATTTGATTCTCTAATTCAAATTTCAAACGAGTTAAATTATTCTCAATCTGAAATCCGAAACGCAAAATCTCTGGTTTATAACGACGACCCCGACGCGCGGCCAAATAAGCCGAATAAATATTCTCAAAACTCACAATCTTCGTGAATAAATTTTTGTAAACACGCATAAACTTTAATAACCCAATTACCCGGCGTAGAAATTTCTTTCGGCAAAATACTTTAACTCCGCCGGGATAAAGGTTTTATATTTTTCCTTTTGGCGCAAAGCCCAATAGGAAAGGAATAAGATCTGGGGTTTATTAGCGCGCTTTTATTCCGTTGACGAAACAAAATTCCGGCCAATAAATTATAAACCACTCAGCGAGCGCAACGGAAACCAATGTTCGTGTTCGAATTGCCAGGCGCGTTGTTCAAATTCAACGTGAACACGCCGGCGTTCGAGCCATTGTTCCAGTTGCCGCCCCGTAGAAAGGCGCTCACGATCATATCCCTCTATCTAAAAAATTAGATAGTAAATTTTTTGGACCAACCACCCAATAACTTACCGATTTCCAAAAGCATTCCAATAGCATGTTGATATTGTTTAACTGTTAAAAGTTTATATTCGCGGCTTAAACGAATTAAAATTTTAATCGTTTCAAAAGAAACAAAACATTCGTTGATTAATTCGGATTTATCGCCTTTTTTAAGATTTGCGCGCGCGATTTGTCGCAAAAATTGCAAAGATTCATTTTCCAATTGAATTCCCAAGCTATATTTGTGAACCTTGGCAAAACGTTGGACGGTCGGTTTAAGCCAAAGTAAAAAATCAAAACTTTTTTGAAAAACTTTCAAATACTCCAACATAATAAAATTTTTAAGTATTAACGAATAAAATAATTCATTTGTGGATTAATTTTAAAAGAAAAGGATTTTAGATTTTCAGATTACAGATTTTAGATTAAATAAACCCCTCAGCGAGCGCAACGGAAACCAAAGTTCACGCTCGAACTGCCAGGCGCGTTGTACAAACCCAACGTGAACACGCCGGCGTACGAGCCAATGCTCCAGTCGCCGCCCCGATGAAAGGCGCGAATAACAGCAGCAGAATTTCCAACATCAGTATAAATTCTTCCAATTCCGTGAGAAGATGACCATTCATTATTTGGCAATCTAAGATAACTAAATCCTTTATAATTAATGCCTGAAGCATCGTTATATTCCAGCCATTCACTGCCTGCTGAACCAATTTGCTCTGGTTGTTCATAACAAACAGAAGTTTTATCTGTCCACTCCCATACATTACCAGAAATATCCCAAATTTCGTTGCCATTAGTAAGTGTGAGTGTGCGACGATAAAGATGCGTACCCGAGGAATCGCAAGTGTTAATATCAGTATTATAAAGACAGCTTGGACCGGTAGAAGGCGCAACAACGGTATTTGTCCAACTATCGCCGTAGCTCGTATTCGCCGCCCAACCACGAGCAAGAGTACCGGAACCAACGCTACCGCCCGACCAGTTACTCGCGACAGTTGTCGCGTTTTCAGCGATGGTCATCCACTCCGGTTCGGAAATGAGGTGATAATCAGCGCCAAGTTCTTGACATTCGGCAATGGCGGCGGTTTGGCTAATAGAAACCCACGGATTACCAGAGGCCTGCGAGACCGCCATGCCACTGGAATATTTGGCTTCATATTGCATCACACAAAATCCGGGAAGCGTGCCATACTTAGCAGAACCAGGCACCCAAACCCAACCTTCATCGCAAGTGCGACTAATGTCGCCCGCGACTTCAAGCGCGGTAAAAGGATTTGGCGTCCCAATTCCAACATTGCCACCATTATAATATATTTTTGATCCGTTTATAATCCACGGAGACGTTCCAGGAGTATTCCAAATAGCAAAACCATCGGCATCTGAAGTTAACACCTTTCCGGATCCGGGAGATCCGCCAGTAATTTTGATTTGACCCGCTATTTCCAGTTTAGCTCCGGGACTCGTCGTCCCGATTCCTACGTTGCCGTCAAAATATGTTAATCCTAATCCTAATGACATATCTTCATAAAATTGAATTTCCGTGTGATACCCACCACTTCCCGCGGCGTTTGTTTTATAAAGCCGCCAATAACGATGGGCGCCAATATCAGGCCATTGCCACATACCGCTTGTGGGGTTGGGATAATTGTTTTTTATTTTAGAAGTATCAAGACCGGCAAGCGCGTCTGTCCAATCAGAACCATTGTCTGAATATTGGACGCTCCATATCGCAGTCGGGTTTCCACCAACAACTCCTATTGCAATTTTTGTAAAACGTTTAGTGGATTGAGCGTCAAGTTGCAAATAAGAACCTTCTGCCGAAGAATCTGTGTGAAAAGCGTAAGTTACCCAATCGCCGTTATTTACGTTTCCACCGTTATAATTTACAAGTCCGGACTGAGTCCAATAATCGGAATTATAAGAAAAAGGAATAGAATTATTATTTATCTTTCCCGGAATAGTTATGTTTCCACTTGCGTCTATTCTCATTCTTTCAACTCCGGCAGTGGTAAAACCAAGAATATTATCATCTGCCCGAAATAAACCTAAGCTGGTGCTATTAGCAAAAGTATATGAAGGATTGCCAGCAGTGCCATTAGCCATAAAAATTTTCTGCCAAGGAGAACCAATTTGACCAATATCATAACTTGATGAACCGGGAAGGATATTAGCGTCAAAAGTGGCGGCAGACACGCGAGAAACCGCGGTTTGCAAAGCTCTTTCTACTTGAGAATCCGGACTTTCACTATTATAAGTAATTTGAATATCAACAGAAACCGAATCATGCCCGGGATAAGAAGTGATTTTTCTAAAATTAAGAGAATCAACAACCACGTTATCATCGGTTAAATCAATAGCGGTTAAAACGCAATTTTCAGGATTATCACCCGGACCTTCAGCAAGTTTAATTTTCCCTGATTCTAAATATATACAAGTAGGGTCTTTAGCAGAATCAGCCATTCTTAATTTCAAAGAAGAAGTGGCAATGCCGGCTTCAATTTCTATATTAGAAGAACTCCTAACCAGTCGCTGAATAGTTTGAAGAACAAAATTCATTTGCCCTCCAACCTCGGAAGAAGCTGATTCATTTTGTTGAACCTTAGTGGCGGTTATTAAAATAGCGGTTGCCAATCCCCCAACAACGGCAAAAATAGACACATAGATAACGATTTCTATTAAAGTAAAACCTAATGTTTTTTTCATAATATATTCATTATAACACAATTTTACTTTTAAAATTAACAATTGAAATTGTTAATAACTTTCTAAACTTCTTATTTGCGTTTAGGACGCTTTTTATAATAAGATTAATAATATGATTAAACTTTATAATATTCTCTTTAGAAAGAAACAAATTTTTAAACCTATTCATAATAAACAAGTCGGGCTTTATACTTGCGGGCCCACGGTTTATGATTTTGTTCATATTGGAAATCTTCGCACCTATATTTTTGAAGATATTTTGCGCAAAACCTTAAAATATAATAATTACAAAATAAAACATATAATGAATATCACCGATGTTGAAGACAAAATTATCAAAAGAGCAAAAAAAGAAAATAAAAACATAAAAGAAATAACCGAATTTTTTACTGATTTATTTTTTAAAGATATTAAAAAATTAAACATTGAAAAGGCGGAATTTTATCCCCGAGCCACAAAACACATTAAAGAAATGATTGTTTTGATAGAAACCTTAATTAAAAAAGGTTTTGCTTATCAAGGAAAAGATAAATCAATTTATTTTGATATTTCCAAATTTAAAAATTACGGAAAACTTTCTCAACTTAAAAAAAGAAAAATTAAAACCGGCGCCAGAATTGTTGCCGATGAATATAATAAAGATGAAGCGCAAGACTTTGTTCTTTGGAAAGCCAAAAAAGGAGACGAGCCTTTTTGGCAAAGCCCTTTTGGCAAAGGACGACCCGGTTGGCATATTGAATGTTCAGCAATGGCAATGAAATATTTAGGTAAAACTTTTGATATTCATTGCGGCGCCGTTGATTTAATTTTTCCGCACCATGAAAACGAAATCGCGCAATCTGAAGCCGCCACTGGAAAAAAATTCGTCAATTATTGGATTGAAGGAGAACATCTTTTAGTTGATAACAAAAAGATGTCAAAATCTCTTAATAACTTTTATACCTTGCGAGATTTGGAAAATAAAAATTTCAATCCCCTTGCTTTTCGTTATTTAATTTTAACTTCTCATTATCGTTCAAAATTAAACTTTAGCTGGAAATCGCTGGAAGCCGCTCAAAACGCTTTAAATAATTTATATAATGAAATAAAACAAATAAATATTGATAAAACAAAAACAAATACTAATAAAAAAACATCGCTAAATATTCAAAAACAATATAAATCAAAATTCTTATCAGCTATTAATGACGACTTAAACACGGCAAAAACAATTTCTATTGTTTGGCAAATAATTAAAGATAAAAAATTAATAAATAAAGAAAAAAAACAATTACTTACTGAATTTGATAAAATCCTTAGTCTTGGCTTAAACAAGGTAAAAACCATTAAAATTCCCCCTCAAATAAAGGCATTAGCAAGCAAACGAGAGAAATTAAGAGTTAATAAACAGTTTATTCAAGCAGACCGCTTGCGAAAAAAACTGGAACAGTTAGGATATTTAATAGAAGACACACCGCAAGGACCAAAGGTCATGCGAAATTCCAAATTCCAAAATCCTAATTCCCAATAAAATGCCGAATGACAAAAATCCAAAATACGACTTAGAAGACAGAACCGCGAAATTTGGCGAAAACATTATAAAATTTGCCAAAAAGATACCGAAAAATCCGACAAACATTTCTTTAATAACTCAATTAGTAAAGTCGGGAACAAGTATTGGCGCTAATTATTGCGAAGCTGATTGCGCAGAATCAAAAAAGGATTTTGAGCATAAATTGGGAATTTGTAAAAAAGAATCAAAAGAAACAAAGCACTGGTTAAGGATGATCGCCACCGCGGTTCCGGAATTAAAAGACGAAGCAAAAATTTTATGGAAAGAAACCACTGAACTGAATCTGATTTTTTCCTCAATTATAAACAAGTCGCGTCAGAAAAAGAAAAATTAAAGATTTAACATTAAATAATTAGATATTTTATTAGAAATTAGAAATTAAGATTTAGAAATTTTTAAATTATGGACCCAAAACTTCCCCCTCAAAATATAGACGCTGAGCGTTCTGTCTTAGGAGCTTTAATGATTGATAAAAATTCCATTATTCGAGTGGCTGATTTAATAAATGCTGATGATTTTTATAATCCCAGCCATTCCAAAATTTTTGAAGTTATATCCGACCTTTTTGCCAAAGGCGAACCCATTGATATTTTAAGCGTTACAAAAAAACTTAAAGATAAAAAATTTCTTGCTGAAATTGGCGGTTCCGCTTATTTAACCGACTTAATCAACTCCGTACCCACGGCTACTCATATTTCCTATTATGCTCAGCTGGTAAAACAAAAAAAAGTGCTTCGCGATTTAATTACAACCTCCAGCGATATTAATGAAAAAGTTTTCAATTCATCAAAAGACCCTGAAGAACTTCTTGATGAAATAGAACAAAAAATTTTCTCTATCAGTCAAAAATCTCGTTCTCAAAACTTTGTCCATATAAAAGACGAACTTAAAGAAGCTTATGAAAGAATAGAAAAACTTCATCAAGGAGAAAAAGGACTAAGAGGAGTTTCTACGGGATTTGACGAACTTGATAATTATCTTTCCGGACTCCAAAAATCAGATTTAATAATTCTTGGCGGTCGGCCGTCTCTTGGAAAAACATCTCTTCTTTTAGATGTCGCTCGCAACGCCGCCGTTAAAAAAGAAGTTTCTGTTGGTATCTTTTCTTTAGAAATGTCAAAAGACCAAATAATTGACCGTTTAATAGCGGCTGAAGCTCAAGTTCCTCTTTGGAAACTTCGCACCGGCCGTTTAACAGAAGAAACCGACTTTGAAATGATTCAAGAAGCTTTAGATCGACTTTCCAAAGCTCCTATTTATATTGACGACACTCCCTCGGCAAATATTATTCAAATTCGTTCAATGGTTAGACGACTTCACGCTGAAAAAGGCATTGAATTGCTTGTTGTTGATTATCTCCAATTAATTCAGCCAAGAACCAATACCGATAATATGGTTTATGCCACAACCGAAGTCAGTCGCGGACTTAAAAGTTTAGCGCGCGAATTAAAAGTGCCAGTTTTAGCGGCGGCTCAGCTTTCCAGAGCAGTAGAACAAAGAGAATTAAAAATTCCAAGACTTGCCGATTTAAGAGAAAGCGGAAGCATAGAACAAGAAGCGGATGTTGTGCTTTTTATCTATCGCAAAGACAAAGATAAATTTGAACCTTCAATAGAAGAAGAAAATATGGCTGAAATAATTATTGCCAAACACCGCAACGGACCATTAGGCAGTGTTCAACTTAAATTTGACGCTGAAAAATCCAGCTTTAGAGCTATTGAAAAATTCCGCGCTGAAGATTTGTTATAAAAATAACTTATCAAACAATTAAACAATTTAATTAAAATAAAATAAATAAAAAACTATGATATGTCATAGTTTTTTTATTATCTTCATTAAAAAAATCTCTAAATTTTCAACGCAATAATTGTTTTTTTGCTTTTTCCAATAATTATTTAAATCACTATAATAAAATTAAGAGTTATCCACAGATAAAAGGTTTTATTTTAAAAAATAAATTTTATAATTAAATTAACCTTTCAAATTACTTTAACTTATTAACCTTGTTAATTAAGTATGTATTTTTGTCTAAACATTTATTATTTAATTTCAGCAATTTAAGTTAAATATTAAAGCTGTTATTTTACTGTTTAATTTAAAAAAATGAACGAAGAAACACAACAAAATCAAGAGGTTGAGCCTTTTATTCTACAAACCATTCCCCCTAAAAAACCTAAAAGTAAATTTTTAAAGTTTAGCGGGGTATTTCTTTTAATTATCGCGTTATCTTTGGGAAGTTTTTTGGTTTGGAATAAATATTTCAGCAACGAAGCAAAAAGCAATCGTGAAACTATAAAAAATTATGAAAAATACACTAAGGCAATGGAAAATCTTGAAAAAATAATGACTGAAGACACTTATGGAGGTAAAACACCGGAAGAAACATTGCGAATGTTTATTAATGCCTTAGAAAACGAAGACCTTGAACTCGCAAGTAAATATTTTATCTTAGAAACAAACGAAAACAGCGAATATTATTTAACAAGAGAAGAATACGAAGACGCATTAAATAAGGTAAAAAATGAAAATAGATTACAAGAAGTAATTAATATAGTAAATAAAGCTAAAATTGATCCAGATTTTTCTTCAGATACCAATAAATGGTTTGTAGTAGAAAATAGTGATGGATTAGTAGATTACTCAATAATCTTAAAGCTAAACGAATTTTCTCATGTATGGAAAATAGAAAGCTTGTAAAGCTTTTAATCCCAATTTCTATATTGGGATTTTTCATTTTTAACAATCTTGCTCTTGCTTATAACATTGGAACGCACACTTATTTAACTGATGAAGCTGTTAAATTCTATAATCTAAATTATTCAGAAAATGAAATTTCAAAAGAATTAATTCCTTATCTTTTAGACGGCTCGCGCCAAGAAGATAATAATCCGCGTTATTTAAATCATTTTTACGACCCTGTTAATAATCGCGGATTAGAAAATTCAACATTAGGAAATTGGCAAATATCAAAAGATTGGGCTCAAGACGAAGAAGAACAAAATAAATTAATTTATAAAGTTCCAACTTTAATCGCTTCTATTTTAACGGCAATTCAACAAAAATCAATCAGCTCCATAACAAGCGAAACAAATTTTACTTGGCAAAGAGCAATTAGATTTTATGTTAATAATGAAAAAGAAAAGGCAATGTTCGCATTGGGCCATATTTTGCATTTAATCCAAGACACTTCTGTTCCCGACCATACCAGAAACGACAGTCATGCTTTTGGAAGTCCTTATGAAAAATATGCTGAACAATTTTCAATATCCAATCCGGACAATCAATTAACGCAAAGATTAAATAATAAAAATTTAATAATTTTAAATTCTTTAGATTCTTATTTTGATGAATTGGCTAAATATTCAAATAATAATTTTTATAGTGAAGATACAATTGGTATACAGAGTGGCTATAATTTACCAAAAGTTGATTTAACAAATTACGAAATAATAAATGGCCTTCCTTTTCTTTTAAATGAAGATCCTGAAAAAAATAAATATATTTTGGCAACAAAAAAATCTTTTAAAAATAATATAATTACTACCGAATTTGATATAAGTATTAATAACGAAATAGTAAGAAAATCTTACTGGTCATTACTTTCAGTAAAAGCTGTTCAATATAGCGCCGGAATAATTGATTTATTTTTTAAAGAAGTTGAAATTGCAAAAAATAATCCAGACTTCTTAAAAACCGAAGAAAAACCAATTTTAAATAAAATTGTTGATTCTTTTAAAAACTTTTTAAGTCAGACAGTTGAAACAACTAAAAATTTAACTAATCAAATTGGCGATTTTATTTCCGGAATTTTTAAAAAAGATGAAAATTTTCAACTGGTGGAAAAAGTTATTTTAACTGATGAATATCAAGAAATTTTAGATTCTGATAAACCAACGGTATTAGATTATTCTCAAAAAGAAAACATTAATTTAAATGATAAATCACAAACATCTGAAATAAAAAAAGACGAACAAAAAACAGAAAATCATAATAATAAAGAAGAAAATAAAAAAGAAATAGAGCAAGAAAAAGAATTTGATTTATCTACGGACATAAAAGAATGTTCTTTTAAAACCTCTCAATCCCCTTCTCGTCAAAAATTGATTATTAATGAAATCGCTTGGATGGGAACCAACAATAATCAAAATGATGAATGGATTGAATTAAAAAATATTTCCGGCAATAAAATTGATTTAAGTAATTGGCAATTAATTGATAAAGATGAACAAATTAATATAAATTTAAGCTTTATTAACCGAAGTAAAATCATTAATCCCAATGAATTTATTTTATTGGAACGAACCGACGATAATTCAGCGCCAAATGTTTCAGCTGATTTAATTTATACGGGAATTCTTTCAAACAGCAACGAAGGATTAAGGCTTTTTGACAATCAATGCAATTTAGTTGACGAAGTTTTGGCAAATCCCGATTGGCCGGCCGGTGAAAATAATACAAAAAAAACAATGGAACGCAATGCTACCAATTTTGGTTGGCATACTTCAAGTATTGTAAATGGAACTCCTAAAATGAAAAATTCAGCCCCTGAAACTCCGTTTATAGAAACCGAACCCCCAATAATTTATGGAGGAGGAATTTCAGGAGAAACCGAAGAAAATATTCAATACCCCAAAATATTAATTAACGAAATCCAAACTTCTCCTTTGGAAAAACGTTTTATAGAGCTTTACAATCCCAATAACTCATCTATTGATTTAACTAATTGGTATATTCAAAGAAAAGCTCAAAATGGAAATAGCTTTAATTCTCTTGTTTCAAAAAGTTATTTTGAAGGAAAATCAATTCCCGCTAAAGATTATTTTTTAATTTCCCGCGAAGAAATTGAAAATAGCGACATTGTTTTAAATAATTTAACGCTTACTGAATCAAACACCATACAAATTAAAAATCCCAAAGGAGAAACAGTTGATAAACTCGGCTGGGGAGAAACAAATGATTGCGAAGAAAATTGCGCTTTAAACCCCAATGAAAACCAAAGTATTCAAAGAAAATTTCAAAATAATGATTTTATTGATACTAATAATAATTTTAATGATTTTGAAATTCAAAATTGCCCAAGCCCAAAAGCCCAATTTAAAGACTGTTCAATTATTAATCAAAAACCAAGCGTTTTCTTCAATTTTTATCCTTCAAGTCCCAAAATAGGAGATTTAATTGTTTTTGATTCATCTTCATCAACTGATATAGACGGACAAATTAATTCTTATAAATGGGATTTTGGCGATAATACAACATCTTCAATATCAACAGCTACAACCACTCATATTTATTCTAAGGCGGGAAATTATTTAATAAATTTAACTGTTTTTGATAACAATAATGCCAGTTCCAGTGTTTCAAAAACAATCAATATTTCTTCTCCTGTTTCTACTCAAGAAACAAATCACATAGTAATCAGTGAAATTATGGCCGGCAATGGAATAAATCACTCTGAAGAAGAATTTATAGAGCTTTATAATCCAACTAATGAAACATTATCTCTTTCGGGTTGGTCATTAAAAAGAAAAATTTCCCAAAATTCCACCTCAACGATAAATTTAGTAAATAAATTTTCAACAAGCTCAGAAATAGCGGCAAAAAGCTTTTTCTTAATCGCTCATTCTGATTATTTAAATTATTCAACTTCAACCCTTCCTGATATTTTTTACACCAATCAATCAAGCGCCCTTGCTTATAAAGACGATACAATAATACTTTATGATAACGATGAAAAAATCATTGATGAAATTTTTTATCAAGAAATAGAAAAAAGCAAAAGCATAGAAAGAAAATCTTTTTATAATAATTTTTGTTTTACCGCTTTAGATGAAGGCGAATTTTTAGGCAATGGTTGCGACACTGATAATGAAAATGATTTTGAATTAAGAAATATCCCTAATCCTCAAAATTTAAAAAGTTTGCCCGAACCAAGAAACGCGCCTGCCAAACCTGAAAATTTTGTCGTTCAATACGATAATAATTCAATGAAATTTAATTTTGAATGGACCCATTCTCCTGATTTTAATAATTTAAATTTATTTTATGAAATTACGGAATCTTCCTCAACTTTATTCGCCAAAACCGCTTCCAATACAATACAAATCGCCAATAATGAAGTGGGTAAAAATTTTAATTTTTCAATAAAAGCCGTTGATAAAGACGGATTAGGTTCTTCTTCTGATACAACCTCAATTAGCGTTCCAAGCTTCCTCTCTGATTTATATTTTTATCAAGACTCGCGCGATGAAAATAAAGTTTTAATTGAAGCTTATTATAATGAATATCCTTTTATTCCCGACTTATTTAGTCAAGATAAATGGCAATTAGTCGTTTTTTATCTTAATAAAGAAGCAAAGAAAACAATTATGATAAACAATTCACCATGGGAACCGGAAGATATAATAGATATTTTAACAATTGAATATAAACACTGCTCCGGAGCGTTAAATTCAGAAAATTCACTTATTATTCCAATAACTCAAACTTATTGCAGTACAAGCGGAGGAGCTTACAGTCAAGCTCTAAAATTTTCCGAATTAGAAGACAATCATTTAATTATTCACGCGGAAAAATCAAATGATGAATTAAACTTAAACGAAAACGACTTTTTAACTATTGCTTTTTACGCCACTTGCGGTACTCAAACTATGGACGGGCGAATTCCTTCATTTAAATTGGTAGCCGTGGATAAAACCGAATATTATTTCAATAATATTCCTATTCAAGAACCGCCTCAAATTAATGGAGAAATTGATATTAATTTTAATCCCGATAATTCCAGTATTGTTTTAAATTGGCCAAAAGCGATAGACACTGATACGCTTGATTATTTATTGAATTATGAAGTTAGATATAATCCTTCAGAAGAATGGATTAATATCGGAAACACTACCAGCACTTCAAAAATGGTTTCTCCGGGCGATAATTTTTCAATCAATATTAGAGCCAAAGACGACTTTGGAAATTATTCTTCCAATTTAACAACTCGATGGACCTATCCGGAAACAATTTTTTATATTAATCAAACTGAAACTAATAATTGGAGCGACAATTTTGGCTATAAAGATGGTTATAGCAGCGCTTACCTCACCCTTCAAAGCATTGTTCCTCAAAATGATTTTAACTTTAATAAAATAGTTTTAAAAATTAAACAAATAGAACCCTATAATAACAGCGCTAATCTCAAGCTTTCAATATATACCGATAACGGCAATAATTCCCCTAATTTTGAAAATCAAATTGCCAACGCAATTATTTCAAATGTCTATAGATTAAACGGGGAAAACGACAGCGCGTTTACTTTTAATTCCCCTGTTTCTGTTTTAAACAATAATAAATATTGGCTTCTTTTAGAAATTGATGATTATAACGCCACCAATACTTATAACGCTTGGCGAAGCAATAAATGGCAAAATGCCATAAATACAAATAACCCATATCTTTATGGCGAATCCGGAAGAGCTCAAAAAAATAGCGATGGAATTTATAAAAGCGTTAACCTTAATTCGTCAAATGACTGGTATATGAAAATCGGAAAATTGGTTGATTAAATAAAATATAATTAAACAAGTATTTTTCGGAAAATTTCAATATTACGCTTTGCAATACTCTGTAGTTTATAACTTGGAAACAATTTTTTAAGAGCTGTTTCTTTAAAAAATAAATCAACCACCCCTTCAATTTGTTCATAATTTAATCCTAACTTTTTTGCTTTATTTAAAATACTCAAATGAATTATCTCATGGGCTATAGTTTCATTTATCTGCTTAATATCTAATTTTTTCTTTATTCTCAAATCAATGATATTGGGATATTCAAATTGCCCCTCAGGTCCGTATAAAGAAACATAACAAAAATATTCATTTTTTGGTTTTTGGTTATACTTCTTTAAAATATTAAAAAAATCAATTTCAACACCTTTCCATTTATTTTTTACAACTCTGATTTTATTTTTATAAAGTTCCTTATTGTATACCCTATCTAATTCTTTTCCTAATTTTATTTTAAAAAGTTTCTTCGTCTTGGTTTCTTTGTATAATTTATCGTAAAATCCGGGTAAAATAACGGGAAATTTATTGTCAATAAACCACTGATATTCATCATAGATATTTAATAGTTTTTCTTTTTCCCTCTTCTTGGAATGTAAAATTTTTAATCTCATGTTTTTATTATAGTTAAAAATATAAAAAAAGAAAAACGGCCAAAGTGTCAATATATTTTATCTACTTTGGCCGTTTTGGAATCAAAAAAACCCCGCTTTTTGGAATTGCTTTACTATTGAAAGAACTTCGTTTTCAGGATTCTTAACCAAAGGAAATGTTTCTCCAACCAACCGCCCAATTTCCATTAATTTTTTTTCTCCAGTCATTTGTTTAACAATAAATGCTCCAACCTCGTTAAAAGTTAAAACACCTTTACCCTGAAAGAATCCCAAAAAACCATTAATATCTTTTCTAATTTTAAACCTGCAGTTTATTTTAGGTATAAATTTTTCGTCCATAATTCCTCCTTTACTAAATAAACTCGTCCGGAGCATACATTCCACCATCATAACGAGAAGCCGAACATCCACCACCACAAAACTGATCACACTTTTGACATTTAATCGGTAACCATTTTAGAGAGCGGAAATGAGCTAATCCTTCATCCCATATTTTAGTCAAAGAAGTTTCTAAAATATTACCATAACTCCCCTTAGCAATAGAACATGAACGAACGTTGCCTAAATGATCAATATGTCCAAAACCAGTACCCTGCCAGCAACCTATTACATAATCATGATATTTAACAGGAAGCCGACACAAAGGAAAAGCGTCTCCAAAGTTCGCAAGAATACCTAATTCATTGCGAATCCTTTCCAGTTGAGAAAAAACAAATAAATAATTATCCAAAGAAAGCTTAACTTTCTCCCAATCAGATTTAGCCCGCCCATAAGGGGTTAAACGACCTACATTTATTTCGTCTATTTCCAAAACATTCAATTTTAACCACTGGCAGGTTTCAAAAATTGATTGATAATTATTCTTTGTCAACGTAAAAAGAATGGAAATATTAATACCATTTTCCAAACAAGTCTTTATACCTTTAATCGCTACATCAAAAGATCCAGCAACTTTCGTTATATTTTCATGAATTTCTTTCGTACCATGCAATGAAATAGCGCCGCTAATAATACGGTGATGTAAAAGTTTCTGAACCACTTCCTGATTAATATGAATACCGTTTGACACGAAAGATAAAAAGAAATCCAGCTTATCGGCATATTCCAGTGTTTCTCGCCAATAAGGATAAACAAAAAATTCTCCTCCAAATAGCCTAACTTCAAAAACCTCGGCTTTAGCAAGCTGATCCAAAATACGTACTACTCTTTCTATGGGAGGATGATTTATTTTTTTACATTCTACTTCGGCGTTGAAACAAAATTCACAAGATAAATCGCAAACAGGGCTTACTTCAAAATTCACCGATATTGGCGATTTTAAATTAACTAATTCGTTCATTTTTTCCTCCTTTAAAAAACAGAGTCGAAGAAATAAATTAATTTACCTCTCCGACCCGGGGTTTATAACTATTTACAACAACGACAAGTGTTTTACACATAGACATTTTGCACTCCGGATAACCTGAGGAATTCATTTGGAGTCAATCCGTTCAAACCGCAGTGTTCCATATTGT
>JAFGBB010000034.1 GCA_016933365.1 Candidatus Wolfebacteria bacterium | reverse complement strand
CTATTTTAAATTTTTGGTCGGGAGAAATTATATATTGTTTGCCCCCAGTTTCAATTATTGCAAATTTCATATTATTTTTATTTAATTTTTTAATTAATATTTATAATAACGCTTATAATAATTAAAATCAAGATGCTAATCAATAAACTCGTAAAACCAAAAATATAAGAAAGAAAACGTTCACGATTATAAAGAAAATCCGAAAGAAAAAAATTAATTGAAATCATTACTAAGGCTACTATTAATATTCCAAGAATATCAAACCAATTACCCAAAAAATCAACTCCTTTATAAATATTAAAATGAATAATTAAGGGACTATTAATTGAGTCAACGGACAAATAAGAAATTACCCCTGTTAAAAACAGGATTAAAATACTGATAACACCTACTATGCAAAGATATTTATCTTTAATAAAATTTAGCGAAATCATTGATAAAAATTTTAGCAGATTTTTCACTAAGCGGCAAATTATTTATAAAAAGCCAAATTCTCTATTTAATAAAATTGTAATATTGTCAAAAATATAGTAAAATATAAGTAAGATTATTTCAACTAATTATTGGGATATGTATAGGTCGGCGACATTTATCACCAATAAAATTCATTAAATTAATTAATATAAAAAAATATATGAAAAAAATTAATAAAAACTTAATAATTACATTAATTGCTGTTTTTACGCTTAGTTTAACAGGATTAATTATAGCCGCAACTTACGTAAATCTTGGTACGGCTGATGATTTTGCAATTTTGGCCGGCACCACCATTACAAACACCGGTTCCAGTGTTATTAATGGAGATTTAGGTTTAAGTCCGGGAACTTCAGTTACGGGATTTCCACCAGGAATAATTAATGGAACAGAACACATAACTGACACAACGGCGGCGCAAGCTCAAACAGATTTAATTACGGCTTATAAATAATGCCGCGGGACAAACACCAGTCTCTACAATAGCTTCAGAACTCGGTGGAGAAACCAAAACTGCCGGTATCTATAATTCTACGGACGGCGAATTTACTATAACAGGAACTTTAACGCTTGACGCGGCGGGCGACCCCAATGCGGTTTTTATTTTTAAAACTGCTTCCACTCTTATCACGGCAAATAATAGTAATATAGTGCTTATAAACGGCGCTCAAGCCTGTAATGTTTTCTGGCAAGTCGGTAGTTCTGCAACACTCGGAACAAATTCCACCTTTAAAGGAAATATTATGGCTTTAACGTCTATTACTCTCGCTACCGGCGCTAATGTGGAAGGTCGATTACTTGCGCGAAATGGCGAAGTTACATTAGACACTAACACTGTTACAAAAGCAACATGCGCGGTTTTACCAATAGAAATTATAGAAGCTTCTGGCGGACAAGGAAACCCACCTTTAATTAGCGTTACTAAAATTCCAACCCCTTTAACAATATCTAAAGGTGAATTAGTCACATACGATTATACAGTTTTAAATATTGGATCAGTTGACATAAATAATGTCGTGGTTACCGATAATAAATGTTCTCCCGTAGTTTTTGTTTCAGGCGATACAAATGGCGATTTAAAACTTAATGAACGACAAACAGAAACTTGGAAATATCGTTGTACGACAACACTTTCGCAAACCACTACAAACACTGTTACTGCGACAGGTGAAGCTAATGGCTTTACTGCAATTGATACCGCAAACGCAACTGTTGTTGTTGATGCGCCAATAATACCCCCACTAATTAATTTAGTAAAAACCCCAAATATACTCTTTCTTTCCGCTAATGGCGGAGAAGTTACTTATACATATACCATAACTAACCCCGGTACGGCGCCATTAAGCAATGTTAGTATTATTGATAATAAATGCGCGAATATCAGTCGCGCCATAGGACATCCAGGTGATATAAATAAAAATAATTTACTTGAAAATGATGAAATATGGCTTTTTACTTGTAAGACAAATCTTACACAAACAACGACAAATATCGGAATAGCTGAAGGAAGCGCTAATGGTTTAACCGCTATTGATTTCTCGCCCGCAACTGTTGCGTTAGCCACTCCTGACATAGTCACTCCCAAATTACCAAATACCGGATTTCCTCCTGGCGAAAATAATACTCCATGGAATATTATTATACCGGCTGGCATCTTTGCGATTTTAGTCTCTTTATTCTTTATCCAAAAAAAGCAAACATTGCAATAATGTTAAGTATTAGAAAAAGTTAACGAACAAATGCCAGACAAAAATTTGTCTGGCATTTGAGGTTATGAATTTTTTAAAAATCTATGTTATCTAAAATTTTAATAAAACGGATATTATTAATATTTATATTCTCGGGATTAACTCTTTTTATTGCGCTTCTGTTATATTTTTTTCTTAAAAACCCAATCCAAAACGGATTAACGCTCAATATCAAAAATACCGCCATTCTTTCAAACCAAAAACAAATAGATATTGGATTACCCATACGTCTTAAAATTCCAAGTATAAAAGTTAATGCGCCCATTGAATATGTAGGTCTTACATCCGATGGGGCAATGGACGTGCCAAAAGGTCCTAATGAAACAGTATGGTTAGATATCGGACCGCGTCCAGGGGAAAAAGGAAGTTCTGTTATTGCCGGACATTACGGCTGGAAAAATAATATACCGGCAGTATTTGATAATTTACATAAATTACGCGCGGGCGATGAAGTTTTTATTGAGGATGAAAAAAAGTTAATTATTACTTTTATTGTGCGCGAAATTAAAATATATGAAAAAGATGAAACCGTTTTAGAAGTTTTTAATTTAAACGATGAAAAATCACACCTTAATCTTATTACCTGCATGGGAAATTGGAATATAGAAGAAAAAACCCGTTCTAAACGACTTGTAGTTTTTACCGATAAAAAATAAATAATAAAAATAAAATTCAATTTATGCGCCCCCACGGGGAATCGAACCCCGGTTTCCAGGATGAGAACCTGACGTCCTAGGCCACTAGACGATAGGGGCAATATAATTAATTAAAATATAAAAATCAAGATTAAATTAATAGATTGAAATATTAAATTTTTTTAATTTTAAAGTCAAATTTTTTTACATTTTTCTAATCTCTTCTACTATTTTATCAAGTTCCATAGCGCGAGAAGCTTTAATTAAAATTAAATCCCCCTCTTTAATAAAATTTTGAACAGCTAAACAAGCTTCATGACTGCTGTCAAAACTTAAAATTTTATTTTCAGGAAAATTATTGGATTTTGCGGCTTCAGCGATAAATTTTGCTCGCGGACCTATAGTTACTAAAATATTCGTTATTTTAGCGACTAATCTACCAATATCTTCATGAGCTTCAATTGAATATTTTCCAAGTTCCAACATATCGCCTAAAATTGCGATTTTTCTTTTAGCCGGCAAATCAGAAAAAGTTTTTAAACTTTCTTCCATTGAAATCGGAGAAGCATTATAGCTATCATCAATAATATAGGTTTCTTTTATTCCTTTAATTAAATTCATTCTGCCTTTAACCGGTTTATAATGATTGGAAAGAGCATCTGAAATTTGCACTAAATTTAAATCAAAAATTAATCCCACGCAAGCGGCAATAGCCGCGGCATAAACATGAGCTCTGCCAAAAACATTTTTTAAAACTACCGGCACAAAACTGCCATTATATTCAATTTTAAAAGAAATACCTATTGGCGTTTCGTCTTCTTTTTGAAAACGATTTTCAAAGTTGCTAATTTTTAAATCTGGTTCAGCTTTTACTAAAGACGCGGGAGATAGTCCTACTTGCGTAGGTAAAGAAGAATCATTATTTAAACCAAAACTTATAACTCGCGCCCGTGTCTGTTCTTTCATTTTTATTGTAAGTTCATTGTCAAAATTAAGAATAGCAAAATTATTAACGGATAAATTTTCTATTAATTTTGCTTTTTCTTTGGCTACGGCTTCCGGTCCGCTAAAAAATTCAACATGAACGGGTATTTCTCCAATAGCGGTAATAATTCCAATTTTGGGTTTAGCGATTTCTAAAAGATATTTAATGTCTCCCGGTCTATCAGCGGCATATTCTAAAATTAAAATATCAGGATAAGAATTTTTCTTTGCGAAAAGAATTTGTTTTTTTGCCGAAAAAATAACTTTAAACCAAAAAAATATTTTTCTAACTCTTTTTTTTCCGGTTGGAGTATCCCGACTAACTAATTTTAATTCTTCTTCTGTCCAATCTCCGATAATCGCCAAAGGAATTCCCAATTCATTATTTAAATTACCCGTTGATTTTCGTACGCGAAAATGTTTATTTAAAACAGCATAAACCGCTTCTTTAGCCGATGTTTTTCCCACGCTACCGGTAATTGCAATAACTTGTGGCTCAAAGCGCAAAATTATTAAATGGCTTAATAATTTCAAAATTCGTTTTAAAATTGTCGTAAAAATCTTTTTCATATTTAATGTAATAATTATAAATTTTCCGGAGAAATATTATAATAATTTAAAATAAATTGCATTAACTCACGAAAAGCCGGCACAACTGTTTGACCCGCCAAAGGACTGCCTTTGGGTTTTTCTAATTTTACTAAAATCGTAAAAATACGCGAATTTTTAAAAGAAAATGGATTTGAAATAAAACCTACATAAGTATTAATAACTTCATCGCTATAACCTCCTTTTTTAAAATCAGGAACAAAAGCCGTTCCTGTTTTACCGGCAATAGAATAATTCGGAATTGCGGCAAGAATGTTTTTTTCAACCGCCGAAACCATCATCTTGCTTACTTTCTCCGCTGTTTCTAAAGAAATTACTCTTCTTATCTCTTGAGGTTTTTCATTTTCTAAAATAATTGGCTTCATTAAAACTCCGCCATTGGCAATTACAGAAACCGCGTTTATTAATTGAATCGGAGTTACTGAAACTCCTTGCCCAAAAGAAGCCGTAGCAAAATCAATATCTTTTCCATTTTTTAAATTATTCAAACTTCCCCGCACTTCACCGGGTAAATCAATTCCTGTTAATTCGCCAAAACCGAATTTTACCAAATAATTATAAAAAATATCAGGCCCTGTTTCTCTTTGGGCAAAAACCGCGCCCGTATTAATTGATTGTTCTATAACTCCAGTCATAGTTTGAACGCCATGAGATTTTAAATCCCAATTTCTTATTGTCCTGCCATTAAAAGTAACCGAACCTTCATCTTCATAAGTTGTTTCCGGAGTAATTTTTCCACTATCAATTCCCGCAGACATAGTTATTACCTTAAAAATAGAACCTGGTTCATAAACCGCTTCAACCGACGGATTAAGAAAACTGGCAATATTAAATTTTGAATAATCATTCGGATTAAAATTGGGAAAATTAGCCATTGCCATAATTTTCCCGGTTTTAGATTCTTGAACAATAACTGAACCGCCAACAGCTTGATAATCCTTAATAAGTTTTTCTAAAATTTCTTCAGCTTGAACTTGAATATGATAATCAATAGTTAAAATAATATTTTCTCCCTCTTCAGATTTAATAATCTTATTATCTTTTATTTCGCCGTCTCTTCCTGAAAGTTCTTTATCAAAATAAGATTCTACGCCATAAAGTCCCTTTTTAGAAACATCGGTTAATCCGACAAAACCCAAAAGATGAGAAGCTATTTTTTCAAAAGGATAAAAACGCAATAAACGACTGTCGGTATAAATTCCTTTAAGATTTAAATTATTTATTTCATTTAATTGTTTAGAGCTTGCTTTTTCAATAAGCAATTCATAAAGATCATCTTGTTTTGATAATTTTTCTTCTAATTCCTTAATTGAAAAATTAAAAATTGAAGAAAGCTTTTCTGTATAATCCGTCATTGTTTCTGAATCTTTTAAAATTTCATCAGGCACCGCAAAAACAGTTGGATAATCTTTATTTAAAGCCGCGGGAATTAAATTATTATTCTTATCAATAAAATAAATATTACCCCTAATAGCTTCAAAAACACCATTTAAACGGCTTTGAGTTTCAGCTTTAGTAAGATAATAAACTTCTTTCTCTATTTGAAGATTATAAATATTAAAAATTAAAATTAAATATAAAACACCAAAGAAAAAAATTAAAAACTTAATCCGCCATTGCATAGTTTATTTTATTGAGTTAATTCTGCGCTACCAATTGCCGGTTTTTAATATATTCCGGACTTTTATCTAAAATCAATGATTGAGAATTAGTTGATGCTTTTAAATTTTTAGTATCAATAATATTGTAAAGATTATTTTTTAATTCCGCGTTATTTACTTCCGCTTGTTGAAAATTGTTTTTTTGCTTATCAATTTCATGACGAACATCAACTAATTGATTATAAAGAAACACTCCCCATAAAACAACTGAAATTGAAGATACTAACAAAGCTGATATTAAAAAACCCGTAAAACGATTTTTTTTACTTGGTTGAATAATGGTCATATATTTTAAATTAATTTAAAATTATTGCTCTTAATTTTGCCGACCTTGAACGAGGATTATTTATTATTTCCTCTTTGCTTGGTTTAATTGGTTTTTTAGTTAAAATTTCCGCTTTATTTTTTTTTGCTAATTCCCGAAAATATTTTTTTACTAAACAATCTTCTAAAGAATGAAAAGATATTATCACCAACCTGCTTCCTTTTTTTAAAATTTTATCAATGTTTCTTAATAATCTTTCTAAATTACCCAATTCATCATTTACGCAAATTCGTAAAGCTTGAAAAACTTTAGTTGCGGGGTTTAATTTTCCTCTATTAAATAAAATTGATTTCTCAATAATTTTTGCCAATTCAAAAGTTGTTAAAATGCGATTTTTTCTTCTTTCTTCAATAATTCTTTTAGCAATCTTACGATTAAATTTTTCTTCTCCGTATCTCCAAAAAATATCCGCTAATTGAACTTCGGAAAAACTATTTATAACTTCGGCCGCGGTTAATCCGGTTTCTTTGTTATATCTCATATCTAAGGGTTCATCTTTCATAAAACTAAAACCTTTACCCGACTCTAACTGTTGAGAAGAAAAACCTAAATCAATTAATAATCCATCCGCCTTTGGCAATTCATTTTCTTCCAATATTTCAGGAATATCCGCGTAATTTCCATTTATTAAAATTATTTTTCCTTCTAATTTTAAATTTCTAATTTCTAATCCAAATTTTTCCAGTAATTCATTGTCCCAATCAATACCTAAAAAAACTCCTCCGGAATTAATATTTTCAATAACTGCCATTGCGTGTCCCCCGCCGCCTAATGTGCCATCAATAAAAAATTCTCCTTTTTTTGGATTTAAAATTTCAATTGTTTCTTTTAAAAGAACCGGAATATGCATTAGTTAATTTTAAATTATTTAAATTCCCAATTCAGAAAGTTTTTCTGCTATTTCATCAGAAGCGCTTTCTGTTTTTGCTTTATATTGTTTCCAACTTTCACTATTCCAAATTTCAATTCTATTATATAAACCGGCAACTGTTATTTGTTTTTTTAAATCGGCATATTCTCTTAAATAATCCGGTATTAAAATTCTTCCTTGTTTATCTAAATTTACATCAGTGGCGCCAGCAAGCATTAGTCTTGTAAAAGCTCTGGAATTTGCTTGCGCTAAAGGCAAAGCGATTAATTTTTGCGCTAAAATTTCCCATTCTTGAGCGCTAAAAACAAAAAGACAATGGTCTAATCCGCGAGTAATAATTGTTCCGGCGGTCAATTTAGTTCTAAACTTTACAGGCATTGCCATTCTTCCCTTAGTATCTAAATTATGTGTATATTCTCCTAATAACATATAGCGTGTAGCATGTAGCGCGTAACGCGCAACATGCAGTGTATAATATTTAATTTGTTATAACTTTCTTAATATTCCCCATAACATTGCGCCTATTTCTTCCGCCAATTCAATAGCATTATCATAGTCGCCTTTAGATAAATATTTTTCCTTTAATGAAAATTCTAAAAGATATTTTGATTCTTTTAGTGAACCATATGATATCTCAAGAAAATTTTTTTGGACGGCTTTTCTGATTCTGGCGAAACCTTCAATATAATTCAGTATTACGGATAAAGCCGAACGCCTGAACTGAGATGTTGTTCCATATAATTCTTCTCGTGGAAAATTGCGAGTAAATCTATAAACAAGATGAACGTATTCATCCATTTTATCTCTCAATTTTTTATGATAAGTATTCTTTTCATTATTCATATTTCATTTTAAATGCTTCGGGCTATATGTTACGTGTTTCATGACTTTTAACTTATCCCCAGAAACATATGCTTATCCCCATAGTTATCCACAATTCCCCACTTATATTTAATAATGCCCTACTTTATGTGCTTGAGTCAACACTCTAAAACCTATTTCTTTATAAAACAAAATCCCTTTATTAAAGGGATTTTTACGATTTCAGGCCTAATTTTATACACAAGTTATAAACATTAGAGGTTTTTGGATAAAAAATACCACCGAATCGCAATTATTGCTAATCCGGTGGTATTAAAAATAAATCATATAAAATTTTATTTCCATAGAAATTGCTAAAGGCTTAATTCGCTAAACCGCACCATACCCAAGTAAGCTCGCCTTTTCACGGTCTTTCTCTGCTAATTCAGTTAAGAATTCCTTGCCGTGACCGAGTTCCTGGTTAATAGGTCTATTCTCTTTACAGTAAGGGCATTCATCGGCGAGATAATTGTCCATATCCATTACAATTAATGAATATACGGGCACGCCGATTAATTCCGCCGCCGCCTTCTTGTCCGTTGCCCGATTGCATAATGCAAAACAAGCAACTACCTCTCCTTCTGCTTTTTGTACCGCCTTGATTGCATCGGCTGCAGACCCGCCGGTATTAATGATATCTTCAACTCCCAACACTTTCTTGCCGGCAACTTTTTTAGCATAACCGCGTTTAAGAACACGACCATCTCCTTCTTGGTCCGCGAAAACGGCAATGATTGAATAGTCGCCCGTAAACTTGCGCAACCACTCAGCTACTCTATTGGCAACCAGTACGCCGCCAACAGTAGGACCGCAGACAACTTGAACACCAAGATCTCTAGCGCGCCAGGCAATCTCTTTACAAAGCAAAGAGAGCTTATCTGGGTCAATGTAAAGGGCGTCTTTATTAACGTAACCCTGGCCGTGACCGCCCTTGGTATAGACAAAATGATTATTCACGTAAATGGCTTCCATTTATCTGAAAATTTTAATAACGTTTTCCCTGTCGAGCGGCTTATATCCCACTTTCATAATCATACCTCCTTTTTTTACTTATACTGGTTTAGTTAATAAGGTTATGTAATTTGAGAAGTGACTTCTAAAGCCGCTTTATGTATATCCTCGGCTTTATAAATTGCGCTTCCGACAATGGCATGCCATCTTTCTCCGGCAACTTCGCCTGTATCGGAAATATTACCGCCCTGTTTAATAAACCCCGGAGCATACAGGGCGAAATTTCCAATACCCAACCAGGATTCCAGAAGTCCGCGGTATTTTTCGACAAACGCGGTTTTGTTTCCGGGAACGACAAAGTCTCTTACTTCATTTTCAGAAGCAATGTGATACATTGCGCTTGGGCCGCCGTCGGCGATAAACCCTCCTTCTTCTTCTAAAAATTCAGGTTGAGTCATGTGACCTCCAACGAGCACCTTCAATCCTTCGCTGTGACAGGCTTTAATCCATTCTTGTTCCGTCTTGCGCCCGCCAAAAGGAAAAAGAATCACCGCGTCCACGCCTCCTTCCTTAGCCGCCTTTGCGAACTTCAAGCCGAGGTCCGGAATATCGGTAGCACCTTTCTGATGGTCGTAGATGATCGGCTCCTTGCTGTATTGACGAATACATTTAACAACCTGAGTCATCCCAAAGCGCATGACGAGTTCTAAGCCGATTTTGTATCCGCCAATCCCGGGAACCGTTGCTGTTGCAAATGCTAATTGGGAAAGCTTGTCTAAAGAATTTACATCACATGCCACTATTACACTTTTCTTGCCCTGAATTAACCAATCCATAATACTTCCTCCTGTTTTTAAATTGTCAATAAAATTCCCAATTTTTTGGGTGTTTAAATACTGGCTTATTTTTATCACATACCAGCCAGCAAGTCAATTTTAACGGCTCAACTAATTAAGCCGTTAAAACAGTATTTAAAAAAAACCGCCCATGGAAATATGAAATTTCCAAAGGGCGGATTGATTATTAAAGAACCTGCTCCCAATAAAGCTTTTGTCTCGCCATAAACGGGACGATACCATCAATTTCTTCAATCACAACCCAGTCCTTTTTAACAAGAGTGATTTTTTCTTCGCTCAACGGCTGGCCATAAAATTTCGCCGCGTTGGCGGAAGTAAAAGCTTCAAGCCGGTTAAAACGTCCTTCTTTTTCAAAAATTTCCGCCAAAAGCGCGGGAACGACCGGAGCGGAAAAAATTCCGCAGGCCCCAACAAAACATTCCTTCTTGTTCCGAAAATGCGGAGCGCTGTCCGAACCAAGAAAAAATTTCGGGTTACCGCTGGTTGCCGCTTCAATTAAGGCGTCGCGGTCCTCAAACGTTTTCGGTATCGGCATGCAAGCATTATGAGGTTTTATGCCGTAACCGATTACGTCATTTAACGTCAAACAAAGATGATGAACCGTAATCGTCGCGGCAACGTTTTCCCCCAGTTGCTCTACCATGTAAACGCCGAATTTCGTCGAAACGTGCTCAAAAACGATTTTTAATTTTGGAAACCGCTCGCTAAGTTTCACCAATACCGGTATAAAATTCTTTTCCCTTTCGGTAACAAGAATTTTCTCCCCGTCCAATTCACCGTGAATGAGGAGCAGCATGCCGATATCCTCCATTGCTTGAAAAGTATCCGTTATTTCACCGCTGAAAAAATCACGTAAGCCCTCATCGGAATTCGTCGTGACTCCGAGAGGATATGCTTTTCCAGCTACTACTCCAGCTTTCTTTGCCTCCTCAACCGTTTGGGGCGTGGTATTGTCCCGAATTTCAATGGTCATTAACGGCTCAAAAGGCATTTTGTTTCCGCGCAATGCCTTTTGGATTTCATTGCGATACCAAATAACGTCATCCCCGGTAAGAATCGCACGAGGACGGGTATTCGGCATTACGATTACTTTACTTGCGTACACCGCGATAAAAGGTATCATATTAGATAAAATCCGTTCCGTTCTTAAATGACAATGCGCGTCAAAAAACATCCGCAGTTTTATCTCTTTCATAAAGCCTCCTTTTCTCTAAAAATTTTGAACTTTCAATTTTTTTCTTTCTTCACAAACAACGTTGGTCGCCACGGATACTTAAGAAAAACAGACCCAAAGCTAACGGCTTTAGCACCCATCATTCTAATTCTTTCCATGTCGCCGAAATCCCAGACACTCGGACCGATTACAGGAATATCCGTTATGTCTGTAATTTGTCTTACTAATCTCCAGGTAAACGACTGAACTATTTTTCCGGATACTCCCCCACCACCTAATTTAGCAAGCGGGCTTTTACGATTTGGAAAAATTACGTCCCACGGAACACTGTTTATTGATAATGCCTCAACAATCCCCTTAACTTCTTTAATAATCGTTTTTACATCGTGAACAACCGAAAGTTTGAGGATTATCGGGTGGCGAGAATTAACTTTAGCACTTTCGCAGCTTTCAATGACCCGCTTCGTATTGGTTAAAATATCGCCTTCATCATTGGGACACGAAGCGTTAATTTCCAGCGCCCTCAGGTTAAAATCATTAAGCATTATTGCCATTTCCTTCAATTCCTCCGGCTCTCCCAGTATTGAACCAACCAAATAATATTTTCGGAAATCAATTTTCGGAGCAATTTCCTTGCACCATTGGTCAATACCCGGATTGGTCAAACCAACCGCGTTCACGGCCCCGCCGTAAATGGGCCTGATGCAAGCCAAAGGATTATACCATTTCAAATTTCCCTCTCTCGGCTTCAAGGTTAAAGTCTTAATAACCACAGTGAAAAGCAAAGGGTCAAAAAAGGCCGAACATTCTCAAGGGCTGCTCCCAGGGCCATCCTTTTCCGTTAAAAGCCAACGCGCCGCTTGCCGCCATATATTCAAAACTATGGCTGTTTGATAACCGTATCATAACTATCACCTCCTTTTTTTATTATTAAAGTTCTAAAACATAAATTATATTATTTATTTTATTTCCTAAAAATATTAGCTTTTAAAAACAAAAAGGTCAAATAAGTTTATTTTTTTAACCACATTTTCCTTTTGGTTTCAGATAATTTTTCTATAGAATAACGAAGCATAGTTCGCGGCATTTTGCGGAAATGTTTCTTTAAAAAATCTTCTAACGATTTTTGCGATTTCTTGCCCATTTCTCGTAACATCCAACCAACCGCCTTGTGTATTAAATCATGTTTATCTTTTAAAAGTATTTCGGCAATTTTTAAAGAATCGTTAAATTCATTTTTATCAATAAAAGCGAATGTTGCTAAAACCGCAATTCTGCGTTCCCAAATGTTTTTAGATTTCACCAGTTTATATAAAATTTTTCTGTTTTTATTTAAAAGATACTCTCCAACTATTTTTGGCGCGGATAAATCAACCAAGTCCCAATTATTAACGCGTTTCGCGTTCTTTAAATAAAAATTGAAAATTTTCTTTCTTTCCATTTCTCCCGATTTTTGAAATTTATCAACTAAAATCCTTAAAGCGGCAACGCGTTCTTCATGAATTTTTGATTTTAACAGTTTTTGTAAATCGCCAAGTTTTAAGTTTTTATACTTTAACGCAATTTCCCTTATTTTCGGCGCGACAAGACCTAAAAATATGTCCCCTTCTCCGTATTCACCCTTGCCGGTTTTAAAAAACCCCTGAAGAATTTTCGCTCTTTCAGGGTCAGCTTTTAATTTTAATTCACGCTTAAGATTGACAAGGATTGACATAATTATATAACCCCGCCTCTGGCGAAGCACTAAATTTTATTCCTAAATATTCAAGATAAAATCCTGAAAATTTAGACAAAATTCGTGTGGGCTCGACAGGGATCGGACCTGTGGCCTCCCCGATGTGAACGGGGCGCTCTACCACTGAGCTACGAGCCCATTTTGGCGCGGGTATGAAACGAATATTCTGCCATTAAACTATACACCCTTTATTAATTATAAAACAAAAAAGCCGATTTATTCAATCGCTTTTTTGTTTTAATAACTTTTTAAATTAAATTTATTTAATTTAATTATGTTTAAGCTAATTCAGCAACAGCTCCGGCTTCTTCCAGTTTTTTCTTTATTTCATCAGCTTCTTCTTTTTTAACTCCTTCTTTTACCGGTTTTGGAGCATTATCAACCAAATCTTTAGCTTCTTTTAATCCTAAACCGGAAATTTCTTTAACGGCTTTTATTACATTAATCTTTTGCTCTCCGGCTGATTTAAGAATAACGTCAAAAGAAGTTTTTTCTTCTTCTCCGGCAACACCAACTCCAGCTCCAGCAGGCGCCATCGGCATTGAAGCAGAAACGCCAAACTTTTCTTCAAGCGCTTTTACCAACTCAGAAAGTTCTAAAGCGGTTAATTTTTCCACTTTTTCAATTATATCGTTAAATTTATTTTCTGACATATTTTTATAGATTTTATTTATAAAATTTATCTAAAATATAAATGCTTCGCCTTAATTATTGTGAAGGCGTAGATTGTATATCTTTCTCGACCATTTGTTTAGATTTTTCGTTTAAAACATACATAAACGTTCTAATCGGAGCAGACAAAACACCAACCAATTGTCCAAGTAAAATTTCTTTTGAAGGTAATTGTCCTATTTTTATCGCCATTTCCTCATCAATAAAATTTTTATTTTCTATATCATAAGCTCCTAAAACTTTAAAAGCTTTTTTTAATTGTTGAGAAAATTTATAAGCGGGACTAATAATTTCCGAAATATCTTTATCGCTAAATATTGCGGCTGCCTGAAGTTCAAATTGCTCGGGATTAAAATCAAGATTTTCTCTTTGAAAAGCAATTCTCATTAATTTCTTTTTAAGGACTTTCATTTTAGCTCCAATTTCTTTTAAGGTTTTACGCAAAGACCTTAAATCTTCAACTCCGGCTTCGCTAAAATCAACAAAAACTACGCTTTTATTTTCTTTTAAAAGTTTTTGTCCTTGTTTAATTTGCTCAATTTTTTGTTCTTTAGTTAACATATAATTTAATTAAATAAAAAAACGGCCTTTATTATAGCCGCAGACATTTTAAATTAAAACAATAAAGTTTTTAATTATCCTCGAGAGGGCTTAACTGCCTCTTGTCTGCGGATTTAATATAAGTTTAACAAAATAAATAACATTGTCAACTCTTTGCGCTGGTTCATATGATACTATCCACTTAGGGCGTTGAAAAAAAATATGAAAGGAAGGTATTCTGGCAGGCATATGACAATATATG
>JAFGBB010000033.1 GCA_016933365.1 Candidatus Wolfebacteria bacterium | reverse complement strand
TTAATATAATAAATTTATTATATTAAAATTTTTCCATTAATTTACAATTACTGTCTTAGTTATAATATCATTAAATGATTTTTTAAAAAAGACTTAATTTATTAAAATTTGAATTGATAAAACAAGATAAAAAATAAACGCGAGAAATAAAAAAATATTAGTTATCCATCCAGGCCGAAGAGGTTTGGCAAGACGACGATTATTAATATAAAGCAAAATCGGAATATAAATCGCCATTGCCAATCCTCCCAAAACCGCGCTTATAGTTAAATAACTTAATGGCGCGTTAAAAGGAATTAAAATCGCCTGAATAATAACTAAAATCATTATTAATCCATAATAAAAATGATGAAGAGAAATATTTTTAAAGCCGGAAAGATATTTTTTAAAAGGACCTGTTTGAGAATTTACATAAAGAATATCGCTGATTATTCTGGTAAAAGCGTCTATCACCGCCCACATTGTTGAAAAAAGCATTAAAAAAGTCATTAAAAGAAAAATTTTAAAACCCCAAATACCCCATTGGTCTCCAAAAATATGAGCTTGAGCCACAGCCACATTAAGACCTTCAGGAACAAGACCTTTAGGCGTTAAAACAGCGTAAGCGTTTAAACTTATAAGTATTATTGTTATTAACCCTAAAAACCAAAAAATTATTCCTTGGTCAATTTTAACTAACTTCATCCAATGCTTCCATTTTTTTAAATTTTCAGCATTAGTTTCAAAAACATAACCCTTAACAGAAACAGCCGCCGGATGACCGGTAATAGGATTAGTAATTTGACCAACATATCTGCCCATACCCGTTTGTTTATCGCGATACCAAAGAGAAACACAAAGATTTAATAATCCTCCGGCGCCGGCAAAAACTATAGCCGCCAAGAAAATACTAAAATCAATATTTTCCGGAACCCAACCAAAATTGATTAATCCTAAAAAGGCCTCTTTAAAATGGAAAAGTTTAAGGTTTAAGAAACTTACGATTAAAAGTAAAATAAAAAAAGCGGGAATAATAATTTTTAATGTTTTTTCAAGAATTGCGTAAGCGATTTTTCCGCTAAAAGTTAAAATTAAAACTAAAGCTAAAGAAAGCCAAGCCCAAACAAAATGATTACCAAAACCAAAAAGTTCAGAAAGCGTGGTTCCTAAAGCTCCGGCCCAACCCGGCCAAATATAAAGAATAAAGGCCGAAACAAACCATAAAGGCGCGAGCCATTTCAAAACTCTGGTTGAAGCCGTAAAAAAACTTTCACCGGTTGCTAATGCCTGTCTGGCAACTTCTTGATTAATAAAATATTGAAAAGAAATTCCTAAAAAAGCCGCCCAAAGAATACCTAAACCATATTTAGTTACTAAATGAGGCCACATAATCAATTCTCCGGTGCCCACCACTAAACCCATTACTATTAATCCCACTCCTAAAACTTTTTTCCAGTGAGGTGGCGGAGGCAGGGGGCGATTTTCAAATAGAGGAAATTTTTCCATAATTTTAATCTTTTTTAATAACAATCATAAAATCCGCGACATTAAAAGTTTTTGGATTTATAAAAATTAAATCCTTTGTTTTTTGAAAAAAAACAAAAGAATTATTTTCTTTTAAAAATTTTACAGTTTCTAATTTAAGTTTTTTAGCGTTTTTAACGGTTAATTCATCGGCTATAACTCCGGCGGCTTCGGAATTATCTCTTCCGTCGCTGGCCAGTGAAAGCAAACAAAACTTATTTTTATAAACACCGGCTTCTATTCTTGCTAAAGCGCCTAAAACAGCTTCTGTGTTTCTACCCCCTTTACCTTTTGGACGTCCGATTAAGGTAACTGTTGTTTCTCCTGCCGCTAAAATCGCTTTATTTTTTTTTGCCTTTTTCATTAAAGGTAAGAGAGATTTTTCAGCTTCGCCTTTTAATCGCAAAGAATGAATTTCTGTTTTAAATCCTTTTTTACAAAATTCTTTTTCTATTTCCTTAATAGGCTCTTTATTTGAAAGAAAAAGAATGTTTTTTACTTTCTTAAAATATTTTTTTTCTTTTGGCGTTTCAAGTAATTCGTTATCAACTCCAAATATCTGATATTTTTTGATAACCTTTTTTGCTTCTTTTTTTGTTGTTTTATCAAAAACCGTAGGACCGGAAGCAACCATTGAAATATCGTTTCCTAAAATATCAGAAACTATCAAAGAAATAACCGTAGCCGGATAAGCCAATTTTGCCAAACCCCCGCCTTTAACTTTGGAGATATGCTTTCTAATAGTGTTAAGTTCAAAAATATCAGCGCCAACAGAAGTTAATTTTTTAAAAATAGTCCGGGAGTATTTTAATTCTTTGTCTGAACAACAAAGAAGAGCCGAGCCGCCACCGCAAATAAAATTAATAAGAAGGTCGTTTTTATTTAAATTTTTTGTTAATTTTATTATTTCTTGAGAAGCTTTAACGTTTTTTTTTGAAGGAACAGGATGGGTTCCGACAAAAAATTTAAATTTTGAATTTTGAATTTTATTTTTCGGCTTTTTAATATCTAAAGCAATTCCGCCTGATAATTTTTTTCCTAAAATTTTCATAATAGAAAAACAAGCCAAAGCCGAACCCTTGCCAACGCCAATAAGAAAAATTCTTTGATAATTATTTAAATCAATTTCAAAAAACTTTTCTCCTGAAATGAAAAGTTTGTTATTTTTTATTTTAATTTTATTTTTAACGACTTCGGGAATTTCAATCGCTTGATAACCGGCCTCTACGGCTAAAAGAACTTTACGACGAAAAGAATTTCGGGCTAAATTTTTAAAATTGGAAATAATCATAACTGTTTAAACTTTCTTAATTCCCAACCAAATGTTTTCACCGTCAATTTTCATTTCAATTTCCGCGTCAAATTTATCGCTCTGTCTAAATTCAACCGTTTTAACGCCCACTTTTTCTTTAAAATCTTTTAAATGTTTGTTAATCGCGATTTCAAATTTATTCGGACATTTCACCCATAAATAAATTATATCTTTAGGATGATAACCGGCTTTTTTTCTTAAGTCTTGAACGCTTCTAACCAGTTCTCTAATTAAACCCTCAATTTTCAATTCCGGAGTAATTTTTATATCAAGCTTCACCTTTTCTCTTAATTTTGAATCAAAAACTATTTTTTTTACGTTTATTTCCTCGGCAAGAATTTGCAACAATTCTTTTTTGTTTTTTAGTTCGTTATTTTTAATTTTTAATTCAGATAAGGGTTGACGAATTTTAATTCCGGATTTAACTCGCGCCTCCAAACCCAATGAAACAATTTCTCTTATTTGAACCATTAAATCAATAAGTTTATTGTTAGTTAATTTTTTATCAAGTTTTGGCCAATCTTTTAAATGAACACTTGTCTTGAGGTTTTTTTCCAAAGATAAATAAATTGCCTCGCTGATAAAAGGAGCAAAAGGAGCAAATATTTTACAAAGTTCTTCAATAACAAATTTTGTCGTCAGTATAGCCTCTTTATCTCCTTGTTTAAATCTTTCTCTTGAACGCCTGATATACCAAGTGGATAAATCATCAACAAAATCATTAATCGGCGCGATAGCTCGATTAATTTCATATTTATCCAAATAATTTGAAACTTCTTTTTTTAATTCTTCTAAACGAGCCAAAATCCACTTGTCCAAAATGTTTTTTGAATTATGAAAATCAGAAGTTAAAAAAATTTTTTCCGTATACATTTCATAAAATTTATAAACATTCCAAAATCTTAAAATCGTTTTTTTATAAATCTCGTCAACGCCTTTTTCGGAAAAATTAAGACTCTCAGCCGCCACCGCAGGAGAAGAAAGAAGATAAATTCTAAGAGCATCAGCTCCATATTTATTAATCAATTCTATGGGGTCTGGATAATTCTTTAATCTTTTACTCATTTTTTGCCCATCCTCGGCTAAAATAATTCCATTAACAATAACATTTTTATAAACCGGCTTATCAAATAAAGCCGTTGAAAGAACAAGTAATGTATAAAACCAACCTCGGGTCTGGTCTAATCCTTCAGCGATAAATTCTGCCGGAAAAGGAAGACTTTTATTAAATGGATAATGAGCCTGCGCATAAGGCATTGAGCCGGACTCAAACCAACAATCAAAAACATCTAAAACACGCTTCATTTTTCCTTGGCATTTCGGACATTTAAAAATAATTTTATCTATATAAGGTCTATGAAAATCAAGTTCAAAATTCTCGTTATGGGGCAAGGGAGAAAAATCAAGCTTTTTAATTTCGCCTGTTTTAATAACGCGAGGTTTATTTGTTTTTATTCTTATTGATTTTTCCATATTGGCGCCTTGAGCGCCGGAAATCATCATCCAAAGAGGGTCTTCGTGTCCTATAATTAAAATATTTTTATTTGAATATTTTTTGTCAATTTCATAAAGAAATTTAGAAACTCTATTTTTTATCTCAACCAATGTTTCTCCTTTTAACGGCTTTTTATAAAATTTTTCTTCCAAAGAAGAAAAAAAAGAATGATATTCTTTTGCGTTTTTATTATTAAAAACGCCCGCGTTTACTTCTCTTAATCTTTTATCGTAAATTATTTTCTTTATTTTAAAATGTTTAGCCGCCAGCTGAGCCGTTTCTTTGGTTCTAACAAAGTCCGAAGAAAAAATTAAATCTATTTTTTGTTTTTTATTGAATTTTTTAAGAGAATCAAGAACTTCTTTTTTTCCTTTTTCCGTTAAATGATGTTTGTTTTTATAATTGGAACTTATAATGTTAAATAAATTAGATTCCGCCTGTCCATGACGCATTATAAAATATTTATTGCTGGATTTTTCAATATTATTATTTTTAATATCTTTTACAGAACCGATAATTTTCGTTTTTTCGCATTTTTCGCATTTCCAAACGGGCAACGGCGCGCCCCAAAAACGACTTCTTGAAATAGCCCAATCTCTGGCGTCCTCTAACCATTTTCCAAAACGACCCGTTTTAATATGCGCGGGAAGCCAATTAATTTGTTTATTATTTTTAATAATTTTATTTTTAAGCTCAACAACTTTAACAAACCAAGAAGAAGCCGCGTAATTTAAAAGAGGTGTTTCGCATCTCCAACAATGAGGATAAGAATGTTTAATTTTTTCCGTTTTAAAAATTTTGTTCTCTTTTTCAAGCCAGGCAATTATTTTTTGGTCAGTTGATTGATTATCGTTAATGGATTTTACGGACAAATCGGTAAAATCGTCAATTTCGGTTCCGAATTTTCCATTCATTAAAATATGTTGAACAAAAGGCAAATTATATTTTTCTCCCACAGCCATATCTTCCGCTCCAAAAGCCGGAGCAATATGAACAATTCCTACCCCTTCTTCAATTGAAACAAAATCCGCCGGATAAATTTTCCAGCCGTTAACGCGATTTTTTAATTTTTTATCCTTGGCGTAATAATCAAAAAGCGGTTTGTATTTTTTGCCAATCAACTCTTTTCCTTTAAACGTCTCTAATATTTTAGGGCTTTCTGTATCTTCATATTCTCCGCTGTTGGGCATATTAACGCATAAAAAATTAAAAGGTTCCGCTTTTGACGAGTCGGCGTCATTTTTTAATTTATTATAAATTTCTTTCGCCAATATTACTTTGTCATAAACAGCCTTGCCTTTATTGTCCCATAAACCGGTGAATCTTTTTATTTTTACATAATCAATTTTCGGATTAACCGCCAAAGCGACGTTTCCGGGCAAAGTCCAAGCTGTGGTTGTCCACGCTAAAACGAAAACTCCGGGCTCATCTTCCAGTTCAAATTTCGCGGTTACTCCCAAATCCTCAATATCTTTATAATTTAAAGTAACTTCAAAATTGGAAAGCGTGGTTTCGCATCGCGGACAAATATGCATCGGTTTGTATCCTTCGTAAACCAAACCTTTTTCGTAAAGGGACTTAAAAACCCACAAAATAGATTCCGTATAATCGGCGTCCATTGTTTTATAGGCGTTTTTCATATCCGCCCAGCGGCCGATTTTAGGAATAAATTTTTCCCAATAATTTTGATATTTCAAAACATTCTTCCTTGCCACTTTATTAAATTTCCCAATGCCGAATTTTTCAATATCTTTTTTAGTTTTTAAGCCTAATTCTTTTTCAACTTCAAATTCCACCGGTAATCCATGACAATCCCAACCCCAGTGCCTGTTTACTTTTTTGCCTTTCATCGTTTGATAACGAGGAATAACGTCTTTTATTATTGAACCTAAAATATGACCGTAATGAGGCAACCCGTTGGCAAAAGGAGGTCCGTCAAAAAATACAAAATCCCCTTTAAAATTTTTCTTTTTAAGGGATTTTTCAAAAATTTTCTTTTCTTGCCAAAACTCTAAAACCTTTTTCTCTACTTCCGAAGGTTTAAAGAATTTAAGTTTTCTAAACATCTTTTAAATATACAAAAAAAGAAGATTTATCTCAATAGCTAAATTAAATAATTGATATTTATTTATAATTTTTATTAAACCTACTATCCTATACTGACGATCGTCAGTATAGGATAGTAATAACTTTTCAAAAGTTTTAATTATTTACGCTTTAAACTTAACAACATTCTTTTTTTAAATTTATAAGTAAAAATTTCTCTTAATTCGTACTCCAGTCGCAATAAAATAATTCATAGTATTAAAATTTCTTCTATGTCTAAAATTAAATCCTGCAATAATATTCAAACTTTTAAAGTTATTGTTTCAGAATTACTAATTGGTTTTAAATTAAAAATTTTAATAAACTCTGACCGGTCATTTCTTTTGGTTGAGGAATTTTCATTAATTCCAAAATTGTTGGCGCCACATCGGCTAAAATACCAAGATTTTGTTTCATGGCTTCTCTTGCTTCAACTTCACTTTTTTGTCTTTGAAATTCTTTGGCAACAAGATAAATCGGCACAGGATTAGAATCGTGTTTGGTTTCAGGTAAGCCGGTTAAAGGATCAAAAACTCTTTCAATGTTGCCATGGTCGGAAGTTACTATTAAAACCGCATTAGTTGCTAAAACAGCTTGAGTAAGAATTTCAATTTGTTTATCAATTATCCTTACCGCTTCAAGACAAGCATTATAATCTCCAGTATGAGCAACAATATCTGAATTAGCGTAATTTACTAAAATAAAATCAAAAACTCCTTCGCTAATTGACTGAACTAATCTTGTAGTTATTTCTTGAGCCATCATTGCGGGGTCTTTTTCTTGATGAACAATAGCTTTTGAAGGAATAAGTATTCTATATTCATTTTTAAATGGCTCTTCTTTGGCTCCGTTAAAAAAATAAGTAATATGGGGATATTTTTGGGTTTCAGCTATTTTTAATTGCATCTTTCCTTTTTCAGATAACACTCCGCTCAAACAAGTGTCTATTTTTTCCGGAGGAAAAATCACCGGAACATTAAAACTTTTATCATATTGAGTCATTGTTGTCACATAAAGATTTTTAAACGATTTAACCGGAAATTTATCAAATTGCGGATTAATAAAAGCGCTTGTCATTTGCCGAATACGATCTTCTCTAAAATTAAAAAATACAATAGCATCGTTTTCTTTAATTGCTCCTTCGGAATTTATTATTACCGGCTCAATAAATTCATCGCTAAATTTTCGTTCATAATTTTTTTTAACATGATTTTCAATACTGTCTATTTCTTCTCCATCTCCAATTAAAACAGAGTATGCTTTTTGAGTTCTGTCCCAATATTGCTCGCGATCCATCCCATAAAAACGACCGCTTAAACTGGCAATATTAACTTCTCCGGAAATACGAGTTAATAAATTCAATAAAGAAGTTGGGGGACTATCTCTTCCGTCGCTAAAAAGATGAAGATTTAATTTAGTAATTTTTTGTTCTTTTGCGAATTGAATTAAAGCGTTTAAATGTTCTAAAGAAGAATGAACATTTCCCTCGCTTAATAAACCTACAAAATTAACAGCTGAATTATTTTTTTGCGCGTGCTCAAAAGCGCCTATTAAGGCTTTATTTTTAAAAAGACTGCCGTCGTTAATAGCCAAAGTAATACGAGGAAGATATTGATAAATAATTCGGCCAGCCCCAAGATTAAGATGTCCCACCTCGCTATTACCTTCTTCTGACCATGGCAAACCAACGCTTATTCCCGATGCCTGAAGAATACCCGAAGGAAAATTAGCGTTAAGATAAGCAATATTTTGAGGATTTACTACGTGAACAGGATTAGAATCGTCAGGCTTGCCCACTCCCCACCCATCTAAAATTACTAAAATTATAGTGCGTTTCATAATATTTTGTATTTACATCTTTTTATTTTACAGCTATAATTAATTAATCTCAATCCTTTAACTAAATTTAAAAGGAAAGATAATTTTAACTACGCCAATTTAAACGAACATGGCCACGAACTTAATAAATAAATTTAAAAAATCTCGTGTTCAAATTCGTGATTATTCGCGATTAATTTATGATTTATCAAAATCCGCTTTTTTGGGTAAGCTTAATTATTGTTGGAGCGATTATCGGCTATTTTATCCGACAGCTGATTGCAATCAAAACCGCTAACTCAATTGAGCAAAAAATAAAAAGACAAGTTGAAGAATCTCGTTTAAATTCAAAGGAGCTTGTTCTTGAAGCTCAACAAAAAGCAACGGCTATTTTAGAAGAAATAAAAAGAGAGGAAAAAGAAAGAAAAAACCAAATTAGCAAATTTGAAGAAAGACTTCTTAAGAAAGAAGAGCAAATTGAAAAACAATCTTCTGAAATAAAACAAAGAGAGAATCAAATTACTCAAGATGTTGAAAAGTTAAAAACCGCCAAATCGGAAATTGAAGAGCTTAAACAAAAAGCTATTTCTGATTTAGAAAAAGTGGCCGGCTTATCCGCGGAAGAAGCAAAAGAAATTCTTTTAAAAAACCTTAAAGAAAGCTACCAACAAGACTTAAGCTCAAGTCTTCAAAAAATGAATAAAGAAAGAATTGAAGAAATAGAACACAGAGCTCTTGAAATAATGACTGCCGCCATTCAACGTTATGCTCGTTCTCATGTTGGCGAAATAACAACAACCACTTTTGACCTTAAAGATGAAGACCTTAAAGGAAAAATAATTGGACGAGAAGGAAGAAATATTAGGGCATTGGAAAAAGCTACCGGAGTAGAATTAGTTATTGACGAAACTCCGGAAAGTATTGTTATATCTTCTTTTGATCCGGTAAGAAGAGAAATAGCTAAAATGGCTCTTCAAAAACTGATTAAAGACGGACGTATTCAACCGGCAAAAATAGAAGAAAAAGTAGAAGAAGCCAAACAAGAATTAAACAAAAAAATAATAGAAGTTGGAGAAAACGCGGCCCATGAAACGGGAATTTACGACCTACCTAAAGAAATTATTCAGCTTCTTGGAAGACTTCATTTTCGTATCAGTTATGGACAAAACGTTCTTGTTCACTCAATTGAATCCGCTTATTTAGCATCTATGCTTGCTTCAGAATTAGGATGTAATGCCGATATAGCTAAAAAAGCCGCTTTACTCCATGACATTGGCAAAGCCGTTGACCATGAAATCCAAGGAAGTCACGTAGAATTAGGCAGAAGAATTCTTAAAAAATATGGTATGGGAGAAGAAATTATTAAAGCTATGGAAGCGCACCATGAAGATTATCCTTTTGCCAGCCCGGAAGCCTATATTGTAGCCGCCGCCGATGCCTTATCAGCCAGTCGACCGGGAGCCAGGCGCGATACCTTAGAAAATTATCTAAAACGACTTGGCGATCTTGAAAAAATCGCTAATGGCTTTGAGGGCGTTAAAAACGCTTATGCTATTTCCGCGGGACGAGAATTAAGGATTTTTGTTACTCCTGAAAAAATAGATGATTTCAAAGCTCTTCAATTAGCTAGGGATATTGCCAATAAAATAGAATCTGAACTTAAATACCCCGGAGAAATAAAAGTTAATGTTATTAGAGAAATTAAAGCTGTTGAATATGCTAAATAGCTTAAAATATCAGTTATTAACAGAGACTTATTGTTTTAGGTGTATTTTTACTATATAATTTGCTATAATTAAAGCAATATTAATCCTTATAATAAGTATTAATATTAAACAAATTAAAACAAAAAGGTCGATTATAATGGTAATTATGCGAAAATTTTATATTTAAAACAATTATCTTCGCTTCTTTTCTTTAATAAACAAAAGATAAAAAGAGAATATAATATAAATTAAATATAAATACATCGCATAAATTTAAAAATATTATGAATAAAGCAACTCTCGTAGAAGAAGTAATGAAAACCGCTGATATTGAAGTCAAAAAACAAGCAACTGCTGCTGTTGAAGCGGTTTTTGATATTATTACCAAAACATTGGCCAAAGGTGAAGAAGTTGCCATAACCGGCTTTGGTACGTTTAAAGTAGCTAAAAGAGCCGCCAGAGCAGGAGTAAATCCAAAAACTGGTGAAAAAATCCAAATCGCAGCTTCAATAGTTCCGAAATTTAAAGCAGGAAAGCTTTTGAAAGAAGCGGTAAAATAAAGCATTTATTTAAAAATTAAAACTGGTTTTGTTAATATAAAATTAATAAAATCAGCTATATAAATAAAATAATCCCGATAAATCGGGATTATTTTATTTATACATTATTAAAACTAAGCGTTATTCTTGATTTTTTAATAAAAGATCTATTTGGGAAAGTATTTCTTGAGCTAATTCTATTTTTTCCAATGATTCGTCTAAATTTTTATTTTCAGAAAGAGAAGGAATTTCTTTTAGTTTATTAGCCGCCTCTTCTAAAAAATTTTGAATCATTAAAGCGCGCTCAACATCAGGATAAGGCTTGTTTTCAAGCAAATATTTAATTTCATTTAATTTAACTTGAATAGAATTATTCATTTCGCTTGCCTTTACCACAAAATTATTTTGATTAAATTGATTGTTGGCATAATAAGCTCCAATAGAAACGGCAAACATCAAAACAATAATTGCCACACTAATAGTCATTCTTATTGGGCTTAAAACTAAGTTTTTACTGAAATTACCAAAAAATTGACCACTTAATAAACGTCTTTTTTCTATTTTTGAAAATTCCGGAGATGATTGAAGTATTAAAAACCGCGATTGTTTAGAATAATCGCTATCCGGTTTAATCTTTTTAAGTTCTTTTAAGTTTTTTAATAAATCTTTTTCCATAAATCTAATAATTATTCTAATTTAAAATTTTCTTAAGATTTTTAATAGCTCGGTGCTGAAGCAATTTTACCGCTCCTTCGCTTTTATTAATTATCAATGCTATTTCTTTAGGCGATAAATCTTCTATAAATCTTAAAATAATTATATCTTGATATTCATCTTTAAGCTGAAAAATCGCTTTTTTTATTCTTTCTATGTCAAATTCTTTATCAATATCTTTTAAATAAGAATCTTCAATCTTTAATTCAGTTATTTCTTCAATAACTAAAGTCTTTTTCTTTGTCCGGTAATAATCAACTACTTGATTACGGGCAACAGAATAAAGCCAGCTAGAAAAAGGAAATCCCTGAAATTTATAACTTGAAATATTTTGCCAACTTTTTAAAAACACTTGATGGGTGAGGTCCTCAGCTTCCTCACGATGACCAACCTTGATAAGTATAAACCTATAAATTTGGGGTTGATACCTATCATAAAGCAGGCCAAAAGCTTCGGCCTCACCCCTTATGGCGCGATGAATTAATTTTTTATCGCCATCTATCATAGTAAACGAAATAAACAGTAATTAGTTTCTCTATTAAAACACGGCTAATTTAAAATTAATAATAAGCTAAAATATAATGAGCGGGCGAGGAGAATCGAACTCCCGGCTCCTCGTTGGCAACGAGGTGTATTACCACTATACTACGCCCGCGTTTTAAATAAATTTTAATATTATCTGCTTCCAGGCGGTGGACCGGTTGGGCCATCCACGGAAGGAGGATTTCCATTTGGTCCGTGAAATTCGTTTATTTCTTTAATTGTTGAACTTCCGTTATTTTTTATTGGTTGATTATCCAAATAACCCGTTAAAAATGAACTTATTGAATTTTCATTTGGAATTTCTTCGGGTCCTTGGAAACTATTAAACATCTTTGCTACCATTTTTTCAATCTCTGGTAGAATAAAATAATTATAAACCAAAAATAACCCAATTAAAACAAATAAAATAATTATTAAAATTAAAACCTTACTAAACATTTTTAAATTTATTATTCTTTATTCAGAAATTTTAATGTCTTAAATTTACTGCTTAGTCCGCCCAGAAGGATTCGAACCTTCGACCGTCGGTTTAAGAGACCGCTGCTCTGCCAACTGAGCTATGGGCGGATGCGCCCTCGGAGGGATTCGAACCCCCAATAATTGCTCCGAAGGCAATCGTGATATCCGTTTCACTACGAGGGCTTATTTTAAAAATTCTAAATTCTAATTTCTAATTTCTATTTTTTAGTTTATAATTAAATTTAATGAATTTCAATGCCTCAAAAATTAAAAAGAATATTCCCGAAGAAATTAAAATCGTTTCTCAAAAACTTGAAGAAAATGGTTTTCAGTCTTATTTAGTTGGCGGTTGCGTCAGAGATTTATTAATGGAGAAAAAACCAAAAGATTGGGACCTAACAACCAACGCCACGCCCGAAGAAATTCAGGATATTTTTCCCGATAGTATTTACGAAAATCAATTTGGCACGGTTGCCATTAAAATAGCCGACAATAACGACTCAACATTAAATATTATTGAAATTACAACCTTTAGATTAGAAGGAAAATATACCGATAAACGCCATCCGGATGAAATTAAATTCGCTAAAAATATTGAAGAAGATTTAAGTAGAAGAGATTTTACCATTAACGCAATCGCCTTAGATACAACTAAAAAATCAACAGAAAATTTAATAGACCCTTTTGGCGGTCAAAAAGATATAAAAAATAAAATTATTCAAGCGGTTGGAGAACCTGAAAAACGTTTTAATGAAGACGCTTTAAGAATAATGAGAGCAATACGATTAAGCGTTCAATTAGATTTTAAAATTGAAGAAAAAACTTTAAAAGCGATTAAAAAAGAAGTTAAGGCCCTTGAAATAATCGCCAATGAAAGAATTCGCGATGAATTTATAAAAATCATTATGACACCGCGAGCCAAAAAAGGAATTGAACTTTTAAAAGAAACAGAAATTCTTAAATTAATAATACCCGAACTTGAACAGGGTATTGGCGTAGAACAAAACAAACACCATATTTATACTGTTTTTGAACATAATCTGCTTTCAATGGACTACGCTGTTAAAAAAAATTATTCTTTAAAAATTAGATTAGCTGCTCTTTTACATGATATTGGCAAACCAAAAACCAAAAGGGGAAAAGGAGCTAACTCAACTTTTCACGGACACGAAATTGTTGGAGCTAAAATGGCTACCCAAGCCCTTAACAGGCTTCGTTTTTCTAAAAATATGACTGAGAAAATCGTTCATCTTATTCGTTATCATCTTTTTTATTATAATGTGGGCGAAGTAACCGAAGCCGGAGTAAGAAGATTTTTGCGTAGAGTCGGGCCGGAAAATGTTGAAGATTTTATTAAATTACGAGAAGCCGATAGAATAGGCTCAGGCGTACCCAAAGCCGTTCCTTATAAAATTAGGCATTTATTGTTTATGATTGAAAAGGTTAAACACGATCCAATCTCTCCTAAGATGTTAAAACTTAACGGCAACGATATAATCAAAATTTTAAATGTTAAACCCGGACCAAAAATCGGATATATTTTAAACGCGCTTTTAGACGAAATAATAGAAAATCCCGAAAAAAATACATTAAAATTTTTAAATTTAAGAATAAAAAAATTAGGAAAATTATCTGATATTGAACTTAAGAAACTATCAAAACAAGCGGAAGAAAAAAAAGAAGAATTTGAAGGAGGATTAGAAAAAGAAATGAAAGAAAAATATTACGTAAAATAAATCAAATTTATGTTAGGATTTTTTGACTCCGGTTTAGGCGGATTAACCGTTTTAAAAGAAGTATCCAAACTTCTGCCTCAATATTCTTACGTTTATCTCGGCGACAACGCCAGAACGCCTTACGGCAATCGCGACCCGGAAACAATTTATCGCTTCACCTGCGAAGGAATTAAATTTTTATTTTCCAAAGGAGCAAAATTAATAATTTTAGCTTGCAACACTTCTTCGGCAACGGCTTTAAGAAAAATTCAACAAAAGTTTTTACCCCTTTATTTTCCCGATAAAAAAGTTTTGGGAATAATTATTCCCACTGCCGAAGAAATTGAAAAATTCAGTCAAACGAAAAAAATTGGGATTTTAGCGACTAAAGCGACGGTAAATTCAAAATCCTACCCAAAAGAAATAAAAAAATATTCCCCTAAAATCAAGATTTATCAACAACCTTGTCCTCTTTTAGTCCCCGCCATTGAAACCGGACAGAAAGATTTAACTCCCATAATCAAAACTTATCTTGCTAAATTATTTGTAAAAAATCAAAAAATTGATACTATTATCTTAGGTTGCACTCATTACGCGGTCATTGAAAAAGAAATAAAGAAAATCTTGCCTAAAAACGTTAAAATTGTTTCCCAAGGAAAGATTATCGCAAACAAAATAAAAGATTATTTATTCCGCCATCCAGAAATAGAAAAAAAATTATCAAAAAAGAAAAAAAGGATATTTTTCAGCACTAAAAATTCCCGCAAGTTAGAAGAATTAGCAAGTTCGTTTTACAATGAAATTTTAAAAATAAAAACAGCGAAAATTTAACGGGCCGTAGTATACCGGCAGTACGTGCGCTTCGGGTGCGTAAAGACCGGGTTCAATTCCCGGCGGCCCGACCAAACCATTAATGGGCCTATAGTCTAGTGGTACGACGCTACATTCGCATTGTAGAGGCGGCGGTTCGATTCCGCCTAGGTCCACCAAATTTGATTTACAGAGGAATTTGCCAGAAAAGCCAATATTCCCTGTGCCATATTAACTAAACTGAATCAAATGCGATAACGAAGCCGTCAATCCAAACAATCACAAAAATTGCGGTTAGTCTTGGAATTAGCATTGACGATTTAATCAAATGAGTATAGCAACAACGCAAAATAAAAAAATAAAATTTATTGATTTTTGCGCCGGAATTGGCGCGGGACGACTTGGACTTCAAAATTTAGGTTTAAATTGTGTCGGGTTTTCGGAAATTGATAAATACGCCGAGCGAACATACCGAGAATTTTTTGGACAAGAGGAAAAAAACCACGGGGATTTAATGAAAATCAATCCCACCGATTTACCGGATTTTGATTTAATGATTGCCGGTTTTCCTTGTCAGTCGTTTTCCGTTATCGGACAAAGAAAGGGAATGAACGATCATAGGGGGCAGATAATTTATGGCTTGATTAAAATAATGAACGCCAAAAATTTGCCTTATTTCATTTTGGAAAATGTAAAAGGTTTGGTAAATCATGAGAGCGGAAAAACTTTGAAAGTCATTTTGGAAAAATTAGATAAGGTGGGATACAAAGTTTATCACCGAGTTTTGAATAGTTTAGATTACGGAGTTCCGCAAATGCGCGAAAGAATTTATTTTGTCGGAATTAGAAAAGACCTTGTGAACGGAAATAATTTTGAATGGCCAAAACCAGTTTTTCCGCCCGATGTTCAAGATTATTTAATTGACAATAGTGAAATGGAATTTAACGAAAAAAAGAGGGCTTACGATACATTTTTGAAATATCTAAACAATAAATACAACAAAGGATTATTCAAAATTGAAAAATTACTTAAAGATGATTATTTGGTATTGGATACTCGTCAATCTGATTTGAGGTTATATAGAAATAAGGTGCCGACTTTAAGAACAGGACGACATGGCGTTTTGTATGTAAGAAATGGAAAATTTAGGCGATTATCCGGTTTTGAATCGTTGCTTTTACAAGGGTTTCCGAAAAATTTGAGCGAAAAAATAAAAGGTAAAATCGCCGATGTGTATTTGTTAAGCCAAGCTGGAAACGCTATGACAGTCAGCACGATTGAGGCGATTGGCAAAAGTTTGCTTAATTACACAAATCATTATGAATAAAAAAGATTTAATCAAATTAGGTTCGGAAACCGCAAAAGGCGGATTTAGAAACGAGGACGATATAGTCCGAAAGTTTAACGACTGGAAAAAAGACGAGGACGCACAAAAATGGTTAGCGATAATGGGCTATCTAGTTAAAGAAATTAAAAAAGTGGAAGCAATGAAATTGCACGGATATAAAACCGATGTTCAAATTCAGATAACAATTTATCTTAAAAAAGCGATTGCCGCCGAAAATTTATCTATAAAATTGGTTAGCAATCCGCAAGGTTTTAATCAAATAGATAAAAGGTGGGTAGATAAATATGTTGAGATGTGGGAAATTCCGGCTGATATAACTAAAATTTTGAAAATTTTTACAGGCGAAATAGCGTCTTCAAAATCAGGATTGAAAGATAAGCGAAGAATGTTTTTAAACGAAATGAGCGAAAATGATCAACAGAAAATTATTGATTATTTTACCAAAAACAAAATCTTGGTTGTTTCCGATATTTTGAAAGGTAGGGGCAAATTTTCGGCGGGCTGGATGTTGGTCGCTTTGGTCTCCAACGGCGAAAGCAGTTGGATTTTGAAATCAATAAATCACGCAATGAATGTTTTTGCCGACGGCCCGGTAAGAATTACAACGCAGGGCAGTTTGAAAATCGGAAAAATAACAATGCAGAGGAAAGGCGGGGACGCCGGTCGGGATTCGGCAAAAATGTTGCAGTTCAAGATAAATCCTGTTGAGCTTTTCACGAATTGATTATGTATGGACACAGTATCAAAACAAAAGCGAAGTGAAATAATGTCTCGAGTAAAAAGCAAAAACAGCAAAATAGAAACATTATTTCGCAAAGAATTATGGAAAGTTGGTTTTCGCTATCGCAAAAATTCTGGCAAGTATTTTGGAAAACCGGATATTGTTTTGCCAAAATACAAAACCGTAATTTTTGTTGATTCTTGCTTTTGGCACGGGTGTAAAAAACATTGTCGTATTCCAGCCGCTCGTAAAAAATACTGGACGGCGAAAATAGAAAGAAACATCGCAAGAGACAAAGAAGTTTCAAAACATTATAAAAAACAAGGTTGGAAAATTTTTAGAATTTGGGAACATAATTTGCCTCATGAAATTGAAAGTATTATCAAGCAGATATGAAAATTACAAAAATCACGATTGATAATTATAAAAGCATTAAGCATTTGGAATTTGAGCCGTCCACCGGCTTAAATGCTTTTATTGGGGCAAATAGTTCTGGCAAAAGTAACATTTTTGACGCTATCAATTGGATTTTAGGGCCAACATATCCGTCTTTTAATTCGGTCTGCAAAGAAGATCATTTTTTAGGCAAGGAAGAAAATCGGATAAAAATCAGATTGGAATTTGACGACGGCAAGAATTTAGAACTCAACGAATATAAAGAAGTTACCAATTACAAAAACGAAACAGAAATAAAATCGGGACTTTTTTACGATAACAATTCTTATAATTGCAAAGGAGATATAAGAGAGCATTATTGCTCGACGTATCTTGGCGTAGACAGGAAAATTCTTGATTATCTACCTTCAAGCCGTTGGTCTCTTGTGGGCAGGATTTTACAGGAAATCAATAAAAAATTTTCCGTTGAAACATACAAACATAATAATGAAGTTAAAGCGAAAAAAGAATGGCTAAAAGATTGGTTGCAGGTAATAAGAGATAGATTGCTTTTTTCCGTAAAAGACGAAAGCGGACAAGAAGTAATGCGCAAATTTTTAAATATTTTGCAGGAAGAAAGCGCGAAGCAATTAAATCGTCCGAAATCAGATTTTGTCGTTGATTTAAGTTTATATGACCCTTGGAATTTTTATAAAACTTTGCAGTTGATAGTCAAAGAGCAAGATATGGGTATGGAATTTCAAGCGTCCAATCTGGGAATGGGCGTTCAGGCCTCAATATCAATCGCTATTTTGAAAGCATATTCAGAGTTAAATTTGGCGAATAAAAGCCCAATATTTATTGACGAGCCAGAATTATTTTTGCACCCACAGGCACAAAGAAATTTCTATAAAATTTTGCGTGAATTGTCAGAGGATAAAAAAGACATCAACGGGAATGTAATTAGAGATGGAACTCAAGTTTTTTATACCACCCACTCGCCAAATTTTTTGTCGGCAGGAAATTTCAATGAAATTTTTATCGTCAGAAAAACAAAAGAAAAAGGAACATTTTTAAGATACGCAAAAGTTGGGGATTTTGTTAAAGATTTGAAAACAAGAAACACTATTGATACATCGGAAGAAGATTTATTTTTGCGTTATAAAAACGCTTACGAAAATACAGGCGATACGCAAAAAGCCAACGAGGGATTTTTTGCGAAAAAAATTATTTTGGTTGAAGGTCAGTCGGAGACGCTTTTGCTTCCTTACTTTTTTGATTTGGTTGGTTTTGATTTTATAAAAGAAGGTATTTCTATTGTCCGTTGCGGCAGTAAAAGCGAGATTGATCGTTTCTATCGTTTATATTCTGAGTTTGGCATACCCTGTTATGTGATTTTTGACGGCGATAAACAGCTTGATAACACAGACGAGAAACAAGAAAATATAAGTAAAAACAAGGCGATTTTAGAATTGTTTGCTGAAAACGGAATAAGTTATCCAGACGGCACGCCGAAAGATAAGTATTTAGGTTTTGAAAAAGAATTTGAAAATAGTTTAGGGTTTGATACATCAAAAAAAGGTTTAGATTTATTCATTGAGGTAAAAAGAAAAATGAGCGAAAATTCAATCGGCGTGCCGTCTTGGGTTGAAACGCTGAAAGGTAAAATAAATAGTTTACCGGAAACTGAAATTGAAAGTGTTTTGAAAATAAGATAATATATTAGAAAAGCCCGCCGAAAAAATTGCCTTCGGAAGCGAGGGCGTGGCGGACTAACCTGCTTACCAACAAACAGGTTAGTCCAAATTTTGTTTAAAATAGATTCGCGCTTTTTCCAAAATTGACCACAAAAAAATCACCGTAAATGTTGATTTTTTTGTTTACCAAATCCGGTTTTTTTGGTATTATAAAAATAATATTTAAACAAAACTAATTTTAAAAAAGGTCGGGTTGACCAAATAAAAAATAAAACTATGGAAACAGTTTCCAAAACCGCGAAATATTTACGTCTTATAGCGAGAATAGCCCTGCTTATTACCGGAATATATTGGTTTTTCTATGGTTGGTTTACTGGGCTTGATTTTGCCGAAGAAGGCATAAAAGGTCTTTTAACTCATTTTCCCAACACCATTCCTTGGATATTATTGCTTATTTTCATATTTATAGGATGGAAAAAGGAATTAGTTGGAGGAATTATTCTTGTTCTAATTGGATTTTTCACTATATATTTTTTCAGCGCTATGACTCAAGCCTTTGTAATGATAGAAATGTCTCTTCCTTTAATTATTTTTGGAGCGTGTTTAATTATTAGCTGGGCATTAAGAAGAAAATCAAATATCCCCACAAATATAAATCCGAATATCTAATCTAACCCTACAAATACAGACGACTTTAAACGGCTCAATCTGTTGAGCCGTTTAAAATTTGACAAAACTTTATAATTTATCTATAGTTTTAATCAGAAAATTACAATTTAATAACTTTTAAAAGGAGGAAATATGCTAAAAGAAAAATTTGAGACTATTGTTGAAAACTTGCGGGAGGCGACCAACGGCGAGCCATGTTTCAATAGGATTATTGTCAAAAACGGTCACCCCAAGGGACAACATATAACGGGGTTAATGTCTAATTTCTCCGTTATTACCAAGGAGAGTATTCCTCTTCTAAAATTCTCATATAGTAGCGGCGGGGAAATGGAAAGGAAGGTTATTCAAAAAAATATACCCCTTTCCCGAATTACGGGAATCACCTCTTTCAAAACCTTAACAGGCAAACCCGTGTTTTTGGGTCATTGCCCTCAATTGTAGCACAAAAGCCCAATCACGATATATATATCGTGATTGGGCTTTATTTTTTAAAACCTATTTCTCTTTTGGTTTGGGTAAAATTTTATTTATTAAAAGAACACTTATAAATCCTATTAAAACGCCGGCCAAAATATCTATTGGCCAATGAACGCCAACGAAAATTCTACTTAAAGAAATTAAAAAAGCTAAGCCTATCATCCATAATCCAAGTTTTGGTTTTTCCAAAGAAATATCTTCTTTATTCCAATGTTTTTGTTTCAAAAAATAAAAAATAGCTATAGCTAAAGAAAAATAAGCAGCGGCATGACCCGAAGGAAAAGAGCCTGTTGAAGCGTGATTAATTAAAAAATGAATTTGTAAACTTAAAAAAGGTCGGGGTCTATAATAAAAAAATCTTATTATTTCAACAATAAGTCCTCTGGCTAAAATAAATGAAAGTCCGCTTAAAGCAAAAAAATAAATTTTATCTCTCCAATCTCTTTGTTTTAATAAAATGAAAATCGCGACAAGAATCATTAAATAACCGGAGTATTTGGCAAAAAATATACCCAACCAATCAAAAATCCACCATTTACCGGCAAAACCGTTTATAAGTTTAAAAATAAAAATATCCATACTTATATAATTTTTATTGAGGTTGATAAATCACCTGCCTCATTATTATAATTTCCTTACCCAAAAGACGTTTTACTTTAAATTCAACAGTGTTAATTCCTTCTTGAAGAATAATTTCTTTTTCAAACCGACCGTCTTTTTCCGATAAAATTTCTTCATTGTTAATAACAAGTTTGTCTCTAGGATTTATTTTTCCCATTAATTTAATGGAAGAATTATTAACTATGATATTATCAACAATTGGACTAATAATTTCAACCTTGGGAGTTCCAAAAAAATCACCAGCTCTCCAAAACAAAAAACCCGCAATTAAAATTAAAATAATTAAAACAATAAATACTGTCTTTTTATAAAAAGGTTTAAAAGCGTATCTGTTTAAAGGAAGTTTGTCATAAGCTCCGGAAGTTTTTAACGGACCAAGTGAAATTTCTTTTTTATAAGCTTTTAATAAAAATTCTTTTTCTATTTCTAAAATTTCAGCGATTTTTATTAAATAACCCCTAACATAAACCATAGCCGGAAGATTTGAAAAATCGCCCTTAAATAAAGCCGATAAATAATAAACCGGAATATCCGTATTTTCAGAAAGTTTTTTAACGTCTAAATTCTTCGCTTTTATAGCTTCGTTTAAAATTTCTGTTAAGTTTTTGGAATTTTCTTCGTTAAACATATTTAATCATTATTATCTTCTGTTAAGTCGTCAAAGTAAACCTCTCTTGGTTTAGCTCCTTCTCCAGGACCAACAATTCCTTTCATTTCCATAATATCAAGAAGTCTGGCCGCTCGAGCATAACCAACCTTTAATCTGCGTTGAAGCAAAGACGCTGAAGCTTTTTTAGCTTGTCTTATCACTTCAACGGCATCTTCAAATAAATCGTCCTCTTCTTCTTCTGAATATTTATCAAGAGATTCCTCGGAAATCGGTGAAATACCTCCGTTACCATTACTATTTTCAAAAACAACAGAACTATCTTCTTGCCAAAAATTCTCATTATTTTCTTTAATAAAATCGGAAACTTTTCTTACTTCTTCTTCAGGAATATAAGCGCCTTGAATTCTTTTTAGTTTTGGAGATTCCGAAGAAATATAAAGCATATCTCCTCCGCCCAATAATTTTTCCGCTCCGGAACTATCTAAAACAGTTCGGGAATCAATCTGACTTGGCAATTGCAACGCAATTCTGGCGCTAATATTTGCTTTAATTAACCCCGTAACAACTTCAACTGATGGACGCTGAGTCGAAAGAACTAAATGCAGTCCAACCGCCCGAGCCATTTGAGCTAAACGAACTATTGACCCTTCAACTTCTCGTCCATAAGAAAACATCAAATCCGCCAATTCATCAACCACAATTAAAATATAAGGCAAAAATTCATTTGGGTTTTTTTTGTTATAACTTTGAACATCGCGCGAACCCGCCTTAAGAAGCATTTCATAGCGTCTTTCCATTTCAGCAATCGCCCAACGAAAAACAGCTAAAGCTTTTTTAGACTCGGTAATTACGGGCGAAATTAAATGAGGAAGACCACTATAAAGAGAAAGCTCCACTTTTTTAGGGTCAATTAGAATTAAACGCAAAGTTTCCGGAGAATTTTTATAAAGCAAGGAAATTAAAAGAGAATGAACCATTATTGATTTACCGCTACCCGTAGAACCGGCAATTAACATATGAGGCATTTTAGCAATATTGGCAAAATTCGGCTCGCCATTAACATCTCTGCCTAAAACAAAACCAAGAGGACCGGACGCGGTAAATTCAGGATAAGCAAGTAAACTCCCTAACCTTACTAAAGCGCTAGCTTTGTTTGGCACTTCAATACCCACTAACGATTTTCCGGGAATTGGCGCTTCTATTCTTATGGGATGACTGGCAAGAGCTAAAGCTAAATCTTGATTTAAAGCTGTTATTCGGGAAAGCTTTACTCCTTCGGCGGGTTTTAAAGTATAACGAGTCACTTTAGGTCCGATATTTATTTCTCCCATTTCAACGGCAATACCAAAACTTTCCAAAGTTCTTTTAATAATATTAGCATTGGCGCGTAAATCTCCGGCAGTGGGTTTTTCAATTGAAGACCTTAATAATTCTAAAGGCGGAGCAATATATCCCTGAGCTTTTAAATTAGAATATTGAGCTTTAAAAGTTAGTGGTTTATTTTCTTTTTTAAGTTTTTCTTTTGTTTCTTTTTCTTCTTCCGCTTCTTCTTCTTTTTCTTCGGGTAAAAACTTTTCTTCAGAAGGAATTTTTATTTCTTCTTCGTTTGTTGTTTTTTCTTCCTCTTCTTCGTCATCTTCCTCAAGCTTTCTTTTAATTTTAATGGGGATATTAAAAACTATAAGTAGAGAAATTAAACAAATTATAATTAAAATAATTATTGAAGCGATATAACCAAAAGGAACTTCTAAAAAACCTATGATATTGCCCAAAAAACCGCCTCTATTAGGAAAAACAATATCAATTAATCCCAATCCTGAAATAATAAAAATAGCCGCTCCGGGAAGAGTGGTTTTGGAAATTTCTTGACGTTCTACGGTTAAAAAAATAATTCCCAACACTAAAAATATCAAAGGTAAAAGATAATATCCCCAACCAAATAAATTTTCAAAAAGAATATATAAAAAATTACCCAAAGGTCCGGCATTTTTAAAATTCGCCAAAACTAAAATTACTGCAATACCAAAAAAAACAATAGCCCAAATACTCTTTTTGGTTTCCGGACGAAGAAGAGATTCCCTGTCTTTAATTGTTTTTTTAACTCTTTTTATTCTTTTATTATTTTTTATTGCCATTTTGTTTATTATTTTAAGCTGATTTAAGATAATAATCAAATTTATTCCAAACTTTCAATATTTACTCCAAAACTCCAATCAATTTCACCAAAAGAATGAAGAAGCTTATTTATATATTTTTTTAAATAATCGTATTTATCTTGTTTTTGAGCTTCAAATTTTACAGTAAGATACGGACCATTTTGAGAATAACGAATAATAAACATAAAATCGTCTTTAGAAACGCGAATTCCATCACCAACTCTTTCATCGTCAATAATCTTTGCGTCAGAAAAACCTGCTTTAATTTTCTTGCCAATTTTTTCAATTACGCTAATTTTTAATTCATCAGGACAACCGATTTTAATTTCTGGACTGGAAATATATTTAATAAACGAATTAAAAATTTGAGAAAGAGGTTCTTTTGATTGAGAAATATATTGAAGCAAACTTAAAGTAGAATAAATTCCATCGTCATGATTATAAAAATCGGCAGAAAAGAAAAAATGACCCGAAAGTTCGCCTATAAAAGCCGCTTTTATTTCTTTATTTTTATTTTTTAAAAAAGAATGACCCGTTCGCCACATAAATGGCTTACCTTTGCGCTTTAAAATTGTTTCTTCAACAATTTGAGAACAAAGAGCGTTATACATTATGGTTGAGCCCGGATGTTTTTTAAGAACGGAAACGGCAAAAATAGCCAATAAAATATCGTTCCAAATAATATTTCCTTTATTATCCACAACGCCAATACGGTCTCCATCGCAATCGTAAATAAATCCAATATCGCATTGATTTTCCAAAACGCCTTTTTTTACTCTTTCCATCACGATTTTTTCTGTTGGGTCGGGAACGCCTAAAGGAAAAGACGAATCTAATTTACAATTTTGTTCAAAAACCTCACAATTGAGTTTTCTTAATAAATCAGGAACAATATCTCCGGCAGTTGAATTTCCCGCGTCAATAAGAACTTTAAATTTTTTATTAAAAGAAATTTTCTTTACTAAATCATTAAAATAATTTTCTCTAATACTTATCTTTTCGTTTTTGCCTAAAATTAAAGATTTTTCAAAATCGTCATTTTCAGCCATCTGCCTTAATATTTTCATTTCCTTACTAATTAAAGTTTCTGAAAATCCATTGGCAAATTTAAATCCATTATATTGCGCCGGATTATGAGAAGCGCTGACAAAAACACCGCCTTGGCAATTTAAAAAATATTGAGCCCAATAAAAAGTACCTATCAATTCCATGCCAATATCAATAGTATTAATACCGACAAAATTAAGCCCTTTAATTATTGATTCGCTATATTCTAAGCTAGTTTGACGCGAATCACGACCAATAACGGCTTTTTTAATTCCTTGACGTTTAAGCATTGCGCCAAAAACTCTGCCTAAGTGTTCAGCTATTTTAGGATTTAAATCTTTATTAATTTCACCGCGCAAATCATAACCTCTAAAAATATAAGGATTTATTTTCATTTATATAATCTTAAGACAAAAAATATCAAAACTCAAATTTTCCTTTTAAAATATCAATGTTTTTATTATCGCCAATAATTATTTTTATTGTTCCATCAATATCTGTTCTAAAAATATGAGCATTAATCAAAGACAATTTATTCAAAACTTCAGAAGTGGGATGGCCATAAGAATTTTTTCCTACTTCAATAATGGCTATTTGGGGAAATGTTTCTTTTAAAAATTCCAAACTTGAAGAAAACTTTGACCCATGATGTCCAACTTTTAAAATATCAATGTTTAAATCATATTTTTCAATTAACTGTTTTTCAATTAAATCTCCAATATCTCCCGTAAATAAAACTTTTACCCCTTGAATATTCGCTTTAATTACCAAACTGGCGTTATTTAAGTCATTACCTTGAAGAAGATTTGTTGTCGGAGAAAGAACCTCAAAATAATTATCTTTATATTTAATTTTATCCCCTTCCTTTAAAATTACCGTTGCGACTTTGTTTTCTTGAAGAGTTTTTTCTAACTCTTTAAAAGAAAGAGAATCTCTTTTTTGTCCGTTAAAAATAAAAGCTCCAACCTGGTATCTTTTTAAAACATCAATTAATCCGGTAAAATGATCTGCTTCGGCATGAGAAATAATAGCTATGTCCAAATATCGTTTAAAAGGACTAAAAATTGAATCAATTTGAGAAAGAATTTTATTGTTTGGTCCGGCATCAATTAAAATCTTTATTTCGTCAGGTAAAATAATTAACTCTGAATCTCCTTGTCCGACATCTAAAAAATAAAGTTCTGAATTTTTATTTAACGCGTTAAATAAAATTTCTTTCCAAATAAAAATATCAAAAATAATCAAGAATAAAACAGTTAAAATAATCCAATTTTCCCTTCTGCTAATCTTTATCATTATTTTTTATGTTATATTTAGGTTTTAAGAAAAAAATAATAAAAATTATT
>JAFGBB010000004.1 GCA_016933365.1 Candidatus Wolfebacteria bacterium | reverse complement strand
TTAATATAATAAATTTATTATATTAAAGTAGATTTATTAATTTCTTTTTAAATAATGAAACCGTTTATTAAACAATTTAAAGAACTTAGCATTAAAGATATTCCTGAGGCCGGTGGAAAAAACGCTTCTTTGGGTGAAATGATAAAAAATTTAACCAGTAAGGGGGTTAAAATTCCCGATGGTTTTATAACAACTTCTTTTGCTTTTTATTTTTTTATGAAAGAAAGCGGTTTGGATAATTTTGTTAAAAAAATACTTGAAGGATTAGATACGCATAATCTTTTTGAGCTTGCTCGTCGGGGAAAATTAATTAGAGAAACTATAAAAAAAGCGAAATTTCCTAAAATTCTTGAAGAACAAATTATCAAAGCTTATAAGCAAATGGAAAAAGAATATGGCAAAAACGTTGATGTGGCTGTTCGTTCCAGCGCCACAGCCGAAGACGTGCCTGAAGCTTCTTTTGCCGGACAACACGAAACTTATCTTAATATCTCTGGAGAAAAAGGGGTTTTAATAGCTGTTAAGTCCGCTATGGCTTCGCTTTTTACCAACAGGGCTATTTCTTATCGCGTGGATAAGGGCTTTAGTCATTTTGACGTGGCTTTATCAGTGGGCGTTCAAAAAATGGTTCGTTCAGATTTAGGTTGTTCCGGGGTAATTTTTACTTTAGATACAGAATCCGGTTTTAAAGATACGGTTTTAATTAATGGTTCTTGGGGACTTGGAGAAATGATTGTTCAAGGTGAAGTTACTCCGGACGAGTTTTTAGTTTTTAAAAAAACCGGAGCGGTAATTAGTAAACAATTAGGAACTAAAAGTCGGAAAATGATTTATTCGGGAGGCGCCGGCTTGAAAAAAACAAAAATTGTAAATGTTTCTGAAAAAGAAAGAAATTCTTTTGTTTTGACTAATAAAGAAATTCAACAATTAGCTAAAGAAGCAATGATTGTGGAAAGACATTATTCAAAAAAATACAAGCGTTGGTCTCCTATGGACTTGGAATGGGCAAAAGACGGTAAAACCGGAGAGCTTTATATTATTCAAGCTAGACCGGAAACAGTTCATTCTTTAAGGGATTTATCTAAAATCAAAGAATATGTTTTAGAAAAAAATCAAAAATCCAAAATATTAGTAAAAGGAATTTCTGTTGGCAGTAAAATTGCTACGGGAAAAGCAAATATAATTTTAAGCGCCAAAGATATCCGTAAATTTAAACCTGGCGAAATTTTAGTTACCGATATGACGGACCCGGATTGGGAACCAATTATGAAAATTGCTTCGGCAATTGTTACCGATAAAGGAGGACGAACTTCTCATGCCGCCATTGTGTCGCGCGAACTTGGCATACCTTGTATTGTTGGCAGTGAAAATGCCACAAGGAAAATAAAAACAGGGCAATTTATTACGGTTGATACCACTGGCAGTGATGGACTTGTTTTTGACGGCGCCTTAAAATTTAAAATTATTAAAGAAGATATTAAAAAGATTCCAAAAGTAAAAACAAAGATAATGATGAATCTTGCCACTCCGGAAACCGCTTTTGAAAAATCTTTTTTGCCCAATGATGGCGTAGGTTTAGCAAGAGAAGAATTTATTATTGCTTCGGAAATTGGCATTCATCCTATGGCGCTTATTAATTACAAAAAATTACCGTTAAAAATTAAAAAAGTAATTGATAAAAAAACCATTGGTTATAAAGACAAAACTCAATTTTATATTGATAAACTTGCTTTTGGTATTGCTAAAATTTCAGCCGCTTTTTATCCTAAGCCGGTAATCGTGAGGTTTTCTGATTTTAAAACAAATGAATATCGTTCTCTTATTGGAGGTGATTTATATGAGCCAAAAGAAGAAAATCCAATGCTTGGTTGGCGAGGAGCTTCTCGTTATTATCATTCTGATTTTTCTCCGGCTTTTGTTTTGGAACTTAAAGCGATAAAAAAGGTTAGAAATGAAATGGGATTAACTAATACTCAAGTAATGATTCCATTTTGCAGAACAGTTGAAGAAGGAAAAAAGGTTTTGGAAATTATGGCAAAAAACGGCCTTAAAAGCGGAAAAGACTTAAAAATTTATGTTATGTGCGAAATTCCTTCTAATGTTATTTTGGCGGATGAATTTTTAAAAATATTTGACGGAATGAGTATTGGTTCAAACGACTTAACTCAATTAACCGTGGGAATTGACCGCGATGCTTCCGAGCTTCTGCGCGGAGTTGCCGATGAAAAAGACGAATCTATCAAAAAATTAATTTCTGAAGTTATTAAAAAATGCCAACAAAAGAAAAAATATGTAGGTATTTGCGGTCAAGCTCCATCAGATTATCCAGAATTTGCCGAATTTTTAGTAAAAGAGGGTATTGAATCTATGTCTTTAAATCCCGACACAATTATTAAAACTATTTTAAGGATTAGCAAAAAAGAGAAATAAAGAGCTTCTAAATTCTTAATATTGAAATTTTATGACATCGCAAGCCATATTTTTCCGCAAAATCTTGACTTATTTTACTGTTACGATATATATTATATGTAGTTCTTATAAAATTTAGTTTTTTTGTATCTATTTTTAGTACATTTATATTTGGTCAAAACCTTTAAATTCTAAATAATGAGTGTGTTTTAAATACACATAAAGGAGGTTTATATGTATATTGGATTTACTGGAATTAATGGATTGGGAAAGTCTACCCACGCCTTTCTTCTTCATAAATGGCTTACTTGGCAGGGGAAAATTAGTACTCTTAAGGAGGAAAAATGGGAATTTGTTATAAATATTTCTGCGCTTATCGCAAAAAATCAAAAATGGGTTAGAGAAGTTTTAGCGGATCATTTTTTTAGGGGGTGATTTAGTCGTTTACCCCCTATATTTTTCTATAATTAAAATAATAAAATTATGGAAGTAAAAAGGCTTCAAAGTGAAATAGTAAAATCAATGGAGAAATGGGACAAATTAAAAGGAAAAAAATATTCAAAAAATGCTGCTTTTGCGCATCTTGTAGAAGAAGTAGGAGAGCTTGCTCAAGAATTTGTGCATAAAGAAAGAAGTCAATCTAAATATAACGAGGAAAAACTTATAGATGCCATTGGGGATATTTTTATCTATGTAGTTTTATTAGCGTCGCTTTTTAAAGTAGATATTGAACAATTAATTGTTGATATTCTTAAACAAGATAAAATTCGTCGCTCTAGAGAAGGATTATAAAGTCTAATTCATATATAAAATTTCTAATTTTGTAGATATAGATTAGGTTTGACGTTATCAATTATTATGGATATAATTAAATTATTATGAAACAGCAATTTACGGGAATTTATAAAAAAAGCGGTAAGTGGTATTTGGGTTGGATTGAAGAAATCCCCGGAGTTAATACTCAGGGAAAAACCCTTAAAGAGGCCAAAGAAAATCTTAAAGATGCCCTGCTTTTGATTATTGAGACTAATCGGCTTATGAACAAAGCAAAGGTGGGTAAAAAGGTTCTTAGGGAGCCTATTACTATATCAGCGTAAATGAAGCGTAAAAATTTTATAAATTATCTTGTTAATGAAAACTGTATTTTTGTCAGGGAAGGCGCGAAGCATAGCGTCTTTTTTAATCCCTTAACGAAAAGAGCTTCCACCTTGCCTCGTCATAATGAAATTAATAATTTTTTGGCAAGAAAAATTTGCCGTGATTTGGGAATTAAAGAAATAAAAAAATGAAAATTACCAATGCTGAACTTAAAATAATTTTAGATTCGCGCGGAAAAGACACATTGGAAGCGGTTTTTGAAACGGGAAATTTTTTAGTTAAGGCTTCGGCGCCGTCGGGTAAAAGTCGGGGAAAACACGAGGCTTTTGTTTTGGAACCGAAAAAAGCGCTGGAAAAATTTGAAAATATTAAAAAAGAAATACTTAACAAAGAATTTGAAAATCAAAAAGAATTTGATAAGTTTTTAATTTCTTTAGATGGAACGCCAAATAAAGAAAACATTGGCGGTAATATGATTTTAGTTTTATCTTTGGCTTTTGCTCGATTAGCGGCAAAATCGCAAAATCTTGAATTATACGAATATATTCGGAAAAATTTTCAATTTCCGCTTTCTTTGTCAACAAAAAGGCGGTTTCCTTTGCCTTTTTTTAATGTTATTAATGGCGGGGTTCATTCCGGTAATTCGCAATCAAAAATTGAATTTCAGGAATTTCAGATTATTCCTCAAGTTTCGGATTTTAAAACAGCTTTTGACTTAGGCAAAGAATTTTATTCCTTACTTAAAGAATTTTTAGAAAATAAATTCGGACAAAAAAATATAATATTGGGAGATGAGGCCGGTTTTTCTTGCGTTTTTGAAAGTAATGAACAGGCAATCGCGATTTTAGCGGAATTAATAAAAAAGAATGGGTATCCTTTGCGAATCGGTTTAGATGTTGCGGCTAGTCAATTTTATGAAAAAGATGAAAGTGTTTATATTATTGGCGGAAAAAAATATTTAGCCGAGGAATTAAAAGAAATGTATTTAAAATTAATTGAGAATTACGGCATTATTTCTATTGAAGACCCTTTTGATGAAGAGTCTTTTGATGATTTTGCAAAGTTAATTCTTGATATTCAATCTAAGGAGATTGAATATCTTAATACTGAAAAGTCGGATTTCCGAAAATTAGTGATAACCGATGATTTAACAACCACTAATCTTAAACGTTTACAAACCGCGCTTAATAAAAAAGCAGGCAACGCGATTTTAATAAAACTTAATCAGATTGGCACATTAACAGAAACTTTGGAGGTTATGAAACTCGCTTATGAAAAAGATTGGCGAGCGATAATTAGTCATCGTAGCGGTGAAACTATGGACGACTTCATCGCCGATTTGGCGGTTGGTACGGATGCTTGGGGAATAAAATCCGGCGCGCCCGCGGCTCCGGAAAGAAACGCCAAATACGAAAGAATTTTAAAGATTGTTAGTTAAATTGGTTTATTGGTTTTTTAATCTTATTTTAAACGGCTCGCTATGTGAGCCGTTTATTTTTTTATTATTTAATTAACTAACAAGCTGTTTTACATTTCATTTGGCGCTTTAATGCCTAATAAATTTAAGCCGTTTTCAAAAACAATAGTCGCGCATTTAATAAGATTAATTCGGTTTTCTCTTAGTTTTTTTTCCGCTTTTAAAATAGATTCGCTTTCATAAAACATATTGAGTAAGCTTGCCAATTTAAAAAGGTAATTAGTAATAACATTTGTTTCGTAAGTTTCGGCTGAACGTTTTACGATTTCGGGAAAATAGATTAAATGTCTGATAATGTTTTGTTCGGATTCTTTTTTAAGAAGAGAAAAATCTTTATTTTTCGGCAACAAGCCGGCTTTTTTAAGAATACTTTTCATTCTGGTAAAAGCGTATTGAAGATAAGGACCGGAATTACCTTTAAGATTAAGCATTTGTTCCCAATCAAAAATTATATCGCTGTTTCTTTCTTGAGAAAGAATCCGATATTTAATTGCTCCTAGTCCTACTGCTTCGGCAGTTTTTTTATTAATTTTAGAAGCTCTTTTTTCCGCTTTATCAAGTAATTTTTCAAGTTTAATGAATTGTCCTTTACGGGTGGACATTTTTTTCCCGCTTTCTCCTAAAATCATTCCGAATTTAATATGTTTTAAGCTATCTTTTTGAGCGTAGCCAAGGCGGTAAATCGCGTCAAAAATTTGTTGAAAATGAAAGGTTTGTTCATTGGCAACTATATAAAGAATTTGTTCCGGTTGCCAGCGTTTTTGGCGGTATTTCGCGGTTGCCAGATCTGTAGTTGTATAAAGAAAAGAACCGTCTGATTTTTGGATAACAAAGGGTTTAAATTTTTCATTGTTAAAAATTTTTATTGCTTTATCTTCTGTTTTAGCAATACCCTTTTTAAGGGCTTCTTGAACAACGGATTTAAGTATTGGCTGATAAAAACTTTCTCCGAGAGTATAATTAAATTTTACTTCAAGACGTTTATAAATTTTATTAAATTCATCCATGCTAACTTTGACGAAAATTTGCCAGAGTTTTTTATTTTCTTTTTCTCCTTGTTGAAGTTTTTTTGTTTCTTCGCGAGCTAAGATAATTAAGTTTTCGTTTAATTCCGCGGCTTTATGAAAACGAATATAAAGTTTTACTAAATAATCAATAGGATTTTTTTTGAATTTATTTTTATCTCCCCATTTTTTCCACGCAAAGATTAACGCGCCGAATTGCGTTCCCCAGTCGCCAATATGATTATCGCTGATAACTTTATAACCAAGAAAGCGAAAAATATTTGCCAGTGTTTGTCCGATAATAGTAGAACGCAAATGTCCGACATTCATAGGCTTGGCAATGTTTGGAGCGGAATAATCAATAATAATGGTTTTTTTGTTTTCTTTTTTAAAGCCACCGTATCTTTTTCCTGATTTTAAAATATCCTCCATTTCCTTAGTAAATGTTTTTTGAGAAAGCCAAAAATTGATAAATCCCGGGGGAGCGATTTCTATTTTTTCAAAAAAATCTTTAGGAGTAAGACGTTTTATTTCAGTAACTAAACTTCTCGCTAAAATTAAAGGATTTTGCTTTTTTATTTTTGCCAATTGCATTGCCGCGTTTGTCGTGTAATGTCCGAAGATTTCATTTTCAGGCGGAAAAATATCAATCTTTATTTTGTTTTGCGATGATTTTAAAAAAGCGTTTACGCCTTTTTGAACGCAAGTTAAGGTTTTTTGTTTTAACATAAGCTTATTTTAATTGAAAAAACTTTAAAATAAAAGACTTATTTCGTTGTGATTTTGGTAAAAGCGAATATTGTCTTTAAAATCATATTTATTTTAATTTGGAAATACTTGATACTTCTTGTTTAATATTTAATACTTAAAATAATGGGAATAATTATTGAAAATAAAAAAGCAAAATATGATTATGATGTTCTTGAAAAGATTGAAGCAGGCATTGAATTAAGAGGTTTTGAAGTAAAAGCGATAAAAAACGGCAAGATGGGTCTTGTTGGTTCTTATGTTATTATTCAAAATAATCAAGCTTGGCTTTTAAACGCCGATATTTCTCCTTATCAACCTAAAAATACACCGACTGATTATGATTCAAAACGCACTAGAAAACTTCTTTTAAAAAAGTCGGAAATTAAAAATTTGATTGGTAGAATTCAAGAAAAGGGCTTGACTTTGGTGCCTTTTAAAGTTTATACTAAGGGCAAAACTGGAAAGATAAAGCTGGAAATTGCCTTAAGCAGAAGCAGAAAAAAGGTTGATAAAAGAGAATTAATTAAAAAGAGAGACATAGAAAGAGAAATTGGAAGAAGTATAAAATAATAGGCAAGTAGCAATATGGATGGGGATGAAAGGCCTCGACAATGGTTCTTTTCAAAAAATGCAGACCGAGAATGACTTTTTCTCGTTAAAAAAAGTCAAAATAATATCTGCCAAAAACAGATTAACTCCCGCGTTCGCTTTTGCGTAAACCGCGGGCATCCCTTATTAATTGCCCAAATTAATAAGAAGGGTGTTATATTTTGGGCTTATCTATTTTAATTTGCTGAGTTGAAATAGAGAAAATTTTTCAGCAAGAATTAAGGATGTTTTGCTTGGTTTATAATTCTTAATTCTTAATTTAAATCAAGCTATGTTTGTAGATTTTTTTTGAGAAAACTTTTGGACTGGAGTTCAATTCTCCACATCTCCACGTTATTAAGATAATAAATATTAAAAATATTATTCAACAAAATAGAAAAAATAATCAAATAATCGCTAATGAATTAAGAGTTGTTGATGAAACAGGCGAAAGTATTGGTATTATGCCGCTTGAGGCGGCATTAAAATTAGCAGAAGAAAAAGAATTAGACTTGGTAGAAATAGCTCCGATGGCAAAGCCGCCGGTGGCTAAAATAATCAGTTTTGACAAGTTTAGGTATCAAAAGGAAAAAGAATTTAAAAAACAAAGAACAAACCAAAAAATTGATGAATTAAAATATATTAGAATTAGCGCTCGAGCGGCGGCAAATGATTTGGGAGTAAGAGCTAAAAGAATAGAAAAATTTCTTGAAAAAGGGAATAAGGTTGAAATAAATCTTCGGCTAAAAGGAAGAGAAAAATATAATCGGGAATGGGCTAATTTAAAAATGCAAGAATTCCTTAAAATGATTAATATTGAATATAAAATACTTATAGGTCCAAAATTTGGAGGACAAGGATTATTGGTTCAAATTATTAAAAAATGAAAAAATTTATTTCAAATAGATTAAGAGTTACCAAAAGAGGAAAAATTTTAAGACAGGCAATGGGGCAAGGTCATTGTTTAGCAAAAAAGAAAACAACTCAGATTAAAAGAAAAAAACTTCCCCGCGTGCTTGTTTTTGGAAAAAAAATAATTAAAAAAGATATATGACAAGAGTAAAAAGAGGTAAAATCGCAAATAAAAAAAGAGGAAAAATTCTTCGTCAGACTAAGGGATTTAAATGGGGAAGAAAAAGCAAAGAAAGAGCGGCAAAAGAAGCTTTGCTTCATGCTTTGCCTAGAGCTTTTCGCGGTCGGAAAGAAAAAAAGAGAACTTATCGTCGTCTTTGGCAAACTCAAATTAATGCCGCTGTTAGAAAACAAGATTTATCTTATTCTAAATTTATTGCCGGTTTAAAAAAAGAGAATATTAATATTGATAGAAAAATATTGGCTGATTTGGCCGGAAAAGAACCAAAGGTTTTTGAAAAAATAGTTGAAAAAGTAAAATAAAAAAACGCCCTATAAAAAGGGCGTTTTTTTATTTCAACATTTTTAGCATTTTTTCGGCAGGATAACAATTAATAATATCTTTTTTTTCGGCCCAACCTCTTCGGGCTTGAGCAACGCCATATTCCATAAAACACAAGTGTTTTTTATGGTGGCTATCGGTATTAATTATCATTTTTATGCCTGCTTCTTTGGCTTTTTTAATATAAACATCTTTTAAGTCTAATCGCTCAGGAGAAGAGTTTATTTCTAAAACAGTATTGGTTCTTTTGGCGGTTTTTAAAATTTCATTAAAATCAAATTCATATTCATTGCGACGCATTAAAAGCCTTCCCGTGGGATGAGCAATAATATCTATGTTTGGATTTTCCATTGCTTTTATAATTCTTTGGGTCATTTTTTCTTTAGGCATTTTTAATTGAGAATGAACACCGGCTATTACAAAATCAAGCTTCGCTAAGGCGTTGTTTTTTATATCAATTGAACCGTCCGGCATTATATTCGCTTCGCAACCTTTTAAAATACGAAATTTAAGACCGGATTTTTGAAATTTTTTATTAATTTTATCTATTTCTTTATCGCGTTTTTCCAGTTGTTTTTCATCAAGACCGTTTTCTATTTTTAAAAATTTAGTATGGTCGGCAATACCAATATATTGATAGCCAATTTTTATTGCTTCAGTCGCCATTTCTTCAATGGAATTTTCTCCGCCATTCCAGTTTGAATGGCAATGAATATCTCCTTTAATATCTTTGTGATTTATGATTTTAGGTAATTTGCCTTTAATAGCGGCTTCTATTTCTCCGGTATTTTCTCTTAGTTCGGGTTCTGGATAATCCATTTTTAACGCTTGATAAATTTCTTTTTCGGTTTTTCCGGCAATTAATTTTTTACCGCGAAATAGACCGTATTCATTTAATTTTAAATTCTTATTAATTGCCAGTTTTCTTAAAACAATATTGTGTTCTTTGGATCCGGTAAAATATTGGAGAGCTGAACCAAATTGTTTTTCCGGCAATACTCTTAAATCAATATCAAATCCTTCTTTTGAATGAATTGAAGCTTTGGTGGGTCCTTGAGCCCAAATCTTAGAAACCTCGGACAAAGATACAAAATAATTAATCACTTTTTTAGGATTGGGAGAGGCAAGAAGAATATCAATATCTCCGGCAGTTTCTTTTCTTCGTCTGATTGAACCGGCCTCAGATATCATTTTAACTTCTTTTAATTTTTTAAGTTTATTTATAATTTCGTAAATTTTGGGCAAAATTTCTCCAAGTAAAAATCTACCGGTATTTCTTTTTAAAAATTGAATACTTTCTAAGATGTTTTGTTCGGTTTTTAAACCGAAATTTGGAAGATTTCTGATTTTTTCGGTTTTAATCGCTTTTTCAAGGTCTTTTAAATTTTTAATTTTAAGTTTTTTATATAAGGTTTTAATTTTTTTTGGTCCAATGCCTTCAACTCCGCTTAATTCTTCAATGTTTACGGGCATTTCTTTTTTAAGTTTTTGATAGGTTTTAACTTTTCCGGTTTTTAAATATTCTTCTATTTTTTCCGCGATATTTTTTCCAATACTTGGAATTTTTATTAATCCTTTTAATCCTTCTTTTTTATAAATAAATTCTACGTCTTCGGATAAAGTTTCTAAATTAATAGCGGCTTTTTCATAAGCTTGAGGTCTAAAATCAATTTTTTGATTTTGCATTTCTAAATACAAAGCAATTTCATGAAATATCTTCGCTAATTTCCGATTATTCATAATTGGCAAATTTTATTTTTAAAAGCTAAACAAGTTTTATTTCGTCGTTTTCTAAAATTATTTTTATACTTGTTCCTTTGGATGTTTTTCCTTTAAGAATTTCTTCCGCTAAAGGACTTCTTATTTTTTCTGAAATTACGCCTCTTAAAGGTCTTGCTCCAAAAACCGGATCAAATCCCAGTTCGGCTATCTTTTTTATGGCATTTTCTTCAAAAATAAGATTTAATCCTTGATTTTCAGAAACCGTTTCTTCTAATTTTTTAAGTTGAAGTTTGGCAATGGCTTCTATGTCGGAAATAGAAAGAGTTTTAAAAACAATAATATTGGAAAATCTGTTTAATAATTCCGGTTGAAAATAATCAGTAAGTTTCTTTTTTAGTTTTTCAGCAATGGTTTTAATTGGGGTTTTCAATTCAATTTCTTCTTTAATGAAACTTGAATGGGCGTTAGAAGTGGCAATAATAATGGTATTGGTAAAATCAATAACTCTTCCAAGATTATCGGTTAAACGGCCTTCGTCAAAAACTTGCAAAAAAAGATTTAAAATATCAGGGTGCGATTTTTCAAATTCATCTAAAAGAATTAAAGAATAAGGTTTTTGAATTATTGCTTCAGTAAGAATGCCTGTAATTTTGCCGTCCGGAGAACCAATAAATCTGAAAATGCTTTGTTTGTCTTGATATTCGCTCATATCAAAACGAATCATCATTTTTTCCGACCCGAATTGAATTTTGGTTAAGATTTTTGAAAGTTCGGTTTTACCAACTCCTGTTGGTCCAACAAAAAGAAAAACCGAAATTGGTCCTCCGCTCCGACTTAACCCGCTTCTGTATTCGCGAAGAGATTGACTGACGGCTTTTACCGCGGGTTCTTGGTCAATTAAATTTTGATGAATTATATTTTCAAGATTCAATAATTTTTCCGCTTCTTTTTCGTCGGCATGATGAATAGGAATATTTATTTTTCTTTCGGCAATAGTAACAATCTTATCGGCAGATAAAACTTTTTCTTTTTTCTGACTGGCATCGGCCAATGCTTCTTTTAAAAGGTCTTCCGCGCTTGAAGGAAGAAGTTTGTGGCGAAAATATTTATGAGCTAAAATAACGGCTTGTTTTATTGCTCCAAAACTTATTAAAATTTTATAATGATTTTCTAAAATAATACTATCGTAGGTTAATAACTTTATCGCTTCTTCTTCGCTGATTTCATTAATTCGGATAAGCTCAAAAGCATTAACAAAATCGCTTTGAGGTTCAATGAATTGTTTAAATTCTTTGGAATAAGTTGTGCCAATAACGGGAAAAAAATCATTAATAATAATTGGAACAAGAATGTCGGCGGCGTTTAAATATTGTTGACCGGAAGTTTTAGATAAATTATGAATATCCGGAATATAAAGAATAATATTGCCCGCGGAAATTATTTCTTCAACTATTTTATTTATTCTATTGGATATTTCTTCTACCGGAGCTCCGGAAACAAGATTATTAATTTGTAAAGACACCAATCTTTTGTCAAAAAGAGGTTCCGGAACTTTGTCTTTTACAAGCTCAAAAGCTAAATGACTGATAAGGGTTTCTTTTCCGCTTCCGGCTTCTCCCGTTAAAAGAGCATTGGCTTTTGTTTGTCTTGAAAGAACATCAACTAAACGATCATATTCAACTTCATGTCCGATTAAAAATCCTGTTTTTTGTTTTCTGGCAAGGTCCGTAAAATCAATACTATATTTATCAAGCGTGGGAGTTGGACGGCTGGTCCAAGCTCTATTTATGACGCGGTGTCTGATTTTGTAAGGTTTATGGGCAAATCCTCCGAGCGTTGAAGGTAATTTTTTAAGCCATTTTAATTTTTTTTGAAAGCGTCCGAATATTAAGGCGTTTTCTAAATCACCGGGAGCAATTGAAAAAAAATTAAAAAGGTTGCTAATTTCTTTATCATTAACAAAATTAAGAGAAGAAAAAAGACTTCGCGGTTCAATAAATTTTTCTTGATTTTCTAAACTTAATTTAAAAGCTTTTTGTAATAAATTTTCAATTTTATCTATTAAATTTTGTCGGGATTCTTTTTGAGGAATTTTGTTTTTTTCTTTTAAAGCGGTGTTAATTTTTTCTTTAAAATCTTTTATATTTATGTCCATTCTAATTAAGCCCTCTTGAATATCATTGCTTTCGCTTAATATTTCAAGGAGTTGAAGAAAGAAATTGTTATTGGTAATTAAAGATTTTTCCAATGATTTTTCCAATATCGCTAAACTTAACGGAGAAAGATAATAAGCAATATTGATTTTTTGATTAGGTTTTAATTTTAGATTTGTTAAAGATTTTTCAGCTTGATTAAAATGAATTATTTTATCAATTAAAAATAATAAAAATAATATTCCTAACCAAAAAAGCCATTTAATATCGGAAATTAAACAAGTAACAATTATTGCCAGAAAGACGATATAGAAACAATAAAGAGCCGAACGGGTCAATAGTCGTTCAAAAATATTCATTTTAAATCGCGGTTCAGATAAGTAAAGTTCAATTTTGTTATTAATCATTAAAATTATTGGTTATTTAAATTTTGTTTTCAAAAAAAGCCAAAAAAACAATTTTATAAATTATAAATAAAGGAATTATTAACCAAAATAAATAAATTATTACGGCTATAATTATTATTATAATATAAACAAATCCTCCCCAAATTAGTCTGGCGCTTCTAAAAAAGAAACCTAAAATATATCCTATAAAGCTTCGGTCTTGATAAAGGGGATTAAAAAGATGACGAGCGGTAATTTTAAAAGCTAATTTTTTATCAAATTTTTCTAAAAGAGAAATAATAAAATGACTGTATATTTTGGAACTGTTTAAATACCAATGCCTGATAAATTTAATTAAGCAAAGATAAAACCTTTTAATAAGGTAAAGAATTAAATTCATAATTATTTAATTTTAAAATTGGTGCGCGCACTTGGGATCGAACCAAGGACCTCTGTCTTATCAGGACAGCGTTCTACCACTGAACTATGCGCGCAAATTTTTATATTATTGCGTTATTTCCAATTTTTCCAAAGCGTCAAAATTAAATCGCGTGATTTCTTTTATTTTAATTGTTTCGTCGCTTGCAATTTCTCCTGTAATTTTTATTAAAAAATTAATTGAATAAACAACAAAAATTATCGTTGTTAATAATAACAAAATACCGGTTATTATAAATACTAATTCTTGGTATTTTTTCATTTTAATCTTTAATAATTATTTTGAAAATACCCGTCCCTTAATTGATATTTTAAATTCTTCTCCTGTTCGCGAAAGGTCAAATTCATTAAATTTAATAAGGTAAAGACTATTTTCAACGGCTTTTAGAAAATTTATAAAATTATCAATAGGTCCTTGTCCATTCATTACAATATCTGTTTCTCTTAATTGCTGATTTTGAGAACTTTCTTCTTTTCCTAAGGTAGAATTTAAATCTATCTGGCTTTGATTGGCAATAACGCCTATATTTCTTGGAAGGGTAATTAATTTATCTCTGTCCGGCAAAATTGATTCTAATTGAGCTATGTATTTTTTGCTTTTTTCAAAGTCCTTGCTTAATAAAGCCAAGGATTCGGTTGATTGAAGATGAAACGATAATTCTCCTTTTTGTTGTTTTATTTTTTCTGTTTTTTGAGAAATGTTTGAGCTAAGAAAAATTAAAGACGCTATTAATACAAAGCAAATTACTAAAGGAATGCTAATATTGATTAATAATCGTTTTTTGAAATTCATATAGATAAATTAATTCCGTAAACCATTTAATAATTACTGTTTAAATTATATAATACAATATAATGAAACTCAAGAATTTTAAAGTAAAAACCATTTCTTTGGCAGATGCTTGTTTTCCTTCTTTATTAAAAGAAATTCCTAATCCTCCTTCAGAAATTTATATTTTAGGAGATTTATCTCAAGGGGCTTTATTAAAAAATGAAAAAATTGCCATTGTTGGTACGCGTAAAGCCACTTTTCAAGGGAAAGCAATCGCTAAAAAAATCGCCAAAGAATTAAGTCAAAAAGGTATGGTGATTGTCAGTGGGTTGGCAATGGGAATTGATACGGCCGCTCATGAGGGCGCAATAGAAGCGGGAGGTAAAACCATTGCGGTTTTAGCTTGCGGACTTGATAATATTTATCCTCGCCAAAATGAAAATTTAGCTCAAAAAATTATTGATTTTGGAGGAATTATTATTTCTGAATATCCTATTGGCGCGCCTCCTTTTCCAAATCAATTTTTAGAACGCAATCGGATTGTTAGCGGTTTGAGCATTGCCTCTATTGTTATAGAAGCGCCGGTAAGATCCGGAGCTTTGGTAACTGCTCGATTAGCGGCTGAACAAGGAAGAGAAGTTTTTGTTATTCCGGGCTCAATAGAAAATACGAATTATTACGGTTCGCATAAATTAATTAGAGATGGAGCGCGATTAGCGGTTTCAGTAGAAGATATTTTGGAAGACTTAGGTCTTGTAAAAGAATGTGAAAATCAGGATACTGAAGTTTTAATTGAAGAAATTAACGATAAAAATCAATTATTTATTATTAAGGTTATTAAACAAGCTGGAAAGGCGATAAATATTGACAAAATTATTGAAATTACTAAACTTGAACCGCAAATGGTAAATCAATCTCTTACTCTTCTTTTAATGAAAGGATTAATAGAAGAGGTAAGGGAGGGGTATATTATTAAAAAAAATTAATTTTAAAAGAAATATGAATTTAGTTATTGTAGAAAGTCCGGCAAAAACAAAAACAATTTTAAAATATTTGCCTAAGGGATATGAAGTAAAAGCAAGTATTGGGCATATTCGCGATTTGCCTAAAAATAATAAAAAAGCCATCAGTATTGAAAACGATTTTACGCCTCATTATGAGGTTATTAAAGGCAAGGAAAAGATAATTTCCGATATAAAAAAATCTCTTTCTAAAGCAAAGAAATTAATTCTTGCAACCGACCCTGATCGTGAAGGCGAGGCCATTGCTTATCACTTAACTCAAGCTCTTGATTTGGATAAAAAATCAAATCTTAAAGTTGAACGCATAGTTTTTAACGAAATAACAAAGTCGGCGGTTAATCAAGCTATTGAAAATCCTCGCGATATTGATATGGATTTGGTAAAAGCACAGGAAGCGCGTCGAGTTTTAGATAGATTGGTGGGATATGACCTTTCTGGTTTAATATGGAAAAAGGTTCGTTATGGTTTATCTGCCGGACGAGTTCAATCGCCTGCCTTGCGTATTATTATGGAACGCGAAAGAGATATAAGAGCTTTTATTCCGGAAGACTTTTGGTTAATAATTGGAGAGTTTAATATTAAAGACAATAAAAAAATAAGGCTTGTTTGCGATAAACAACCTAAAGATAAAGACGAAGTTAATCGTATTATTGAAGTTGCTCGCAAAAATAATTGGCAAATTAAATCTTTAAAACAAACACAAACAAAACGTGTTTCGCGTCCTCCTTTTGTTACCGCCACTCTTCAGCAAACCGCCAGTTCGCGATTTGGTTATTCTCCTTCTCGGACAATGATGATAGCGCAAAAACTTTATGAACAAGGACTTATTACTTATATGAGAACAGATAGCGTTAATTTAAGCAAAGAGGTTTTACCGCGAATTTATAAAATAATTGAAAAAGATTTTGGGAAAGAATATTTAGCGCCGAAAGCTTATTCTTCAAAAAGCAAAAACGCTCAAGAAGCTCATGAAGCCATTAGACCGACAAATTTAGAATTAAAATCGGCAGGCAAGACAGAAGACCAAAAAAAGATTTATAAATTGATTTGGCAGAGAACGGTTTCTTCGCAAATGTCTGACGCTAAGATATTACGTACCAAAATAAGCGCGAATGTAATAAATCAAAATGAAAATATTCCAAATTTTTCAATTACAGGCAGCGTGATTGATTTTCTTGGTTGGCTTATTGTTGATTCTTTAAGTCGTGGAAAAGAAGTTGAATTGCCTCAAGTATCCGAAGGCGAGAAAATGAATCTTTTGGAAATTTTTAGCGAGGAGAAACAAACTGAACCATTAAGTAGATATACGGAAGCCGGACTTATTAAAGAGTTGGAAAAACGCGAAATTGGCAGACCGAGCACTTACGCTTCAATTGTTAAAACTATTCAAGATAGAGGTTATGTTATTAAAGAAGGTAAAATTTTAAAACCGACCGATACCGGAGAAGTAGTTAGTGAATTTCTTGAAAAAAACTTTACTAAATATATCAGTGATTATTTTACCGCGGAAATGGAAAATGAATTGGATGAAATCGCAACCGGCAAAAGAGAATATAAAAAAATGCTTTCTGATTTTTATAAAACATTTTCTAAGGATATAAAAGAAAAAGAAAAAACAGTTGGAAAAATTACTAATCTTGGTGAAGCGGACGAGAAATTTAAATGTCCCGTTTGTAATGGTCCGATGATTATAAAACTTTCGCGAAGCGGTAAATTTTTAAGTTGTGAAAAATTTCCAAAATGTTCCGGAGCCAGAAAAATAGACGGGTCAGTTATGGAGGAACCAAAAGAAACAGGCGAAGTTTGTCCAAAATGTGGAGGAAAATTAATTGAAAAAGAAGGCAGATTTGGCAAGTTTGTTTCTTGTTCCAATTATCCAAAATGTCGGTTTATTAAAAAAAGCGCCGAGGAAGAAGCTAAATCTAAAACCGGAGTAATGTGTCCAAAATGTAAGGACGGAGAAATTGTTGCCAGACGCGGCAGATTTGGCGAGTTTTTTTCTTGTTCTAATTATCCAAAATGCGATTTTATAATAAAAGCAAAACCCTTATCCGGAAAAAAACCCGGCGAAGGAATAATTTGCGAGCTTTGCGGAGCTTTAATGATGGAAGGCTCAAAAACAATTCCTAATCGTTGCAGTGATAAAAATTGTCCCAATTATCGCCCGGACAAAATAAATAAAAAAACTGTTTAAAATTAAAAGATTTTATTGGCGGTTTTTAAACGGCTCAGTCTGTTGAGCCGTTAAGAACTTTTTATGTTATAATTTTATAATGTTAAGCATAGAAGAAATATATAACGAAAGAAAACAACCTTTTAATGAAGAAGAGAAAAATCTTTTAAAAAGGGCGTTTGATTTTGCTCAAAAAGCTCATTCCGGTCAAAAAAGAAAATCCGGAGAATCTTATTTTAATCATAGCTTTCAAACAGCCTTGGAATTAAGTCGTTGGAATCTTGACGCGCCCACTGTTGCAACAGGATTGCTTCATGATGTTGTTGAGGATTGCGGAATAAGTTTGGAAGAAATTAAAAAAGAATTTGGAGAAGAAATAGCTTTTTTAGTGAATGGATTGACAAAATTAGGACGTTTAAAATATCGGGGAATTGTTAAACAAGCCGAAACGCTTAGAAAAATGATTTTGGCTTTGAGTGAAGATTTAAGGGTTATTCTCGTAAAATTATCAGACAGACTTCATAATATGAAAACTCTTTCAGCTTTACATCCTCAAAAACAGAAAAGAATTGCCCTTGAAACTTATGAAATTTACGCGCCTTTGGCTCTTCGTTTGGGAATGGCGAACTTGTCCGGAGAACTTGAAGATTTAACCTTTCCTTATCTTTATCCGAAAGAGTATAAATGGCTTTTAAAAAATGTTAAAGAACATTATGAAGAACGTCAGGCTTATTTAGAAAAAATTAAACCAATAATTGAAAAAGAATTAAAAGAACATGGCGTTGAACCGATTAAAATTGATTTTAGAGCAAAACGTTATAGTTCTCTTTATAAAAAACTTTTGCGTTATTCTTTGAGTTTGGAACAAATTTACGATTTAGTCGCTTTAAGAATTGTTGTTAAGGATATTGAAGAATGTTATAGCGTTCTTGGAATAATTCATAATCTTTGGGCTCCTTTTCCCGGCAGAATTAAGGATTATATCGCCTTACCCAAACCAAACGGTTATAAAAGTTTACACACTACTGTTTTTTGCGTTGATAAAAAATTAACAGAGATTCAAATTAGGATATTAGAAATGCATGAAGAAGCGGAAAACGGAATCGCCGCGCATTGGGCGTATCAAAAGAAAAAAGGCACAAAAGATTACTTAAAAGGAAAGGCTTCATTTGCGGATAAAAAAGAACTTATTTGGGTTCAACAATTAAGAAATTGGCAAAACCAATTTTCAGACCCGGAAGAATTTCTTCAATCGCTGAAAATCGATTTTTTTAAGGATAGAATTTTTGCCATTACTCCAAAAGGAGAAGTTGTTGATTTACCTGTTGGCGCGACGCCTGTTGATTTTGCTTATGCTATTCATAGCGTTATTGGCGATACTTGCGTTGGCGGAAGAGTTAATAATAAAATCGTGCCTTTGGACTTTCAATTGCAATCAGGAGATTTAGTTGAAGTTCTTACTCAAAAAAGCAAAAAACCTTCGGAATCATGGTTGAAATTCGTAAAAACAAATCAAGCCAAAAGAAAAATCAAATCAGGGCTTCGTCAATCGCCCGGATTGATAAAAAGGAAAAAACTTCAGACTGAATTTAAAATTACGGTTTCCGATAGAATTGGAATCTTAAAAGACGTTGTTAACGTAATATCTCGTTCCCACATAAACATTGTTAAGGTTAATGTCCCTAAGATTGGTTTTTTTTCAAACATTGGAATTCGTTGCGATTTTAACGATAAAAGAAAAATAGAAAAACTTATTTTAAAGCTTAAAAAAATAAATGGAGTAAAGGAAATTACTTATAAACTGTTTTAACTTTTTTGTATTTTTTTATTTAAAAATTTTATTCAGAGATTAAGAATTATTCATCAGCGTCTTTAAATTTTTCAATAATCCCTTGAATTTCTTCAGGAGAAAAAAAGGTTATAACAATTTTTCCTTTACCGGATTTTTCAGAATTAGATTGAGAAATTATTTTTACTCTAGCGCCCAAAAGTTCGGTAAGTTTTTCTTGAAAAACCAATAAATCCGGATTGGTGGTTTCAAATTTTTGTTCGGACGGCGTATTTTGATTGGTTTTATGAATTTTTCTTTTTAATTCGCGAACGGTTAAATTATTTTTAAGAATATCTTGAAAAAGATTTTGTTGTTGACTTGAATCTTCAATAATTAAAAGCAGGCGAGCTTGGCTTTCATTTATTTTATTTTGAGATAACGCTTCTTGAATTTCTCCCGGTAAATTTAAAAGTCGCAAATTATTGGCAATGCTTTCACGGCTTTTGCCGATTTTAACGGAAATTTCTCTTTGAGTTAAGCCAAATTGGTCTTGAAGTTTAGCGTAGGCTCTGGCCGTTTCAATAGGACTAAGATTGGCGCGTTGAAGATTTTCAATAACCGCTATCGCGAGTTGTTCTGATTTTTGTCCGATTCTTTTAATAATTACAGGAACTTTTTTCCAATTAAGTATTTTAGCCGCCATTAATCTTCTTTCTCCCGCGATTAATTCGTATTCCACTTTGGTTCCAAAATCATTTTCTTTTTCAATTTTAGAAACAACCAGTGGTTGAAGAATCCCATATTCGCGAATTGAAGCGGCAAGGTCTTTTAATGCTTCTTGGTCAAAATAGCGTCGCGGTTGATGAGGGTTGGGTTTTATATTTTCAATTTCAATTTGAAAAATAGAATCTTTTATTAACGGTTTTGTTTTTGAAATATTGTTGTTTTCGGATTTAACATAACTAAAGTTGTTTGGTTTATTGTTTGATTGAGGAGATTGATAAACACTTTGATTGATAAGTTGTTTTTCTTTTGGCTTGTTTTCAACAATCGGAACTGACGGTTTTTGAAATTCTGATATTTGTTTTGACTCTTCAGAAGACGGGGTTTTTAAAGGATAAAAATTTTTTTCAGATAAAGCTGTTTGTTTTTCATCGGTTTGATTATTGATATTTTGTTGATTTTGCGGATAAACAAAATTTTTCTCAACGCGTTCGTTTTGTTGAGGTTTTTTGGGAGGTATTAAAGATGAAAGTCCTTTACCGAGCATTATTGGTGAATAAAAAATTTAATTTTGAATTTCTTTATTAATAATTTCTCTTGCGAGTTTTTCATAAGATTTAGCTCCTGAGGAATTTGGGTTATATAAAATTATCGGTTTGCCAAAACTTGGAGCTTCGGCTAATGCCACGCAACGGGGGATTTCATTTTCAAAAGTATAAAAAGGAAAATGTTGTCTAACTTCTTTGGCTATTTCTCGGGAAAGCCGTTCTCTTTTATCATACATTGTTAAAAGCGCGCCGGCAACTTTAATTTGTCGTTCAAGATTTGTATTTATTAAATTAATAATTTCCAAAATTTGGCTTAATCCTTCCAAGCTGTAATATTCGCACTGAACGGGAATTAGAATTTCATCAGACGCCACTAAGCCATTAATTGTTAAAAGATTTAAACTGGGAGGCAGGTCTATTAAAATATAATCATATTCATGTCGGAAGCGATTAATAAATTTTCTTAATTTAAATTCTCTTTCATCAAGGTTTATAAGTTCTATTAATGCGCCGCTTAAATCCTGATTTGCCGGAATTAAATGAAAATTATAAAGCAATGTGTTTTTTATTATTTCTCCAATATTGGCGTAACCGAGAATTCCGTGATAAATACTGCTGTTAATTTCTTTTGGATTAATACCCAATCCCGAACTGGCATTGGCTTGAGGGTCAAAATCAATAAGCAGAGTTTTTTTATTCATTATCGCTAAATAAGCGGATAAATTTATCGCGGTTGTTGATTTTCCCACGCCTCCTTTTTGATTGCAAATTGATATAACTTTTGCCATTTTTTATTTTTTTTGAAAAAGATTATTATGTTTATTATAATACATAAATACGTAATATTAAATGCGTGTTTGTATTTTTTGATAGGGTTTACTATAGTTGCGTTTTTATGATATTATCAATGAAAATTGTAAATATTATTTGCCCGGGTGGCGGAATTGGCAGACGCGCAGGACTCAAAATCCTGTGAGAGTAATCTCGTGTGGGTTCAACTCCCACCTCGGGCACAAAAATAAGACAATCCTTGCTTTTCTTTTTTTATCGCGCGATTGACTTTTTCTAAAAAAGGAAAGGATATTAGGGTTAGGAATAAGTATTGATAATTTGATAAAATAAATATTATGATAAAATAAAAAATATGGATAAAAAAGAATTTGATAATTTTTTCAAGCCCTATTCCAAGAATGTTGATAATGCCAATAAGCATGGATTTTGGAAACTATCAGATACTTTAATTACTCAAATTATAAAAGATAATATTCCAGTTGAAATTGACGAGAACGTGGTTATTCTAGATGCTGGCGGAGGAACTGGTAGGTGGGTTTGTGATTTAAGTAAAATATATAAATCAAATTTTGTTATTTATGATATGTCTATAGATATGCTTATAAAGGCAAAGGAAAATATCAGAAATACCAATATTGAAAACAGGGTAAAACTTATTGAAGGAGATTTAAGAAATATGAAAAGTTTAAAATCTGAGTCAATTGATTATATTATTAGTATTTATAGTCCAATTAGTTTTATTTATGAAAAAGAAAAAGCATTTAGTGAATTATTTAGAGTGCTGAAAAGAGGTGGTAAAATTATTATAATGGGTCATGGTTTTTATAATGCTTTAGCTTCAAAAATAAATAATTATTTTGCTAATATAAAAGAACTTGAATTATTAGATAATAAACAAATAATTAAATGGGGAGAACATGTTCCAGAACTTAATCTTTTTTCAAAAGAAATAATAGAAAACGACTTAAAACAAACAGGTTTTATTTTAGTAAAGACTTATGGAGTGCCAGTATTTGTTCAGCCGGGTTCAGAAGATTTTGATCCAAAGAATGCAACAAAAAGTAAAATTTCAGCCGCGCTTGAACATAATGATTTTTTTAATAAAGTTTTTGAACTTGAAATGAAATATAATAGTCAATCAACAATCGCGAATAGAGGAATGAATATATTTTCGGTGGCTGTAAAACAATAATATGGAAAATTTTGAGAGTATTAAAAACAAAACAAATACCGAAACAATCGTAGAGGGAGTTTTAAATAAGGTTGAATCGCCAACCTTGTTTGAGAATTTAAAAAAAATGCCCGGCGAAGATTTACAAGCTCTTCTCATTGCTTTATATGATAAAAAATCAAAAGATTTAGAGCCAAAAGATATATTGCGACAAGTTAGGGAGAGCCGTTTTTTAGAACCAAGCAAGATTTCTTTTAAAGAGCTTAATTCTTTTGATAGTAATGCCATTGAAATGTTAGGAGATGATGTGGAGGCTATTGAATTATCACCAGTGGGCCCGCTTGGTTCAACTTCAGTTTTATCGCGAATAAGTCAAAAAAGTATAATAACAACTTCAAGAAATAATGAAGTTTTGTCAGATGCTTCTCCGTTGCTCGCGATAGAATATGAAAAAAGAAGAAAAAAAGGAGCTACTAAATCCGTTCATTTATTTACAAGTCATAGAGTAATTAGGGCGCAAAATTTTGATAAAATCAAGGGCTTCATACCTCATTTTCGCGCAATGTTTCTGTTGTCTGGTGATAAGTTTTTAGGAAGATGGGAACTTATAGAAAGTTTTTTAGAAAAACATATTGATTATTATTTATGTATAATTAAAAATGCCGTTACATCAAAAAATTTTAATGTAAATAAGGTTGAAGTTTCGGTTTCAAATCTGATGATTTTGGAAAATCTTATAAGTGGTTTAAAATTAGACAGAAATTTAATAATGAAAAATACCCAAAACCCTGATTTTAATTTATTTAAAGATAATAATATTGAAATTCCGATTAATATAAACATTCAAGAAAATATTGATAATGAAATTTTAAATAAATACGGAGTGAAAAAAGCATATGAGTATTTGTTAAGAAATTGTAAGTCACTTATGGATAATTTAAAAATAAAATATCCCGATGTGGATTTTGTTTTTGATTTAGCAAGGGTTGCCGGTATTGGTTATTATGATAATCTTTGTTTTAAAATTTCTGCTCAAAATAAGGAGGGTGAATGGTATCCATTAGCTGATGGCGGTTTTACTGATTGGACACAAAAACTCGCTTATTCAAAAAAAGAAATTTGTTTGACTAGCGGGCTTGGGTCAGAGTTATTTATTGGTAAATTTAAAAAATAAAAAGCGTAAATAATATGAAAATAATAAACGCAAAAAAAATAAAAAAAGGAGATTTAATAAGTATAATTTCGCCATCCGCCGGACTTGGAGAATTATTTCCTCACAGAATAGAAAGTGGAATTAAGTGTTTAGAAAAAATTGGTTTTAAGGTTAAGGTGGAGAAAAACGCTTTAAAGAGGAAAAACTGGGTTTCTGGATCAATTAAAGAACGAATAGATGATATTCACGCCGCATTCAAGGATAAAAAAGTGAAGGCAATAATTTGTGCAATTGGCGGAAATCATTCAAATCAACTTTTAAAGTATTTAGATTTTAAATTAATAAGAAATAATCCAAAAATATTTTTAGGTTATTCTGATATTACGGTTTTACATAGTGCAATTTATAAAAAAGCGGGATTACGAACTTTTTATGGTCCTTGTATTATTTCTGAATTTGGAGAATATCCAGATATATTTCCTTTTACAAAAAGCTATTTTGAAAAAGCCTTAATAGAGGGAGTTATTGGAAATGTTAAACAAAGTAGGGAATGGACGGATGAGTTTTTAGACTGGTTTAATGTAAAACTTCACACAAAAACAAGAAAAATATTTTTAAATACCGGATACGAGTGGTGGAGAAAAGGCAATGCGGTTGGTGAAATGTTCGGTGGGGCAATACCATCAGTGAATCATCTTCTTGGAAATGAATATGAGATTAATTTCAAAAATAATATTTTTTTTATTGATTTACCTGAGGGATATAATCCTGGTGAGAATTTTCCACTCGCAGATTTAGACGCATTTCTTGCAGACTTATTTAATGCAGGAATATTCAAGCAAATAAAGGGATTGATAATCGGTAGACCATATGGATATAAAAACGATAAAGAAAAACTTCTTTTTTTAAAAGAGATTATAATGAATTATACAAAAGGTACAAATTATCCAATTTTATTTAATGTTGATTTGGGACATACTTCGCCAATGATTACAATTCCTATCGGCGCGAAAGTAGAATTGGATAGCAAACAAAATAAATTTGAAATAAAAAAAGGATTTATAGATTAATTGTAATATAAAACATGATTCCAAATTATTTATGCGATCAAATTAAAAACGATGACTTAAAATTTAAAAATATCAATCCGAAATTTTTTGCCTTGCCAATATATGATCCAAAAACTTATTATATAGATTTAACGAGAAACAGATATTTTCAGGCGCTTATAACATTGCGACATTATATTAAAGTTATATCTGATTATTATTTTGGAGTTGTGTGTGGCGCAAAAAACGTTGATTTGTTTATGCTTACTTCTAGTATTTCATCTCCGATGGGTTCTGGGTCGGATTCAGAAGCAATTCCGATTAAATTTGGCAAATTTAACTCAAATTTAGTTGATTCCTCTCAATTTGGATTTGAACCGTTATTGTTAAACGGAATTGATAAGGTTTATTGTTATTTACCATCAATGCGTGGTGAGAAGCCAGATAAAAGGCATCTGAATCAATTTTTTCATTGTGAAGCCGAGATTAAAGGTGATATGGAACAATTAATTCCAATTATTGAAAGATATATTAAAATTTTAGCGGGAGCATTAATTTTAATGCCAAACATTTTAGAAAGAATAAGTTTGAATTCTGAAAAAACTACAATAAGTCTTAATAAAATAGTTGGATTAAAGAAATTTCCAGAAATTACATTTGATGCCGCTGTTAATGCCTTAATAAAAAATAGTAATAAAGCTTTAGTGAATTTTACGGAATTTGGACGTGATATTTCATCAGAAGGAGAAATAAAGTTAGCTGAGATTTTTAATTTTAACATTCCTTTTTGGATTAGAAATTATGATCGGGACAGAGTGGCTTTTTACCAAAAACCAGATCCAAAAAATTTAAATAAAGTAATTAACGCCGACCTTATTTTTCCTCCAATAATTAAAGATGCTTTTGGGGGTGAAATAATTGGATGCGGACAAAGACAAGATAATTGTCAAGAAATGAAAGATTCATTAGTTCGACAAAGTATAAAACCAGAACCATACGAATGGTATATAGATTTACGAAAAACCCCATATTATAGGACAACTTCTGGTTTTGGTTTGGGAATAGAGCGGTTTATTACTTGGAGTTTATGTCGTGACGATATTAAAGATGCAATCTTGTACCCAAGATTAAAAGATATTGAAACTTATCCGTAATTCTTGTTCACTAGAAAGTTACTAAAAAAACAACGGAGCAAAGGGTTTTGTGGGACGCTGGCAGAGTTGATTCGTTTATTTATTTTCCGCTCGAAAAAAAGTTCACGCAGGGTTTGTAATTATTATATTAAAAGAAATAAACTTTTGGGAATTTTATCGCCTAAATTTTTAGCTTGGCGAGCGAGGCACGTCAACAATTTTAATTTATTATTTAAGATTTGTATTTATTAAATTAATAATTTCCAAAATTTAGTTTAATCTTTTTAATACTAGCGTAATCAAGGATTTCGTTATAAATACTGCTGTTAATTTCTTTTAGATTAATACCTAACCCTGAGCTGGCATTGGTTTGAGGGTCAAAATCAATAAGCAGAGTTTTTTTATTTTAACAACTATTTATTAATAAGGAGCAACTTCTTTTATAATAGGTATAAAGCCAACATTAACAGTGGCTTTATATTCTTT
>JAFGBB010000032.1 GCA_016933365.1 Candidatus Wolfebacteria bacterium | reverse complement strand
GTTTTTCCATTATGTAAGCTGATGATGTTTTCATATTTTAAAGCGGTAGGGTGAAAATATTCAGCGTCAAATCTGAATACATCTTTTACCTCATTAAATTTTACAACTGAATATTGCATAATTATTTTTGATTAGAAGCGGATACTTTTTTTCGGCAATCAATGGCAAAAATTTCTTTATTGTCAATCGATTTGTTTATTTCTCTCAAAATATCATTTATCCTACTCAATTCTTGATCTGAGAAATAGAATATTATTTTGATTACATGCTTTAAATTACTATCTTCTTGACAAATTTCCCCTTGGTTTAATAGATTGTGTTTTAGTTTAGGGTTAGAGGCTAGTTTTAACTCTAAGCCAATTTTATCTTGGCTTCCATAAGACACAAGAAAATCAATTGGTCCCCTCCCGTTATTAACTTCTGAATTATAGTCAAATAAGGCTCCGTAAGTTACATTTTTAAACATCAAGCGTAGATGTTTTTCTTGTAGTGATTTGTCTTTGAAATATAAATCATTACTATTTGATTCAAGTTTTTGTTTAAAAAATAAAATTCTGGAAATGCAGTCATCAAAAGAAGTTAATTTATCAAACTTCTCTTTTTTAAGTTCATTTTTTAAAGCACTAGCATCAGAAAAGAAATTTATAAACTCCGGTTCAGCAATGTGATATTTTAGAGCATTATCTTTGTTTAGCTCTTTATATTTTATGTAATAATCCAGAACCTCTGGAAATTCCCAGACTGTTTTGACTAAGGCATTTTTTTTGCTTTTTTTGGAATAATCTTTTTCCGACTGTTTTTTCTTATTTAGCTTTACGGCTAAATTGTCAAAAAAGAATTTATTGATTTTTGTTCTTAATTCATCATTTGCGATTGTATTAAAAATAGCCGTGTCATTGTTCAAGAAGTCATTTTTTGAAATCCATGTATCTTCTTTTGTTAATATCTCTTGCGGTATCAATAGCACAAACTCCTTTTTGTTTTTTCTTTCGAGCTTTGGCAATATAAATTGTTCATCGGTCCAAATACCTTTTTTAAAATCAAAATTTACTTTTCGTATGGAAAATTTTGCTAGATATTTTTGGTTAATATATTTTTTTGCAAATGTTTGTGTGTAATCTAGTAAGTATCTTTTAACTAAATTTATTGTGAAATCGCTTATCTTGTCTACTCCTACACCTTCTTCAACTAAGCATAATTTTTCAAGATGAGAAGACTCAGTAATTTTCTCGTTACCAAACTGCGAAAATATTTTATGTAAATTTTTGTAAAGTGATTCAGCAAAATCTTTTCCTAATCCTAAACCCACATTACCACCAACTGAATACCCTAACCACGCTTGTTTTACTTCGGGGAATTTATAATAGTGTTTAAAGTTTCCGGAACTTAATTTTTCTTCTTTGAACGATAAATCTTTTAAAAATTTAAGATAATCAATAATAAAGTCATGTAAATTTTTATACTTTGAGTTTGCAAAAATAAGAAATGGGTCAACAAAAGCGGGATTATCACAAACGAGAGAAATATCCAAAGCACCATACTTTTCAATCACTGTATGTTTAACGCCGAATATGTCTGAAAAATATACTTTATCGTCTGTGGTCATAACTTTATTTCCAAAAACTTAATTTCTCTTTTTTTGCCCATTCAATAAACTTTTCCGCCACGCCGTCGGGCAATTCTCCGTCATGGTTATTTAATTTATCAAGAATTGTTAATATCGTTATTGACATAGGTTTATGATTTTGCTACATTAATAATGTCTTTCGGTTATCCATAACTGAAAGGGTATTACATCCTAGGGCAGTCCTCCTTGCGGAGGGCTGCTTTGTTTTCGGGTGGACTTATCTGTTCGGTGTTTTAAGTCTTTCCCCCAGACATTATTCTCAATTTTTAATATGTCAAAATAACCGTTGGCGCCGGTTCGCAATTCTCTGGAAATATTGTTTTCAGAAGAAAAGATAAAAACTTTCTTTCCTCTTCGACGCAAATAAGCGACTAACGCCAAAAAATCAGAATCGCCCGAGAAAAAAACGGCCGTGTCATATTTTTTTATATGATGCAGAGAGTCAATGGTAATCTCCACATCCATATTACCCTTTTCTTCAACTGATTGACCGACTTCTGTAATAACATTAATTCTTTTTAATTCTTTTTTACGCACAATAAATCCGAGTCCCTTTTTAAGAAAAGTGAAGAATTTATGCTTGTCGTCTGTGCTGTAATCCCTGGTTCCTTCGGCTGGATAAGCGGAATAATAGAAAAACTCTATAGCTGTGGCATCAAACTTTTCTTTAAGAAATTTTTTTAGTTTTTCAAAATCAAAGAGTTTACCTTTAGCCTTCTGAGCTTCCCATAAATTTGAAGCATCTATAAAAATGAAAGTTGTGTTTTTGTTTAACATATTATTTCCAAAAACTTAATTTCTCTTTTTTTGCCCATTCAATAAACTTTTCCGCCACGCCGTCGGGCAATTCGCCGTCTTGATTGTGTAAGTCGTGATTAATTATAAAGTGTCCATTTTTATCCAATTTCGACTGACCGCCGCCGTTTTTCAAGAAAACATACTCGCCGGAATTATCCTTGCCGGGTTTCTCGGACACAGTAAAGAAAATCGGATAATCTTCAACTTTCGGACAAAGTTTATCGTCCCATTTTTGTACAAAAAGCACGCTGGTTTTGGTTCCCGTGTGTGGTTTGAAAGTGTTTACATTCAGCCCGACTACTGCCAAAATTCTGGCTTTTTCAGAAATATACTCGCGAATATTTTTGTCCGATGTATTGTTAAAACGGCCTTGCGGCAACACAATCGCCATTCTTCCGCCTGGCTTCAAAAAGTTTAAGTTTCTTTCAATAAATAAAATATCGCGGCCGACTTTTGACTTTGGTTTATTTTTGTCGTTGTAACCAAGATCATATTTATGAATTATGCGAGATTCCTTAATATCTCCAGCAAACGGCGGATTCGCCATAAGAATATCAAAATTAAATTCTTTGTAAGAACTTTTATCTTTTTGCAAAGCTTCAAGTCTTTTTAAACCTGCTCCATACACTTCTAACCAATCGCGATTTTGGATTGATTCATTCCAACGTTCATAATCCAAGTTGTTCAAGTGTAAAACATTGGTATTTCCGTCTCCGGCGATTAAGTTTAAAGTGCGAGCTACGCGCACGACTTTTTCGTCAAAATCTATACCAAAAACTTTAAGCACATTTTCTTTTTCTTCTTCGGAAATATCAGTATTTTGAAATAAGTGTCCTGTGATTTGAAAAATTGTGTGCACTGTAAATCCGCAAGAGCCGGCGGCGGTATCTACCATATATTCACCCGCTTTAGGATTAAGCATTTTAACGCACATATCAATCACGTGACGAGGCGTGAAATATTGGCCTTTTTCTCCTTTTGATGATTTATTGACCAAATACTCAAATGCTTCATCAATAATTTGTAGATTGGAATTGAATAGTTTAATGTCTTGCAAGCTAGAAACACTAATTGAAAGATGGGAGGGCGAAAGCTGAATTTGGCTAGTTTCGTCAAAAACGCCCGGCCATTTGACTTTGGCTTCGTCAAAAAGTTTTTGGATTTTCTTTTTTAGCTCGCTTTCAGATTGTCCGGTATTTCTAAATTCAAGCACTCTGAATTTACTATCGTCAATCTCACTGATAATCTCTTTTAATTCATCATATGATTTTTCTTTGCTTTCGCCATATTTAACGTACGGTTTATCCGCAATAACCATCGGGAAATCTTTTTGATTCAAAAAATAATTAATAATTTCCTTATCTTTAGCGCTTTTACGTTCATCATATAATTTTGTAAAAATAAGTTTAAAAACTTCTTCAAAAACATCCACTCCAGCGTTTGCCAAAACCTCATCTTCCATTTCCTGAATAATAGTTTTAAGTGATTTTCCTTCGTTTGGTATTTTATCTTTAATAATTAAATCTTTAAGGGTAAACCTTTCTTTTAAAATATCTTCGAGTGTTTGATCAGATTTAGGAATATCAGTAATATCCTCAAAATAGTTTGGATCTTTGCGATTATAATGCGAAATCTGTCCGCCATTAGTCCAAACAGCAATCGGCGCGCCGGTAGCATTAGTATAAGAACGAAGCTGATTTTTTCCGTCTTGAAGTTTTGGTTTCTTAATTTCAATTATAATATACTCAACCATCGGCCGATCTTTATCAAAAATAACAATATCGGCAGATTTTACCTCGCGACCAAAATGAATTGCGTGTTCAAACTTAATCCTCTGTTTTGAATAGCCATATTCTTTAATTAATTTCATCGCATAAAGTTGACGAACAACTTCTTCGGGCTTTAAAATAATTTCTTTATTACGAATAATACAAACAATATATGGCTTGCCGTCTTTAATAGTAATTTTATCTTCTAATTCTTCAACTAACTTCTGATCAAAAATCGAAAAACCGTAATTTGAATCTTTGATAATATTTGAGATATTTTTCATAAAATCATAAATTTACTATAATTTTACGCCTTTTTGGACCTAAATTCAATAAAACTGAGTTATTTATAAACTCCTTGTCTGTGGCCAATATAAATAATAAGAACGATAAGTTCCTTTTTAAACGCCTGATAAATGATTCTGTACGGCCAGGCGCGAGTTGAATAATAACCCCTATATTCCCCTTCCAGTTTTTTCCCGGAAAAGGGGTTTTTTGCCAATCCCGTTAAAACCGTTAGAATTTTATAATAATCTTTTCGCGAAAGACTATTTAACTCTTTTTCGGCTCTTGGTTTTAACCTTAGCTGATACTCCATATTTTTTTGAGGACTTATCGGCAAAGACAAATCCTTCTTTCGCTAAAATTTCCTCAAGAGTTGTCCATTTTTTGTATTCCCCGCTTTTAATAGCTTTATTGGTTTCTTTTATTTCTTTTTTTAAATTAGGAAATTCCTTCATCACTTCCAAAGTTTCCGCCCAAGATTCAAATTCCTCGGCAGACATAATCACGGCTTTTTGACGGCCTTTTTCAGTCAAGGTATAAAAATTACCCGGTTTTTGAACCTCTTTGGCGATTTCAAAAATTCTTTTCCTCGCCTCGGAAATAGACATTGTTGTTTTTGTGTTTATATTCATATGTACATAATAACGTACAAACAAATAAACTGTCAAGAGTCTATTTTCGCCTCTTGAGGCCCAAATTCAATGAAATCGAGTTATCCCCAGATTGGGATTGACGATTGAGCCGTTTGTTTGTTATATTGATTTTGTAGGAGTAATTCTACTAATCACGCGGTCCCGCCTCTGGCGGGATTTTCGCTTTTATAAGTCCTTTTTCCCGTATAAAACTTGCCAAAATCAATATATTTATCTTCTAATGTGTGTAATTCTCCCGCTACTATTCCCCTTACGCCAACAACACCAATTTTCTTGCCCTTAACCCTTAAACGCTCTAATGGAGCGCGCATATCGGAATCCCCGGAAAAAAGCATCACCGCGGTCAATTTTTCCGTGTCATCCAGCATATCCATCGTCATTTCAACATCAAAATTACATTTTGGCTCTTCAATAATAATCCCCGACTTTTCCAATTCTTCTATAAATTTATGAATTTTTTCTTTAGTTCCACCATCAAATAAATCCATCGTTCTCCTCTGAAAAAAGAAGGCTTCATTAATATCTTTTCTAATAAATTTCATTTCCTTTGGCAGATTTGGCCTTAAACTCGCCCCTGCTTTCTTTATACGATTTAAAAAAGCTTCGGAATTTTTTCTGTCCCGCGGATTTAATCCATAATACACCTTAACTTCTTTAATATTTGGAAAAGTAAAAAGTTGTTTAATAACATCTTCTACTCTAAATTTCCAACCCAAAATATCTTGCCAGTGGAACATATTAGTCAGGTCTAAATACGCAAAAATCGCCATCTCTTGCCTTATCCACTCTAAATAATCTTCTCTCGTAAAAAATTTATTCAAAATATCCTGTGAAATATCCATAATTTTATATTAACTTTTTCTCTTTAAAACTGAAATATTCCCCTTCAGACACTACCACGTGGTCGATAACATCTATTCCAAGAATTTTACCGGCTTCAACCAACCTTTTTGTTATTTTTAAATCCTCTTCAGACGCCTCTGGATTACCAGATGGATGATTATGAGCTATTATGATTTGCGCCGCCAAACTGGCAACTGCCGGCTCAAAAACTTCGCGCGGATGAACAAGATTGGCATTAAGCGAACCAACCGAAATAATTTCCCGCCTAATTTCTTGATTACGCGCGTCTAAAAAGAAAATAACAAAATGTTCTTTTTTATTATCCCGAATATCTTTTAATTCATTCCAAACATCTTGTGGAGAAAGCAATAAAATTGATTTCTTGTTTTTTAAAAACCGGCGACCAAGTTCAAAACAAGCAACAATTTCGCAAGTCTTGGCCGCGCCCAAGCCAAAAGTATTTTTTAAATCCTTAAAACTTGCTTTAGCCAAACCAACTCCGCTAAATTTAGCTAAAATCTTTTTAGCTAATTCAACAACATTAACACCCTTACCTCCGGTTCTTAATAAAATTGCCAAAAGTTCCGAATTAGATAATTTTTCCGGCCCGTATTTTTCCAATTTTTCTCTAGGTCTATCCACTTTTGGAAAATCTTTTATTTTCATATTTTATTATTTTAACTTTTTATTTAAAGTATTTCAATTAATAAACTTTAAAAATATCAAATTAAGTTATTAAAAAATACATAAAAAAAAGAGCCAACTTTTGTTAGCTCTTAATCAATTTTTAAAAAGGATTTTAAAAATTGATTATAATTGTCGGCGCTGGAGGCGACCGATCAATTTTAATGTTTTTATCTACACTGTCAGCAATCTCCTTGCTGACAATTTTAATTCCTTTATTAGTTGGTAAAATTACCCCAACCAAGGAACCATCCTCTGACCTTATTTCAAGAATATCTGCTGTTTGAAGTTTTTTAAAAAAATACATTATTTTCTCCTCCTTTATAAAATTAGTAATTTACTAAAATAAATATAACATAACAAATTTATTTTGTCAAAAAAACAACCTTACACTCAAAACAATTATCTAAACCAATATATTGACGTCCGACGTCAATATATTAAAAATATTCGATTTTTAAAAGTTATAATTTCAATTTTAGGGTTGAAAAATGTCTTCAGGTAAAAAACGAACTTCTTGAACCTCAGGAAATTGTTTGGCCGTTGCTTCAATTTGGAACCAAAGAATACCGGTGCGACAAGAACCGCCTATTGTTTTATTTAAAGAATCGTTAAATTCAAGTGTTAAAACTTCATTATTTAAAGAAGCGCTTTTAAGAGAAAATCCGTCTAAAGGATATTCTGTTTCAATTCCCTGTGATTTTTCTTCCTGAGTAAGATTGCCTAAAAGTAAAAGCTTAATTGTATCTTGAATTGGAGTTTGACTTATAGGAATTTGCCTTGAAACCGCCACTAAACCATTTTGACTACACTGGATATTATCAAAAGAATCTTTATCTAATTCAGGATTATAATAATAAAGATTTACTTTTCTACTTTCCGTAAGAAAAGAAACTGGCATTCTTAATTCATCAGCGTTTTCCAAAAGACCGGAAGGATTATCTTTTTCAAAAACAAGAATTCCCATTTCAGTCTTTGGAAGCTCAAATTCCAAATTCGCCTTAAAAGGTACAAAGTCTTCAGTCATCCAACCTACCCCATTTTCATTTTGCGCTTGAGCAATGGCAATCCCTAAAAGTTTTCCTTCCGCGTCAAAAAGTTTAATTGGAAAATTTGCTTCAAAAAACCAATAACCCCTGGCTTTACCTTCAATAAAAAGCGGACTATTAATAACTTGATTAACTTGTAAATTTTCTATCTGAATTAAGTCTTCTTTAGGGCAAGGCGCAAATTCGCAATCAGGACCAAACCGACTCACATAAGACCCATCTGAACAAATTTTTACATCCATCGCGCAAACAATTGGCTTTTCGTTATTTTCAGAATTATTAATTATAAAAAACCAAGCAAGCAAAATTGCGATTAAAACAACTAAGATTATTAGAACAATAAATATTTTTTTCATATTTTTATTATTTATTAATTTGAGAAAGTTCGTCTTTATTATAACAACTAGTATTTTTTTCACCTGCATGACAATAAAGACATCTCATATCACATCTCCCAGTTAGCTCAAGTCTTACTGATTCAAACATTTTTCACCTCCTTATCTAATATGATAGCGCAAATGCCCAACGTTTATTATAAAAAGTTTTTTTACCGCAATGAATACAATAATGATCACCTTCTTCCTCTTCTATATCTAATGGTAAAAATCTACTTACTGCTTTTGTTTTATTTTTAATTTCAGCTTCACATTTTTTTTCTCCGCAAAAATAAGAAAATACATATCCTCCCTGTTTAAGAAGTTCCTCAAATTCTTTCCAAGAATCAGCGATTTTATTACTTTCCTCTCTATGCTTTAATGCTATTGTAAAGATATTTAACTGAATATCCCGTAAAAGTTTATCAACGCGTTTTGGAAGCTGGTTTATTAAACATTCTTCTTTTTTACCCGTATCACGACGTACAAGAATAACAACGCCCTTTTCCAAATCTTTGGGGCCAATCTCAATTCTTACGGGTACACCCTTTTTTTCCCACTCATAAAATTTTTGTCCCGGTCGCAAATCTTCTCGTAAATCAACTTCCACTGAAAATTCCGTTAGTTGCTTAGCAATAGATTGAGCTTTTGAAATAATTTTTTTTTCTCCGGTTTTGATAATTGGAATAATCACGACTTGTATAGGAGCAATTTTAGGCGGCAAAACCAATCCTTTATCATCGCTATGAATCATAATTAATCCACCTATCAATCTTGTACTCACGCCCCAACTTGTCTGAAAAACATTTTTTCTTTTTTCATCTTTATCTAAAAAAGTAACATTAAAAGATTTAGAAAAATTATCAGATAAATTATGAGAAGTTCCGGCTTGTAAGGATTTTCCATCCTGCATTAAAGCTTCAATACAAAAAGTTTTTAAAGCTCCGGCAAATTTTTCACCATCCGACTTCTGACCTTTGTACACGGGCATAGCTAAATATTCCTCGGCGAACTTCGCGTATACTTCATTAAGTATCATTAACGAGTAATCTTCAGCTTCATTAAGAGAAGTATGCGCGGTATGACCCTCCTGCCACAAAAACTCTGTTGTTCTTAAAAATAATCTCGGACGCATTTCCCATCTAACTACATTCGCCCACTGATTTATCACAAAAGGCAGATCACGATAAGATTGAATCCATTTAGAAAAAGATTCATAAATTATTGTTTCAGACGTTGGACGAATAATTAAGGGTTCTTCAAGTTTTTTACCTCCACCATGCGTTACTACGGCTAATTCAGGAGAAAACCCCTCTATATGCTGTTTTTCTTTCTCTAAAAAACTTTGAGGAATAAAAATTGGAAAATAAGCATTTTTGATTTTTTTATTCTTAAGCATTGAATCTAAAACAGAAACTATTCTCTCCCAAATAGCATAACCATACGGCTTAATTATCATACATCCTCGCACAACTGAATGCTCGGCTAAATCAGCGCTCGCAATAACGTCCTGATACCATTGCGAATAATTTTCATTTCTTTTACAAATAGTTTTCATAACAACCCCTTTATTATTTTTATTTTAAAAAATAGCTTTTATACAATAAAGCCGCGGCTATAATTAAAATCGGAATATAAACAATAAATGATTCCAATCCAAAAAAAACTATCGCAAACAATCCCGCAATCGTAAAAAGCCACCCGCCAATTTTTTCTTTTTTCCAAGCGATAACAGTTAAAATAATTAAAATAAAACTGGGAATTAAATGCATTATAAGCGCTAAAAACCATTGCGGTTGTCCAAAAACATCCAAAGCAAACATACTCATAAACAAAATAAAAAGAATTGAAAAAACACGAGGAAACCAATGTAAAAATTTTTTCATAATTTTATTGATTTATTAAACATAACGACTTTATTTTTATTTTATACTTTTATTTATAATATTCCAACAACGCTTTTACGCCTGCTAAATTTTTTCCCCATTCAATGTCTTCATGGGTTTTAAGTTCAACAGTAAGAGCCGGAATACCGATTGAAGCAAGCCAACCCTCGGCATCTCCGGTAACTTCATAAGCGTCAAAAGAAGCAATTGCCGGATATCCGGAAGCTAAAGAATATTTTCTCATAATCTTAAGTGTTTCCGGCAAAACGCCATTTTCACATTCTGAAGCATAAACAGCATTTGCCTGACTATGCCAAAAAACAACAGCAAGCGGATTATTTTCTAAAACAAAATCCCTGATAACTAAAGCTTCAGGCTCGGAAAAAGGCGCTGTTCCGGCGCTAACAATTTTATTTCTCCAAGTACTCTCAGGCTTCCATTTACAATCAAAGTTTCGGTTTAAATCAACATTATTGGCGTTAAAACGATAATTATCCAAAGAAACTCCGCTTGGAATATCTGTTAAAATAAAACGCCCTTCTTTACCGGTCGCTTTATAAAGTCCGTCAGGATTGGCGCAAGGAATTATAGCCACAGAAACATTTTCAGGAATAATTTCAGAATTTATATTAAAATAATCAATAAATTCATAAGCTAAAAGAGAACTATTCCATTCATAGCCACCGTGTATGCCACCAACAAAAAGTAAAAATTTTTCACCCTGTCCAAAAATAAACGCTTCTATTTCACGACCTTCAACTGATTGTCCTATTATTTTATGTTTAGGAAAATAATTTTCAACTTCCGCCAATTCTTCTTTCAATTCCGGTTCTGATAAATTTATCCGCCATAAAAAGAAACAAAATCCCGCCGCGATAATCGCGATGATAAAAATAACAAAGAGCTTTTTATTTCGTTTAATTAAATCAACCATTACAAATTATTCAGTATAATATTCTAACAAGGCTTCAATTCCCGCTTTATTTTTTTCCCATTCAATATCGGTATGATTGCTAAGAAGCACGCTTATTGCCGGAATATTTATTTTAGCAAGCCAATTCACCATATCTCCGGTAGTGGCATAGAAATCAAAACTTTTATAAGCGGGATAACCTGAAGCATCCGCAAATTTTTGAGTGATTATTTCTGTTTCCGGCAAAACGCCATTATGACAACTTGACGAAAATACTCCACCCGCGGCGCTATACCAAACAATCACCGCTTTTGGTTTTTGTGTTTCAATATAATTTTTAACAGCAAGACTTTCCGGTTCGGAAAAAACAGAATCCCCTCCGCTTACGATTTTGTCTTGCCATTTAGCGCTTGATTGCCAATCACAATCAAAGTTTCGGTTTAAATCAACTTCATTGGCGTTAAAACGACCAGACACCTGAACAACTTGAGATGACGCGACATTTACCGAACTAAATTTTTCAGTTGTGCCAACGACTTTATAAAGACCATCCGGATTTAAAACCGGAATAATTGTAATTTTTAAATTTGCGGGAATGATATTTGAATTTACTTTAAAATAATCTATTGCCTCATAAGCGACAAGCGAAGTATTCCAAGAATAACCGCCGTGTATCCCGCCTATGAATAAAATTTCCGTATCTCCGGAACCATAATGATAAGCGAAAATATCGCGACCCTCCACTGATTTTCCAATAATTGATTTTTCTTTATTTTTTTCCGGTTCTTGATTTTCTTTTTCTTCTTCTGTTAATTCTTCGTTCTGTTCATTTTCTTGCGATAAAATTTCTTCTGTTTTTAAATTCTCTTTTTCAGAAGCGTTATTTTTATCCGACAAAAACTGGAAAAGAAAATAACCTCCAACGCCCAAAATAATAACTACTAAAACCGCGATAATAATTTTTTTCTTCATAATTTTTAAACGTTAATAAATATTATCCGCCGACCACGGATTTTAATTTTAATCAAAAATATAAACAAGGTAATTATCAATATCTCTCTGGTCCATATCATAAAAATTTAAATTATTATCATGAAGATAAGCGGCAAGTTTTACCCCTACAAAACGCCAATGCCATGGTTCATAAACATAATGACTATTATTTTCCGGATAAGAAAGAGAAAATCCAAAACGATAAGCATTGGAAGCAAGCCATTTAAAAGCGTCTGTTTTATCAAATCTTTCATCAAGTTTGCCTTCAATTCCCGTAGTCAAAAAATCAACAGTTATTCCAAGTTGATGTTCTGAATAACCCTGGTCAGCGGAAAAAGAATTAGCAGTATCAGGCCCATAAACAACCGTATAATAAGATTTAAGCGATTGTTGTTCGGCAAAAGAACGATAAGCGGACGCAACATAAATTTCAACTCCGCTCGCTTTGGCTGAATCAAGTAAACTCTTTAAAAATGGCCAAGCTTCCGTTAAAAACATTTCCGGCCGCGAAGACCAATATAAATAATATTCCGGTATATCAATTAAATGAGTCGGAGTATAATTTTCGTTTAAAAAATAAACTTTGGAATATTTTTTCAGCAATTCCGGGTCTATTTTGGCAAGTTTTTCAAGCGTGCCTACGGCGCCGGAGATTGAACCAATATTTCCTTCAATATTGCCAATTTGCGTTTTTACATTATCAATGTTTTGTTGGGTATTTAAAAGAGAATCGGAAAGACCATCGGCTCGCGAAAATAAGCTTGTGATATTTTTAGAAAAACTATCCGAATTCTGCGATAAAATATCTTTTGTATAATTAAGGTCTTTTTTTAAAGAAAGAATTTCCAAAAATCCATAAGTAAATACTCCTCCTAAAATTAAAAAAACAATTATTGTTGAAACTAAACTCCAAAAAAAGCTTTTATTCTTTTTTCGTTCTATTTTTAAAATTTCTTTATTTTGTTCGTCCATTTTATTAATAATTATTATTCTTTTGTAATTTTTATGGCCTTGCCATTTACCAACGCTTCAGCAACTTTTTTGCGAGCGGAAGTTAAAATTCTTTGAAGAGTGCTTTGAGAAATTTTCATTTTTTTTGACGCCTCTTCTTGTTTAAAATCTTCCAAATCGCAAAGTCGTAAAGTTTCTAATTCGTCTATGCTTAAATTAACTTCTTTTAAAACCGAAAGAGGTATTGCTCTTGGCTTAAAATAAACCGCGTCCGGGTCAAACATTATTTTTCTTGGCTTTATAGGTCTTGCCATAATTATTCTCTAATTAATTTATTTTTGCAATCAGGACATTCAAGAGTTGAACAAGGAACCCCGCTTTTATGAAGAATTTTATATCCGCATTTTGGACAAACACAATAACCATCAGGACCAATTCCTTTAGCTTCTTCAACCTCTTCCTTAAATTTTCCCTTTTTTTGCCAGCCAAATCCTCTACCTAAAACAGGCTTATAAAATCCTGTTTGAGTTTCATGACTAATAATTTCAATGGCAACATATTGCAAAACATCTATTTCGTTTATTAAAACATCTCTTAAGTTATTTGAGATTTTAACAGCTTCTTCAACGCTTAAACCGCTTGAAAGCTTTATTCCAAAATTGGCGGTTATTGCCAAACCCTTTTTTTGAGTTTTTAACGACAAAACTTCAATATTTTGTTTTTTAGCAATTTCTTTTATTTTTTCTTCAATTTCTTTTCCAGCTGAAACATCAAGCAAAGAATCCATTGCTTCTTTTCCTAAGGAAAAAGATTCTTTAACAATATATAAACCGATAAACAGGGCTAAAACAGCGTCCGCGTAAATCCAATATCCCGTTAAAAATAATCCTCCTAAAATTCCTAAAGAAATATAAACATCTATCCGAGAATGAAATCCGTCTGAAAGCAAAGAAACTGAATTTTCTTTTTTACCATAATAAATTTTAAGTCTAGCCATTATTTCATTAACAATAGCTGAAATTAACATTACGCCCAAAGCCAAATAACCAATATCAGTCGGCGAAGGATTAATTAATTCTCTTATTGCTTCACCCACAATAAATAATCCGCTTAAAAATAAAATTAAGGTAATTAAAACTCCGGCTAAAACTTCAAATTTGTAATAACCGTAAGGATGTTTTTCATCTTCGGGTTTTTTAGCTATTTTAATACCAACAAAACTTATGGCTGAAGATAAAATATCCGTTCCTGAATGAAGACCTTCGGCAAAAATAGCGCTAGAACCACTTACAAAACCCACGGCCAATTTTCCGGCCGCTAAGAAAAAATTAACAAATATTGAAGTAATCGCGACTTTTTCTTTCACATTATTAAGAGTCTGTCTTATATAACAAAAACTAATTTCAACAAACTTCTGTTTGCTTATCAATATTAATTTATTTCATCGTCAACCTCTTTAATGCTATTAAAAGGGCATATTTTTACGCAAGCCCCGCATTGTTGACATTTATTCATATCTATAACCGCCTTACCATCTTTTCCAATTTTAATAGCGCCATAAGGACAAGCGTTTATACAAGCTCCGCAACCGGCGCATATTGATTTATCAACTTCATATTTTTTCATATTTTTATTGATTAAAATTCAAATTAATTTTATATTTTTTACCCAACCGGTGATAATTATTGATTTATTCGCTAATTAATATTAATAATAACAAAAAATAAGGCATTAAGTAAACGCAATATTTATCACCGGTTTTATTTTAGGTTTTTAGTTTTCCTCTTTTTTAAGTTCGGTTAAACGGTCGTTAATTGCTTTAAGGTCTTCTTCCAGTAAAGAAGCTTCTTGAGAAAGAGCTTGAGCTTCTTCTTCTTTGGTTAAATTAGGAACGGAATTAAAATTCCCGTTTCTTCTTAAACCAAAACCTAAACCGCGACCAAATCCTCTTCCTCTAGCTCTTCCGCCACCACAAGGACCTAATCCTCTACCAGTTCCAGGACCATAACCTAAAGGGCCTGTTCCATCATGTCTTGGCATATTTTTATAATTTATTTAATTTAATGGCTCGACATAACCATTACAATCGTTAATCAACGATTGTTATGAGTATATACCCATAACCCTTTCTTGTCAAGAGTAAACATCCAACAATAAATAAAATCGCTTTTAAATAATTTTATTTAAGTAAAAATTCAAACGCGTAATAAATAAGAAACGCGGGCCAAACTAAAGCCTTTAAAAATCCAATTACTCCAAGCCAAAAAGTTGCGGCATTACCAATAAAATAAACAGCCGCGCCAATAATTCCTAAACCGTAAACAGCCGACCCTCCGCCATGATTTTTCATATTTTTATTTATTTTAATATAATTTTAGACCTTTAGTTTATTATAATTTAAAAAGATTATTTATAAAAGCTATTAATTAAATTTATTGTTTCCAGTATAATAAACAAAATATGGAATTAAAGAAAAAATTCGCAATCATAATAAACTTTCTAAGAATAACTTTGGCAATCGCCATTATTACTTCTATTTTTTACGGCAATTGGTCTAACTTAGCCATTGCTTCTTTAAATTTACTTCTCACTTTTTTGCCTTCGTGGTTTAAAAAAAAATACAATATATATATTCCTCTTGACCTTGAGTTTGCCGGTATAATTTTAATATACGCAAGTCTTTATTTAGGAGAAATAAGAAGTTTTTATATTCGCTTTTGGTGGTGGGATGTTTTGCTTCACTTTATTTACGCTATTGCTTTTGCTCTTATTGGATTTATTATTCTTTTTCTTCTTTTTCAAACAAATAAAATAAAAAGCAGTCCCTTTTTAATCGCTGTTTTTTCGTTTTGTTTTTCCGTAACAATAGGAGTTTTATGGGAATTATTTGAATATTTTATGGACCAAACCTTTGGGCTTAATATGCAAAAATCCGGCTTGCGCGACACTATATGGGATTTAATAACTAATTGCGCCGGCGCCGGCTTATCTTCTTTTGCCGGATACGCGTATATAAAAGGCGTTAAACCTTTTTATTTTTCCAGATTAATAAAATTATTTATTCAAGACAACCCCAAATTACTTAAAAATAAAAATTAAATAAACTTTATAAATTACAAAGTTAAATTTTTTTCAATTTGAGAAAATAATTCCGCGCTTCTTATAATACTTTTGTGATTTACGTTCGGTATTGTAATATTGACGCAATCTTTCAATAAAGAAAACTTTTTCGGCAAAATTACAATATCGTTTTGAGAAATAAAATTAACGGTTTTTTCAGGTAAAGGAATTTTTAATAATTGATTAATATGTTTTCTTATTGGCAACATATCCAAAGTCGCCGGGAAAAAAGGTATTATCACCGCTCCCCATGTGCCATAATGAGGCACTGCGACAAAATTTAAACTTTTTACTCGTTGAAAAATGTCCGGATTTTTAAAAATAACCTCTTTAAAAATAAGACCTCCAAAACTGTAAGCAATTACATTAAAATCACCATTAAATTTTTTTAAACGACAAGCGGTTTTTTCTGCCGCGTTTTTAAGACTTTTGAAATTTAAACCCAAATCAATACATTCTATTGTTAATCCTTTTTTTTCAAAATTATTAATTAATTTATTGTAAAATTTTTTTCCCGTAAAAAATCCAGGAATAATAAAGGTCTTCATTATTTTAAAAAATAAATAATTAAAAATTTAATTCGGACGATATTCCGACAATAATCCTTCTAAAATAATTTCTTCGGCTTTTTTTGAAGAGTTTCCTCTAGCCATCAATGTTTCCATTTTTTTATTATCAATCCCCCCTAAACTGGCTTCATGGGTAATTTTTGATTTAGGATTCAAAACCTCTATGCAAGGATAAGCTTTAACTCGTCCTTTATTTAATAAAATTTCCTGACAATCAATGTGTCCTTTTGAATAATCTCCAATAGCCTTAACATTATTATATATTTCAATACTTGATTTCTCTTTAGCCGCCACTCTTGATTTAAGCAACGCCCTGGAATTTTTACCTTTTAACGCAACGCTTTCAGTTAAAGAAATAAAGTCTTCTCCAGAAGTTTTAAATCTGCTCTCCATTTTAACAACGCCTCTTTCAGCGCATAATAAATCATAATTAAGATGACTATTGCCGGCTCTTCCTTTTAATAATTCAAAATAAGATTTAAACAAAGCGTCTTTTCCAACTTCAACCTTAATTGAAGGATTAAAAGTTAAATTTCCGGAATTATTATGAATATGTTTTTCAAAATAAAAACATTCAGCTCCTTGTTCCAATTTAATTTTATAATTTGAATTATGAGTAATTTCGTTTTCCGAAACAAGCAAGCAATGAGAAAAAATACTTGCCTTGGAATATTTATTAAAAACCACCGTAAAATTAATTCTTTGCTTTATTTTACCGTATAAAGCGCCCAAACAAATATGAATTGGTTTGCTAAACTTAACGCCTTGAGGAATTTCCAAATTAACAAAAACAGAGCCGTTTTTTTTAAAAGTTTTTAAAATTATTCCGTCATCCGATTCTTCGCTTAAAATATCATTGCCGGAAATAACTATTTTAGCGGAACCGTCTTGCTTATTAATTTCCGCAAGTTTTAAAATTCTTTTTTCATCGTTCATTTTTTTAATTGTATGTCAAAATTGCTTTTAAGCTGACAATTTACGCATTTTTTTCTAAAATAGGATTTTATTTCTTTTAAGGAATTAATTTTTAAAAGATTTCCCTTACACATTAAAAAGAATACATCGCCCTGTCGTAAGGCGGACAAATTATGCGTTATTAAAATCACTGAAGAACCATTGCTTTTAAATTCTTTAATTATTTTATTGATATATTTTAATGAATCAATGTCTATTCCCGAATCAGGTTCATCAAGAATTACTAATTTGGGTTTCATTAAATAAATAGAAGCTAATTCAATTTTTTTTCTTTCTCCTCCGCTTAAAGAAGAATCAACAAATCTTTCCAAATAATTTTCAGGTTTTAAACCAACTTTTTCTAAAGCAATTTCAATTTCTTTTTGATTGACTTTATTTCCTGAGTTTTCTAAATATTTTTTTACCGTTAAACCCTCAAACCTCACCGGTTCTTGCCAGGCCAAAGTAATACCTAAAGAAGCTCTTTTAAAAACCGACATTTTTTTTAAAGATTTTCCGCGATAAATTATATCCCCTTGATAATCTTCATATCCTTGCAAACCCATTAAAAGATAAGCCAAAGTGGATTTACCAGACCCATTAGAACCAACAATTACAGAAACGTTGTTTTTTTTTATTTCCAAATTCAAATTATTTATTATTTTTTTTCCGTCTTTTGTAAAGGTCAGATTTTTTATTTTAATCATAAATTATATAAAAAAACTACAAATAAATTCGTAAATAAAACCATTAAAAAAACTAAAAATTATTTTTCTAATATTGCGTTAAAAGGACAAATTTTTTTACATTTACCGCAATTTTTACATTTTTCTTTATTTATAATTGCTTTATCATCTTTTCCAATTTCAATCGCTTCATAAAGACAAGTGTTAACACAAGCTCCACATCCAACGCATTTTGATTTATCAATTTTAAATTTACTCATATTATTAAATTATTTTACAAATAAAAAACAATGACAATGTCCGTCTTTTTTTATTTCTTCTTTACAATAAACGCACGGACAAACAATTTTATTATTTTCTTTTTGATTTTCTTTAAGACGACGACAAGGACAATATTTTTTACCGTATTTATTTTCTTTTTCAAACAACGCTTCAATTAAATAATTGACCGCTTTTTTATCGGGATTTAAACGAAATCCGTTTTTTTTCGCAAAATCTTCGGATTCTTTAAATAATCTCTTAAACTCTTTTTCTTTTTTTAACATTAAAAATGTATCTTAAAAATTAATTTAAATTTCTTTTTTAATAAAAGGACATTTTTCTTTTTGGGCCTTCCCATCTAAAACTGCTCTTATAAATTCATTGCAAGATTTATAACCGCATTTTCCACAATTTAAATTAGGAACCAAACTTTTTAATTCTTTTCCAGCTAAAAATCTCTTTCGCGATTCTGTTTCATCAATTATTCTATTTCCATAACAATATCCGCAAATTGCCGAAGGCATAGAATGTTTTAATGTTAATTTTTCACTTTTTACAGCTAAAGATTCTTTTATAAATTCCGCTATATCAAAAGCTCCTTCTCCCGTAAGACCGTTTACTTCTGTTATTTTTGCTTTAGGATTAACCTTTAAAACCTTTGCTCTAAAAATTTCTCTTTCCGCTTGAGAAATTAAATCTCCCTTGCTAATAGCTACCACATCCGCTTCTGTTAAAATTGGTCCGTAACGAGAAGGGTCTCCTGAAGTAATATCTAAAACATTAATTCCTAATCCTTCTTCAACATAAGGAGAACAACGAAGACACAAACCCGCGGTTTCTAAAATAATAATATCTTTATCTTTATTTTCTTTAATTATTTTTGGTATTTCCAAAGCGGTATAATGGTCAGGACAAAGTTCTCCGGCAAGCTTTTTTACGGCTGGAATTTTATATTCTTTAGCAATTTTTTCATCGTCTAATGTTTGCAAACAATCAAACTTTGCAAAAAATAATTTGAAATCATTTTTCAATTCTTGAATTATACTTTTAATTATGCTTGTTTTACCTGAACCGGGAGTTCCCGCAAAAATTATAAATTTCATATTTTTATTTTTTAGATTTAATTGGTTCGCAATATATTTCAACATTTTCAATCTTTTTGCCCTTTCTTATTTTTTCTCTTATATCCAAACCAAAGCTTTCTATCCAATTAAGATAATGCGCGATACCTTTTTCTTTTAAAGAAGTATTTAAAACATCAACAATACCTCCATTTTTAATAATAATTCTTTTATCGGTATTTAACGCTAAAGAAGGGTCGTGAGTAACAATTAAAATAATTTTTCCTTCTTCCACTAAAATTTTAATCGCTTCTTCTTTTTTAATTCCCGCGTTTTCTATTTCGTCAATTAAAACAATAGGAGAAACACTGATATTAGCCACATCGGAAACCATTAAAGCTCTGCTTTGCCCTCCGGATAAATTAAGTAAATTCATTTTAGAAGAAATTGCTTCGCCGGTGATTTTATTCGCTTCTTTAATCACTTCTTCAATTAATCCTTTTTTTGATTTTTTTCCACGAGATTCTAAATGCAATTTAAGAAAATCTCCAACAGCCATATCCGTAAAAAAATTCATACTTTGCGCCAAAGAAGCGATTAATTTTCTTTTAGGATTAAATCTTAATTCTTTATCAGGAATTTCATCATTTACCAAGATTTTTCTTTTGCTTTTAGTGTCTTTTTGAGCAAGTCTTTCAATATCATAAAGAAGCTGACTTTTACCAGCGCCTGTATGACCTACAATAGCAACAACTTCTCCTTTTTTTATGTCAATTTTTTTAAAATTTTCCTTTTCTCCAAGCTTATTTATTCCCGGCAAAATTGTAATTTTAGTAATTTCTTTATTCATAGAGTTAATTTAATCTTCAATTGCGACCTCAATAGCTTTCTCAATAACTTGTTTAGGTTGAACGCCTATAAACTTTTGTATTATTTTTCCGTCTTTAAATAAAAACAAAGCCGGAATAGCATCTATTGAAAACATATTGGAGATTGAAGGATTTTTATCAACATCAAGTTTGCCAATTATTATTTTTTCATTGAATTTTTCGGCGATTTCTTGAAGAATTGGGGCTATCATTTGGCAGGGCATACACCACTCCGCCCAAAAATCAACCAAAATCGGCTTTTGGCTTTTTAAAACTTTTTCTGAAAAATTTTCATCAGTTAAAATTAAATTAGACATAAATATTATTTATTTTCAACTAATTCTTTTAAAAAAAATTCGACCGTTTTTCTTTTTTTAAGATTAATAGATTTTAAACAAGAAGATAAATTATCTTTAAAGTATTTTTCAATCGCTTTTTTTAAACCAGCGTTTATCGCGTAAAATTGTTCCGTTACCTTGCGACAATCTTCTTGTTTTTCTATAAGATTAATTAAACCGTCTATTTGTCCTTTAACAATATTTAATCTTTGAGTTATTGTATTTTTTCTCATATTATTAATTATTTAATAATAAAAGCATATACCCCCATAGGGTATTTTGTCAAGAGTAAATAATCTTAAAAAATTAAAATTATTCGTTCGGATTAACCACTTTGCCCAAAAATAGAATATTTCCCGTTTGTTTTTCTTGAATCATAAAAAGAAACGGATGGTCAGCTTTAAAAACAGTTCTAAAATTAGGCATAGACGTAAGATTCATTCCTACCGCGGTTGCCGCCGCCGCTTCTGTTCCTTTTTCGTCAACTTTTATATATGCCTGATGAATAACAAATCCTATAAATAAATCTTTCTTTCCGGTCATTCCGGAAAAATCAGCGTCTTGAAAAGAAAAAGCTGAAGACATTCCTAAATTACTTAAAGTCTCTTTCATAAAATATTTAGTTTCAAATTCAAATTTAGGAAGAGAAATTAAATCTAATTTTGTTTCTTTCATTTGAGACTTATATTCATTTATTTTTTCAAAAGTAAGATTAGATTCTACAACATCAAGATTTTCAGTTGGCAATAATATTAACATTGAAATTTTATCCCCTTTATACGGCAATTCTAAAACTTGTAAATCTCCATTATCAAGATAATTAAATTTTGCTTCATCAATACCGGGCTTCATATTCATCATCTCGGTTTTAATAATATTATCAGGAGTTATCTTAAAATCGCTTTCAAAGGTTTCTTTTATGTCAAATTGCCATTCCCAATCCCCTTTAAAATAAACCGCGTTAGTTAAAACAAGTCTGGTTGTTAAATCAAGGGCTCCCTTGGGAATTAAATTTTTAATTTTATTTTTTGTTTGTTCTTCAATAAAACTATTAATGGTTTGCCTTGTTTCTTCTGTTTTGTTTGCAAAATCCACATTCACCGCTTTTCCACCGTAATATTTTTCAACTCTATCCATATAATCTTCAAGAAAATAAAAATTTTGTTGAGCCCACAAAGCGTTTCCGATTTTTAAATCGTAATCATTAGCGTTTTCATTTATATCATTATAAATTTTGGCAAAATTTGGACGCAAAATTTCATTTTCCGGAAAATGAAAAACAGATTTCATTTCACTGGCTGTTTGATTTTTAGCTCCTTCATAAGTCATTGCTAATGCGGAAAAAATACTATAAGGAGAATAAAAAATGTTTCCTTTTTCGGAATTGTTTAACTCGGAATATAAATCAAAAGCGAATTTATTATTCGCGTCAACCACCTCTGATATACCTTGAACAGTTGAACCAACATCTTCCGCATGGGGCGGTTTATCCGGCTGATAAGGAAAAATAAATAATCCCACGGCAACGGCCGTAGCCAAAAATAAAATAATTATTAAAATAATTAATAAATTTTTTTTAATCATTTTTTAAATATTGATTTTCAACTTTTTAATTATACTAAAAATACTCCTTTTTTACCATAATATATAAATAAAACTAAGATTCTTTAACAACTAATTGACCGCAAGCGCCTTGAATATCTTTGCCAAAATTATATCTTTGAGTAACATTTATTCCTTGTTTTTCCAAAATTTCTTTAAATTTTTTAATTTTTAAAGAAGATGAAGGTTTAAAAATTCCATTTGGGTTGCAAGGAATTAAATTAACAAAATAAAGAGGTTTTTTAATCATTTTTGCTAATTGTTTGGCGTGTTCTTCAAAATCATTTAAATCTTTTATCATTATATACTCAAACATTACTCGTCGCCCGACTCTTTTAACATAATTTTCAGTCGCGTTTAAAATTTTTTTAAGAGGATATTTTTCATTAATTGGCATTAATTTTAAACGAAGTTCGTCATTGGGCGCGTGAAGAGAAATAGCCAAATTAATTTGCAATTTTTCTTTAATAAGATTTTCAATCCCTTCAATAATTCCAACAGTGGAAATTGAAAAATGTCTTGCCCCCAAACTAAAACCTTCTTTATCGTTTAAAATTTTTATTGCCTTAATTACATTTTGATAATTTAAAAAAGGCTCTCCCATTCCCATAAAAACAATATTGGTAATTTTTTCTTTATCTTTTTTTAAATAACGGGCAAAAAACAAAACCTGTTCAATGATTTCCCAAGCATCAAGATTTCTTTTAAATCCCATTTTTCCCGTAACGCAAAAAAGACATTTTAACGGACAACCAACTTGCGAAGAAACACAAACAGTATTTCTTTTATCTTTATGACGCATTAAAACAGTTTCAATTTTAAAACCATCTTTTAAAACAATAATCGCTTTTATTGTTTTTTTATCTTTAGAAACAAACGCTTTGGCAAATATTTTAATTGAAAATTCTTTATTTAATTTATTTCTTAAAGATAGTGGCAAAGCCGCCGCCTCTTGCCAATCTTGAATTAAATCTTGAAAAATCGCTTTTTTAATTTGTTTAAAACGATATTTCGGTTCTTTTTCAAATAATTTTTGAATTAATGTTAAATCCATATTCACATTTTATCAAAAAACCGCCCCATAAAAAAGGCGATTTCTATTTATCTAAATAATTATTTTTTAAATGGCTCAACAACTTGAGCCATTTAATTTAATTAAACTGTATCTTGCTAAAGTTTTTCCTATTTTGGTTTATTTTTTATTATAATTATTCTTTTTTGACAACCCCCACTGCCATTTTGGTTTTTCTCCTTTGCGATAACCAAAAAAAAGAAAAAGTCCAATCATTATTAAAAATCCCAAAAACGCCGCGCCGGGCGCGTCATCAATTTCTCCGACATAAACACCGGCGAAAAAAAAGACAAGACCAATAAATACCACAAGCCAACCCTGCCATTTCACGGGAAACCAACCCCAACCAAAAAGCTTTCGTTTAAACCAATAACCGCGAGGATTATTTTTAAAATATTCAATATATTTTTCAAACATATTTATTAATTAATATTAAAATAAACCTACTATCACAAGTATTTTATTAAATAATATTTATTTTTAATAATAAAAATAAATTAAACTATTTAGCCATCAATTTAAAAATCCAACCTAACAAACTAAAACCGTCTTGAGAAACATTTAAAGAATTCTCAATTTCCAAATTCGCCTGTTCAAGAATCTGAACTTGTTGCGCTAAATTCTGTTGTTCGCTTTGATTAATAAGTTGGTTTTTAATTTCATTTAACTGTTGAACCTGCTGGCGATTTTGTTCCAATATCTTCTTAGCGTTATTTATCTCGTTATAATCTACTCCTATTAAAAATTTAGCAAAACCGCTTCTATTCTGAACTTTCTGCAAGCTATTTTCTAATTTTTCTTGATTCTGATTTTGCGCTTGAGCAATAACTCTAACTTGTTGACCAATTCCATCATTTCTTTCCGCCACTTGCAACATTTCTTGCACGGCATTAGACACCTGACTTCTTCGTTGTTCAGGAATTTGAAACATTTCTTGATTCTGTATTTGATTCTGATTTTGAGCCTGAACTTCTTCTTCGGTCGCGTTTTGAAGTTGCTGTTGAAGTTGTTGTTGAAGCTGAATCTGAAAATCTTCACCTTGATTAGCGGTTTGTGCCTGTTGCTGAACTTGATAGTCATTTCCAGCATTATTATTTTGACCTACGGCATAATTATTAATCGCAAAAACAAAAGCAATTGTTAAAATACCAGCTATCAAAATTTTGTTTTTCATATTTTTATAATTAATTTAATAATTAACGACCTTTATTTATATATTTATTATACATCAAAAATACAAAAATAACATAAATTAAAACACTACTTTTTTTACAAACAATCTTTTAATTTTTCAGCAATAAATAATTATTCGGATTTAATTTTAATACTTTGAATAATTTTATCCGCAATAATGTCTATATCAAAAGCAGAACGTTCGTTTTCGCATTCAGTCGCTTTTGGCTCGTCATAATTTTGACACTGAACAAAACGCAAAGTAAAAACGATAATTCCTGTTTTATTATCTTTTGAAAAAGCGTAAGTATAAGTAGTATATACGCTACCAGCCGCTCCCTCACTTTCTTTGGTTACGCAATAAGATTGGTTATTTATCAAACGCAATTCGGTTTTTCCGCCTTGTTGAATTTCATTGCCAGACGGATTACAAACAAACGATTTATCTTCTATTTTTAACTTTGGCGGCCATTCTACTTCACTAATATAATTTACTGGCAATTCTTTTGGGTATTGAAAAATTATATTATCGTCAACAATTGCTGTCACCCATAAACTATTATCGCTTTCTATATTATTTGTATTTTCTGTTATTATCCAAAGCGAATAAAATCTACTGTAATATCTATGCGTAGCAATAGCGCTTTCTCCTGTTATAGATTGAAAAAGATAACCAGACCCCATTTGTTCAATAAAATCATATCCCCTATCTTTCATATAAGATTTAACAATCTCAATACCGTTTTTGCTTTTAGTTATATACTTATTCTCTCCAATAGATAGTTTTACTATGTCTTGACTTGTAAAATTCAATTGAACTATTCCTTTTATTTGCGGCCAAGGATTACCTTCTTGAAAAATAATTGGTGAATATAAAAAAGTTAAAATACCAATTATTAAAATAATAAAAAAAATAACAAGTAAAAACTTTTTATTTTTTGATTGATTTTCAAAAATCATATTTTTATTTTATTTTTATGTCTTTACAAACAAGGCGCGATTTTTAAAACACAAACTACGCTCTCTCATTTTTTGTTTTATTAAGCTTTTTATTATCAGGGTTCCATTCTCTTTCGTCGCATATTTTTATCTTTTTTCTTATAGCGTCAGAAAGATCCTCGGCACCGTAAAATTTTTCGGCTATGTTAGCTACCTTACAAGCAAAAACTATTACATCGGTAACTTCTTCTTGTATTTTATCCCATTTATCTTCTAATATCGCTTCAGCAACTTCTCCTGTTTCTTCTGCTAATTTACAAATAGCAGTTTTAATTGCTTTTTCTTTATCTTTGTCTTCAAAAACACCCTTTTTTTCCAAAAAAGATTTTTCCCAATCTTGAATTTCTCTTATTGTTAAATTTTTATTATTTTTCTTAATTTTTTTCATAATATTTTAGATTAAAAATAAAAATATTTTTTATACAATGATAATATTACAATTTTATTAATATTTAAACAAAAACTCAAATTATACTCAAAATATTTATAAATAAGATATTTTTAAACAACGCTCATCCCTTATACGAGAATTTAGAACCGTTATTTTAAGCGATTGGCACTCCTACGAAATGGACGCGGCCGTAGATATGCTAAAAGAAAAATTCCCGGTAAATTATTAAAAACGATGTCTAATCTTAAATTCAAATTTAATCCAGAACATCAAAATCTGCCAAGCGTAATTCAAACTTCTTTTTGCCCGAAGACACAAGTTCAAAATACTCTGGTCGGATTTTTTTCTTTATTGTTGCCATAAATATATCGGTTTAATTATTTTTTTCTAAAAATAAAACGGGGTAGCCTTTTTTAATTTCCTTGTTTTCGGCGTTTTCAATTCCTAATTCTTTTAAAAATTTAAAGCAGGCATGTTTGGCTTGTGTGGCGTCCTTAAAATTTCCTTTTGCTTCTACCTCAATAAAAGTACCTAATCCTTTAATTTTATCTAGCGCGACTTCTACGTATCCGCAGTCCCAATATTCCCTTTGCTTATCAATTGTCACCACTTTTTTAAAATCTAAAAAGTTTAATATTTTTCTGAGTTCATCTGCGTCAAAAATTACTGTTTCATATTCCTCCGCATAGTCGTAATCACCGTTCGTTGTCATATTTACAGCCTTATCATATTCAAAAATTACTTTATCAGGATTAGTTCTTATGCGTAACCATTCTGTTGGACATGGTTTTTGAGCAAAAAAATCCCTGTGGCTGGGGATAAAATAATCATCAATTTGTCTTATTGATTTTATCAACTTTCCTATAGCAACCACTTTTGTTTTAATATCCTCAAAATTATTTATCTCAATTTTTATTTCTACTTCAATATTCATAAATTTAAATTTAAAATAATAGCGGAGTGATCGCTTAACCTTTCGTTTCTTGGTTCGTGTAAATAATAACATTTTTCAACAGATGGTAAAAGGTTATTCAATACAAAACAGTAGTCGTACTTATAGCCATCTCCCGTCCGACCAACCCAGTCGCACCTTCGGCAGGCAGAGCAGGCAGGCAAAAAATTTTTTACCCCGTAAGATCGCGGAGTAACTCCTTCGGGGCATCCCCCAACCCCCTTCCTTTTTGCCCTTTTGCGAATTTAAATAAAGCGTTTCCGCTTTTTTCTGAATAAGAGAAACATCCTTCAATACGGCGGACAGGCAAAACAGAAAAATTTTCTGTTTTTTTGTATATACCTTATAAAAAAACCAACTTTTGTTGGTTTTTTTTATTAGCTCCCGAGCCCAAGTTTTATGCAAACCTTAGAAGATTGGATGTATATTGCCTCGCTTAAAGAGAAAATGAACCTGATTAAAGCCACCCGCCGCGAATACGCCCTCCGGCCGTAATCACTCTATTCTACCCCCAAATTCGCCCATTTAGTGAGAGATATCCTATTAGTTAACCAATAAATCGCAAAACAAAAGATATCTCCTGAATAACTTTCTGCACATTTCCTTATCTTCATTAACTTCATAGGACTTCATTATATTGATAAAACCGCCATGCCCCGTATTCTTAAAAAGATAATTAAGAATTTCGTTTTTAATGCCAATATCTTCAAGTGCGGCCGCAACTCCAAAATGGAAATGCTTAGAATTTTGTGTCATAAAATCAGTATGCGGGAAACTATTATCCCGAATTAAATCTACAAATAATTTTATATTACCAGTGATTTCGGCTGTTTTTTTAATCAATATTTTCCAAGATTCTTGTTTTTTTAATTCAATCCCATTTTTATAATTTTTTAATCTGGCGTATAACCCCCTTATCGCTGGCTTTGTTTTCGCTTTCCTCACATTGTTAATAAAATCTTTTTCTGACATTTTGCTTTTTATATGATATTCTTCTTTTTTCTCATCAAAAGAGACATTGCAAGTTTTATTGTATTGCTTACATAGTTTTTTAAAGTCATTTTTTTCCTCTTTAAAATCCATATCTCTCAGATAATAAGTAACTCCGGCTTTCTTCATTTCTTCAACCTGATCGAAGGCTTTTTGAAATGCCTCTTTTTTTTGCTGTTCGGTATATAAACCACTTTTAGCTATTCCCAAATAGACTTTGAATTTTTGCTCGTATGTATCAGTATACGGCTTATTTTCGTAATCGTAATCTTTTCTATACTTTTGCATTCCACTTTCAATGTCCTCGATCGGAAAACCATTCTCGGCTTTCCCGATTAAGATAGAGGTTATAACCGAATTCGAGAAATTTGAATGACCCTTTGCGGCAATTAGTTCTTTTTTGTATTCTTCCGCCAAGGTAATATCGTATTTTGCGATCAAATCAATCACATTATAGGGGCCCCTCCATGTTTCCGCCCCGTCGCTAATTTTAGTTACACGCATCGCTAAATTAAATACCGCCTTTGTGTATTCTTTGAGTTTTTCTTTTGATTCCCAATTATTACGCCACAGGATCTCTAAAGCATCAACGAGTAAATAACTCACAATAACATCTTTTCTGTAGCCATGCCGCAATATGCCATCATTTATACCCTTTACGAAATAAAATCGTGCCTTTTCCTTGTTTAATTTAGAAAAAAACGAGGATAGATAAAAACAATCATTAATGTATTCATAATAATCATCGATGTCTTTCAGCACACTCTCAAATTCTGATATCTCATTTTCATTATACAGAGAACAAAGCAACAACGGATTTAATTGATTTAATTTTAAACAAAAACTAAAAGGAACAATATTATTATCGGTAATCATAAGGCGATTTTTGATATTTCTTAATCGATCATTAGTTGTTTTGCTATATGTTAAAATATAGGCCCACAAAAAAGAAATATCTACTTTTAAATATAATCCCAATCGTTGATCATGAATATTTACATAAGCAAGATAGTCCCTTGTTATTGTCTCAATATTCTTTTTCTCAGAAAGCAAGCTTATAAAATCTGCGAACAAAGCCGAATATAAAGCTAACTCGTCATAATATCGAAACGGTGAGTTCTCAGATGCATCCTTTAACAATTCATCAAAAGTGTTTTTGGCTAAAACATAAGAAATGATAGCAAATTTGAATGGTGCTTGATGAAAATGCCAATCGACCTTCCTTTCATTTCTTAATTTTGAAAGTTCGGTTTCTAAATATTTTCTTTCTTTTTTAGATAATTTGATGCCAAAATAATTTTTATAAAAAGTCATAAAATAGTTTTTCTCATTTAAATCTGAATGTAAATCCTGTAAAAAGGAAGCAATTTTTTTGTGTATTGATTTATTCTTGATGAATGCCGGCAAGAATTCAATAGATAGTAAAACATCTAAAAAAGATGAGAATTCAAATTCGTCAAAAGTATCGATAAGCCTAAATAAAGCGTTCGCTTTATCACGCAGACAAACTCTGAAGAACGATTTTAACAACTTTTCTTTACCTTCTTCTTGAGACGAGAAGGGGCGATCACTTGAAAATATTTTGTAATTTTTCCTAACAAGATTATCCAAAATTTTCTTTGGAGTCTTGTTATCGATAACTATAAGAATATATAAATAATCTTCCCATCTTTCCCAAAAAGGATCTCTTAAATGATCCTCTTTGCGAAGACCTTTGCGAAACTTATTATTGGAATATAACTTTTGCAAAGAGCTCATATCATTAAGAAGGTGGATGGCCAAATTTTTCTTCCCGGCCCTCCAAAAGACTGCGGCATTAGTTAGTAAAGAGGCTATACCATTTTCCCAAATGCTTTTTAAATAATTGGTAGTTCTAAAATTATCTTTATCTTTTTTCCACTTCGCAAAATAATCTCTGACTACTTTTAAATCAACTTTAATCTTTTCTGATAGCGCCAGATTATTATCCTCAAATAACTGGATGAATAATTGGTTCTCTTGGCTTGCAAGCGAGGGTATAAATGCAGCGGAGTTTAAATAATAAGCGTCATCCACTCCGTATCCGCTATGTTTTCCTAAATATACATCTATTAAATTCATTTCAATCATCCCAATTAAATTTCTCGCTAACCCATATTGTTTACGCATATATCGTAAAAATAATTTCTCAAGAAAATCTCGATTCGATAAAACATTTAATTCTCTCAGAGATTTTGGATTGTTTTCATACTTTGATTTTAATTTCTGAACAAAGAAAAATTCTTGATATCTGCGATGTTGATAAACGAAACTGCGATTTCGTTCGGTTGGGGTATACTCAGATTCAAAAAATAGATCGGCAAGATAGTTTAAAAGCTCATTCGCCGATCTATAATCAAGGCGTGGAAATTTAGCCAAAATAATGTTGTATAATTCCTTCTGCGAGTATCTGAATTGGAATTTTTTCTGAAATTCAAAGGCAATATCTTGATTTAATGTGATTAAATTTTCACCCTTAGGATTCAATAGGTTCAACTCTGCGATATTTTTCTTATGATTTGGATCATTCAATAAAAGCTCTATTTTCTTCTCCAGTAAATCTATAATGCCACTTTGCGAATCCAAGTTGACTATGGTATCCCAAAGCAACCGCGTCATAAGTATATCTTTTATTTCACTTAAAAGTTCTTGGTTATTTTTCTGGAGCCTTAATAGCAATTTCTTTTTTAATGTATTTTCCTTTGCATCAAAATACTGATTAATATGTTTTATCTCGAGATCAGCTATTGCATATTCAATAATATTTGGCAGATAGACTTTTAATTTAATCCTGTTTAAGTTGCCAGATCGGCACGAAATAATAATCCTCTTTGTATTATCCTGCTGTTCAAGTTCTCGCATATATGCAAGCATATTATCGGCCTTCTCTTCGCTTAATTCGTCTAAACCGTCAAAAATATAAACAAAGCCTAGTGTTCGCCCTCTTACCCTGCTATCGTTTTGTCTATTTCTTAAAATATTTTCTAAACTATCACTGATACAATTCTTTAAATTCACCAACATTGGCACGGCTGAATTTTTTTGAAGAACCCGAATCATCTGTTCATTTTTATTTTTGTTTAGCCCGCCAAATTCTTGAAACAATTTGTGCATCAAGATAGTCTTTCCAGAGCCCGGGCATCCCGTAATTAAAAAAGTTGTCTTTAAACTTTTTAAGATGCTGGCTGATGGAAACCTTAAGGATTTCCCCTGATGAAGAAGTGGCAAATTAATATATTCTTTTGACTGAAGGAAAGTAAGAATATCTGGATTTGCATAGTTTTTAATAAAACCCAACTCATCGCCGACATCAAAAAACAACTCCGCCAAATCTAGGTTTGACGGTTGGTTAAGTAAAATTTCGAAATGACTTTTTACAACCCATTCAATCTCAACTTTCTGTTCGCTCGCTACCTTTTCGATCTCTAACATTTTAGTTGATTTTTTCTGCCCCTTCTTTTGGCTTTCTGATAAAAAATCTTGATTTAGATAGAAGATAATCTTAGTAATTTTGGGGTTTTTCTCTTTTGCTTTTTTGATTTTTTTAACTAATTCATTCGTATCAATCTTATTCTCAAAAAATTTACACTCGAATCCAATATATTGCTTATCAACCTTAACTGGTTCTGTTTCTATGCCAATCTGATTTTTATGACGGAGTATTCCTTTTGTTATCTTGAACCTTCTACAAAATAAATAATAACAAAGTTGTTCAAAAGACTCTCTGAAATTTGGGTTCTTTATCCTAAATTGGTCGAAGTTGATTTCGACCAATTCGTTTACTCTATTATTTTTAGATTTCGTCATGAAAATTTATTTAATCTAAATCCAAAATTTGCCATTGTTTTGGATCGGTTTCATCGTATTTCTCGCTGTCATTATAAAGCCAATTGCTGTCTTTTTGAGTCGCAATACCGCCAAATAGTTTCCTACCCTTCCTATTCTGCTCTTTGATGTATTTAGCTAAGCCCTCGGCCTTAGGCCCGGCGACTTTAGCGGTGATGCCCGACTTAGTATCAAACAAGCCAATCCGGCCGTCTTTCATTTTCACAATGAAGTCAACATAGAAGGGCATATCTATGCCAGCTTCGGTATAGGACACGGCAAAATAGGTAGCATCGCGATCTCCATTTTTGAACCACCAATCAATGCCGCCAGCTTTTTCAAGATGTTTAATAAAATCTTCTTCCGTCTTCCAGCGCCGACTCTCCCGGGTATCGTAGAAGAAAGGTTGCATGATTGAGTTTTTGTATTTCTTCTCTTCAAAAAAACTATTATAATTAAGTCTTATCGGAATATCCCATTCTTCATCAGTGATTAATTCCTTTTTACCCCGGCCAACTTTCTCAAGATATAACTCTTTAGCCCGATCAATTACATTTCTAAAAAATTCTCTGTTTTGTTTATTTAAAACAATGTTCATTATTTTCTCCTGCTCGTCTTCGTAATTCATCTTGAAAGCCGCTAAAAAGAAGCGGTAAATAGAATCTCTAATCCGGCCCACAGAACGAGGCTCGGGATATAAGGGCGAGAGTGCCTCGGCAATGAATGAACTGAAAGCGTTTTGTCGTTCAAGTGCCGTCTGGTCAATCGCTATCGTGCCAGCTTTTTCTATGTGCTCGACAACATGGTCTAATTCTTCTATTTTACCCTCGGCGATAAGCTCGCTGACACTTGTTTTTACCTTAAAATTAATTTTGTCTTTTAAACGCAATTCTTTGGCGGCATCGAGAAAAATAGGAATAAAAAATGATGCCAAACGGGTTTCTTCACGAAAACGCTTTGAGTGACAAGAAGCCAAGTTTATCGGCTTATAATCCGGCCGGCGCTTAGACTCAAATATCGTGATGTAATCTTTGGCCAAATCTTCATGGATGCTAATATCACTTAAGTTGGTATAAACATAACCAAGATTCAATTCTTGATGATCCTCGTAATGCTTTAATTCCGGCATCCTCATGATTCTGCCGATGGTTTGAATTGAAAAAATGATACTTCGCCAATCACGGAATAAAACTAAAATGGAGGCCCGAGGACAATCCCAGCCAAGTGCAATCGCTTGTTTAAAAATCATTACTTCTGCGTCATTGTTGCTTTTAGCAATATTGGCCAAATTTTCCTTATCCTCTGACAGATAAATTGCCAGTTTGCCATTATTGACCGCAATGCCTTTCTTTTTGAGTAAAGCGATAATCTCATCTTTCTTATCCGAAGAACCGACTCTTTTATCCGGCAATTGAATAAGGACCAAGGGATTAATTTCTGAACCTTCATCTTTATATGCTTTGACTAATTCTTTTCTTTTACCGATGGCGGCATCCAGCACAACTTCATCGGCACTTTTACCACTAACTTTAATGTTTTGAAATTCTGGGTTTATTGCTACCTCTTTTTTAATCATCCCCTCTCGCTTAACATCAGAAAATTCAACCAATACTCTATAATCACTACTCAAATGAGGAGTAGCTGAAACTTCAATGGTTACTCTGGGGTCAATGTCCCGAATAAGATTTTGTGAAGTGTCGGTCTGCGCCGCATGATGACTTTCATCAATAATTAAAATAATTTCCTGTCCGTCTTCCCGAGTGTTTTCAAGAATTTTAGATAAATTATTCTCTTGCTCATTTTCACGAATAATGAGATTGTCTTTCTTATTAATGCTCTCCCAGTTTAAAAATAAAATCTCGCTCTCGCTGATTTTCTTATCCATTAAATCTTCAAAAAAAGAACAGCGAAGTGCTTTGCTGTCAGAATAATACTGCTCCAGTTTTTCTTTGCTTTGAATGTGTAATTTTCTGGGGGCCGCCCAAATAAAAGCAAAAGAACGATGATCGTCCCGATGTTCAATAAATTCCTTCAAAAACTCTGCCATCATTATAGTCTTGCCCGAACCAGTAGGCGCCTTAAAAATACAAATCGGATTGTTTGGTTTGTCTAATAATTTATTTGTTCTTTCTTTGAGTTCGTCTACTGCCTCTTTTTGATAATCTCTTAGTATAATCATATTTTTATGCCAAATATTCTACGATAAACTCTTAAAATTACTTCGGGTATTGGCGACACCACAATGCGGCCATTCATATCTTCAAACTCAGACGAAAAATCCTCATCTTCCAATGAGAAAATGTAAGTGTGTATCGGGCCCTTGATAGTTTTTGCGACCTTTTTAAAATCAGGGATTGCTACTTGGTCGTATAAAATGCCTGTGTGTTTTTGATTATTCTTGAAAATCTTAAAATGTTTTCTTTCTAAAACTTTCTCAAAAGTATTCTCGCGGATACAAAGCATTTCAGTGGATTGATCCGTGAGTTTCTTTTTGTTTGCATCAGACGGCGTGGCGCCAACAAACGCTGTTTTGTAATATTTAAGATTGCCGGGCATTCCAGTAATATCTGGGTAATCTTTATGACCCTTGATTACATTCTTTATCCGCGGATAACAAACATCTTCAGCGATATTATTTTCATTATTCGTGCATAGGATAAATTGTCGTTGTCCGTCATCATCTTTGTTCAGCAACATTACCGCGTGACCAGTTGTTCCAGATCCAGCAAAATAGTCAAGAACAACCGCATTCTTGCGTTGCTTCACAACACATTCGAGGCAGTCTTTTGTGTTAAATAAAGATTTAGGAAATGGGAATGTAGTGCCAGTAAGACCATTTACAATTTTCGAACCAAAGGTGCTTGCATCATATCTCGTACCAATCCAAACCGTTCTGGGTTTTTGGGTATCTTTTCTTCTAAAAATATCGATCTCTCCATTTTTCTTGGTACTGACAAATAATTTATCTTTAATTTCTTCAACGGTATTTCGCGCAAAAACCCATTTTCTCTCAATACCTTTTACATCAACAGGCCAAACTTCAATGATTTTATCTTTTTTTCGGTAAACATTTTTTGTTTTAGGATGAAAATCTTTATGTGGCACATCGCCGAAACCTATAATCCGACCGTTCTTTACAAGAATTGGGTAAAAGCAATTTTTGGCATTCGTTCTTAAGGATTCGCCGCCATGATCTCTTAATTCTTCTTCCAATACTTCGTCGCGCTGTTTGCTTCCAATAACCTTTAATCCCCTACGAAATACAAAATATGCATACTCGTGCATATAAGAAAAATTATCGCCCTGAACACCTCTTGGATTATGAACGATTGTTATGCAATGTATCTCGTGATCTGGGAACAGTTCTTCGAGTAAAACACCCAAATGTGCTTGTTCGTTTTCATCTATAGTGCATATTAAAACACCGTCACTTCGCAAAAGGTTTTTTGCGAGCTTCAGCCTCTTTTCCATCATTGATAGCCACTTGCTATGTCGAAACGCATCATTGATATCAACATAATGATTGTTATATTTCCAATCTTTTGCTCCTGTGTTATAGGGAGGATCGATATAAATAACATCGATAGATTTTTCGTGAGTGTAATTTAGAACCGAAAGCGAATGATAGTTGTCGCCCTCAATTAGAAGATTTACCGGCCCATCTTTATCTTTTTTAATCTCTTTGTTTTTGACTTCCCTTAAAACAGGCAATTTGCCGATCGTGTCTTTGTCAAATTTCTCTTCCTGCTCCTCCCAAACTAAACCATACTGCTTACGCTTTTTTAACTGCTCAACCTCTGCAATTAAATCCTCTTTGGTGTAAGTCTCATAGGACTTTTTATCTGAATTTTTAGCATTAAAATAAGTGCCAGTTTTCTGGGTTTTGATTTCTTCTTTTTTTGATTTATATAATCGCTTTGACATAAAAATTATATTAATTTCTTTTGCTTAAAACTTAAAAATCTATTTTGAGTCACAATGATATGATCCACAATATCTATTCCTAAAACATCGCCGGCCTCAACAAGCCGTTTAGTGATTTCGATATCCTGTTCAGATGGCTTCAAGTCCCCGGCTGGATGATTATGCGCCAGAATTACTTGTGCGGCCAAATGGCGTACGGCTGGCTCAAATACTTCTCGTGGATGAACCAGATTGGCATTGAGGGAGCCAACTGAAATAATCTCTCTTTTTATTTCCTGATTACGCGCATCTAAAAAGAAAATGACGAAATGTTCCTTTTTATTGTCCCGAATATCCTTTAATTCATTCCAAACATCCTTGGGAGTTAGATAAATCTGACTTTTCTTATTTTGCAGAAGCCGGCGGCCTAATTCAAAACAAGCTACAATCTCACAGGCCTTAGCCGCACCAAGGCCAAAAGTATTCTTTAAATCATTAAAGCCGGCCTTGGCCAAGCCGCTTCCACTGAACTTACCTAAAATCTTTCTGGCCAACTCAACTACATTTATGCCTTTACTACCAGTTCTTAAAAGAATGGCCAAAAGCTCCGAGTCAGATAATTTTTCGGGTCCGTATTTTTCCAGTTTTTCTCGCGGCCTATCAACTTTTGGAAGATCTTTTATTTTCATAATTTTCTATATCTTGTGCTTCTTCCTAAACCAATACGCTCGACTT
>JAFGBB010000003.1 GCA_016933365.1 Candidatus Wolfebacteria bacterium | reverse complement strand
TAAGCGTTTTAAATCGCTTTTTTTTATTCTTAATATTTGTTATTATAAATAAAATAAAAATGAATTTAAAAAAAACAGACCCTAAAATTTATAAATTAATTGAAGCTGAAAAAAAGAGAAGGCAAAAGGGAATAGAATTGATTCCTTCGGAAAATCACGTTTCGTTGGCTGTTTTGCAGGCCTTGGGTTCTGTTTTGACGGATAAATATTCTGAAGGATATTCTGGCAGACGTTATTATGGCGGACAGGAGTTTATAGATCAAATTGAAAATACCGCCATTGATAGAGCTAAAAAAGCATTTAATGTGCCTTACGCAAATGTTCAGCCTTATTCCGGTAGTCCTGCTAATTTTGCGGTTTATATCGCTATTTGTGAACCCGGGGATATTATTATGGGACAAAATCTTCTTGATGGTGGACATCTTTCTCATGGTTGGAAAGGCACTATTTCTTCAAAATTATATAAAAGCGTTTCTTATCATGTAAAAAAAGATGGATATATTGATTTAGAAGAGGTGAGAAAATTAGCCTTAAAAAACAAGCCAAAACTTTTATGGTGTGGAGCAACCGCTTATCCAAGAGAATTTCCTTTTAAAGAATTAGCTGAAATAGCTGATGAAGTGGATGCTTATTTTGCCGTTGATATTGCTCATATTGCCGGTTTAATAGTTGCCGGAGTTCATAAAAGTCCGGCAAAATATGCTCATATTATTACCACTACTACTCATAAAACTCTTCGCGGTCCCAGAGGGGGAATGATTATGATAACAAAAAAAGGTTTTAAAAAAGACCCTGATTTGGATAAAAAGATAGATAAAGCGGTTTTTCCTTTTGGAATTCAAGGAGGACCACATGAAAATCAAATAGCGGCTATTGCCGTTGCTTTAAAAGAAGCGTTAAGGCCTGAATTTAAAAAATATGGAAAACAAATAATTAAAAACGCGAAAGTTTTAGCTGAAGAATTAATTAAAAAGGGGATAAAACTTGTTTCTGGCGGTACGGATAATCATATGATAGTAATTGATTTAACTTCAAGCGGTTCAGGTAGGGGAGTTTTTCTTCAAGACGCTTTGGATTTTGCGGGTATCACCGCGAATAAAAATACGGTTCCTAATGATTTATCTTCGCCTTTTTTCCCCAGTGGATTAAGATTAGGAACTCCGGCTATTACTTCTCGGGGAATGAAACAAGCAGAAATGAAATTAATCGCTAAATGGATAATTCAAACAATAGAAATTATTAAGAATTATCAATTACCCCAAGATATTAAAAAAAGAAAAGAATATTTAAATAATTTTAAAAAAGAAATTTCTCAAAATAAAAAAATAAAGCAAATTAGAAATGAAGTTTGGGAAATATGTAAAAAATTTCCAGTTTATACGGATATAGTATAATTATTAAATTAAATTTTTATGAAAGAATATAAACCGACAATTGGTTTGGAAGTGCATAGCGAATTAAAAACTAAAACAAAAATGTTTTGCGGTTGCTCTAATAATTCAGACGAAAAAAATCCCAATGTAAATGTTTGTCCTATTTGTCTTGGTCATCCGGGGACATTACCGGTTATTAATAAGCAAGCCGTTGAAATGGTTTTAAGATTTGGTTTAGCTTTAGGCGCGCGTATTCCTGAGAAATCTAAATTTGATAGGAAAAATTATTTTTATCCGGATTTGCCTAAGGCTTATCAAATATCGCAATATGATAAACCTTTGGTTATTGGAGGTAAATTAAACAATGTAGAAATTACAAGAGTTCATTTGGAAGAAGATACGGGAAGACTTATTCATTCTGCTGATGGCAAATCTTCTTTTGTTGATTTTAATCGCGCCGGAGTGCCTTTAATGGAGCTTGTTACCGAACCTGATATTAAAAGCGGAAAAGAGGCAATGGAATTTGCCAAAGAATTGCAATTAATTTTGCGACATCTTGAAATTTCCGACGCAAATATGGAAAAGGGGCAAATGCGAGTGGAGGTAAATATATCAATTTCCCGAAACAATAAGAAAGGCACTAAAGTGGAATTAAAAAATTTGAATTCTTTTCGCGTTGTTGGCGAAGCTATTGATTATGAAATTAAAAGACAAACCGAGGTTTTAGAAAAAGGAGATTTAGTTATTCAAGAAACGCGTGGTTGGAATGAAATTAAAAAAAAGACTTTTTCTCAAAGAATAAAAGAAGAAGCGCATGATTACCGCTATTTTCCTGAACCGGATTTGCCTTCCATTGACTTAAGCTCTTCCGCGGGCGTATTTAATATTGAAAATTTGAAAATTTCCATTCCTGAATTGCCAATTGATAAAAGAAAACGTTTTTTAAAAGAATATAATTTAAATTCCGAACAAGCGGAAATTTTAATTGAAGACCGCTCTTTAGCTAATTATTTTGAAGAATCAACGTCCGAATTATTGGAAGAATTTGGAAATAAAGAAGAATATATAAAAAATATAGGTTTGTTATTTAATTATCTTTCCAGCGATTTAAAGGGTTTGCTTAATGAGCAAAAAATAACAATTAAAGAATTAAAAATTACGCCGGAAAATTTCGCCGATTTAATTGTTTTAATCGGTAAAGGAGAAATTTCTAGTAAAATCGCCAAAGATATTTTAAAAGAAATGTTTTTAACCGGTCTTGACCCGCGTCAAATTATTGAACAAAAGGGATTAAGTCGGATTTCAGATGAAGAAGTCATTAGAACCGTGGTTCGGGAGGTAATTAACAAAAATCCTAAAGCGATTGAAGATTATAAAAAAGGCAAGCAAAATGTTATTCAATTTTTAATAGGTCAAGTAATGGCTAAAACAAAAGGTAGAGCGGATACGGAAATGATTTTAAAATTATTAGATAAAGAAAATAAGGTTATTGACAAAAACGATAAAAAATGATATCTTATAATTAAAAGTCGAAGGCAATAAAATAATAAATAATTTATTATGTTTGAAGGATTAAATAAACAAGAATCAAATTTTGAAGAATCAAAAGCGAAAATTGATTTATCTAAGATAAATCCGGATTATTTAAATCCGCATTTCAGTTTTACTGAAAAAGAAAAAAAAGAAATGTTAGAAAAAGGAATGACGGAAGAAGAAATTAAAGAAAAAGAAAATCAAACTAATGCCAGATTGGAAATTGAAAAAAAGGACCCAAGATACCATTAAAATTTATTTTAATGGTATCTTGACAGATAATTATTTAAAATCTATTCTAAAATAGATGTTATTTAGAGTTATAATTAAATTTATTAATAAGGTAAGTCGCCTGAAGAGGGGCGATTTTTTTTGAACTTTAAAATTTTATGATAAGGAGGATAATATGGATAATAAACCATGTATTTTTAAGGATGTTTGTTTGTTAGCGGGTCCGGGTTGCCAGTTAAAAGATTTGATTGATTATTGCAGTCCGTTATTTATCAAATTTTTACCTTCTAAGGATATTTTAAGAAAATTAAAAGAGGCGGGAGTATCTTCGGAAAAAACACAAAAAATAATTTTTCGTATATTATAAAAGGCCCTGATTTAAAAAATCAGGGCTAATTTTTATTTGTAAAAATATTAAAT
>JAFGBB010000031.1 GCA_016933365.1 Candidatus Wolfebacteria bacterium | reverse complement strand
TTTATTCAGAAATTAATTATTATATTTTAAAAATAAAAAGTTGAAATTTATTAAAATATAAAATTATGAAACAATTTGAATTTGGAATTTTTTTTATATTAATTTTTATCGCTTTGGCGATTTTTTTATTTTTAATTTTTTTTATTTTTCATTTTTCAAAATCTTCTTTAAACAATAAGGCTCAGGTTAATATTGGTTCTTTGGAAATTCCCGTTGAAGTTGTTAAAGACTCAATAAGTAGGGCAAAAGGATTGTCCGGTCGGCAATCGCTTGACGCGGAAAGCGGTATGCTTTTTATTTTTAAAAAAGCGGGGTTTTATAGTTTTTGGATGCCGGATATGAATTTTCCGATAGATATTATTTGGATTAATAACGGTAAAGTGGTGGATATTACTTCGGATATTCCCAATGAATTTAATATTTTAAATCCTAAAAATTATAAACCATCTTTTCCGGCGCAATATGTTTTAGAGGTAAACGCCGGATTTGCCAAGAAAAAAAATATTAAAATAGGGGATTTGGTTTCAATTATCGGAGTCTAAAATTTGTTTTATGTCAAAATATTGTTTATAATAAGATATTATGAAATTAGAAAATTGCGAAGAACAATTTAATTCGCCGAAAATCGTTGTTGATATTAATAAATACGAAAGAAATAAAAAAGGACAGGAAGAAATTAAAGAAATGGATATTTTTCGCGACGAAATTCGTTTAATTAAACAAGAGGTTGATGATGATAAAAATAAAAAGGAAGAAGAAAAAAGAAAGGGAATGAGTGGCTCTTTTTTAAGGGGAACGGAAATTTTACAAGTTGTTCCTGAATTTTTAACAAAAGAAGATTTAGAATTATATAAAGACCTTAAAAAATGCAAGGCGGGGAAAATAACCATAGAAAAATTTGAGGAAAAACTTGAAAATTATAGAAGACGTTTCGCAAATAAAAAAAATAATAGCGATAAAAAAAATAATCAATCTTCCGATACTTATAAGGTTAGCGGTATTAATTTTTTGGCTTGGCTTAAAAATAAAGCGATTTGCGAAATAGGTATCAGAAAATACGCGAAAAAAAATAATTCTTTAAAATATCAATCAAGTAATTGATAAGAATTGATGTTTTTAAAAATATGAATAAAAACGAAAATGAATTGGAGTTTATAAAATCAATGCGTTTGGCTATGCATCAATTGCGCGCTCCATTAACGATTATTAAAGGAAATTTATCTTTAATGAAAGATGAATTGGCAAAAAATTCTAAAATTGATTTAAAAGAGTATTTGGAAGAAATAGGTATTGCCAATGAAAAAATGCTTGATTTGATTAATGCATTGAGTATTATTTTGAAATTAGAATCAAATGATTTGCCTGTTAATGTTCAACCGATTGATTTTTTATCAATTATTGAAGAAATAATCAATAAATTTGAACCAAAAATCAAAAAAAAGAAAATAAATCTTGAAAAAGACTTCTCAAAAAACTTGCCGATTATAAATTACGATTCTGATTTAATAAAAATAATTTTTCAAAATATTATTTCTAATGCTGTAAATTATACGCCTGAGAACGGCAAGATAAAAATTAAAATTCAAAAACAAAAAAACGATTTTTTAATTGAAGTCTCGGATAACGGACTCGGAATTCCCGAAAATCAACAATCAAAAGTGTTTACAAAATTTTTTCGCGCTGATAACATTATAAAAGAAAATGATGGCGCCGGATTAGGTCTTTATATTGTAAAATTTCTTATAGAAATATTTAATGGAAAAATTTGGTTTAAATCAGAACAAAATAAAGGTACTGTTTTCAGTATTTTAATTCCTTTTAAAATTCAAAAAGGGACGGTTTAAAAATTTATATAAATTATGGATAATAAAGCTCCTACTCATATTCTTATTATTGACGAAGACCCTCAAATGCGTCGTCTTTTTGGCGGTAAACTCGCTTTGGAAAATTTTGAAATTTTTTATGCTAAAGACGGTCTTGAAGGACGCGAAATGGCTAGAAGATTTCGTCCCGACCTTATTCTTCTTGATTTAAATATTCCCAAGGTAAACGGAATAGAATTAGCTGAAAGATTAAAAAGAGAACAAGAAACAAAGGATATTCCGATTGTTTTTTTAACTAATTCCGATTTAACGCTTGAATCTCAAAAAGCGGCAAAAGAAATGGGTGTTTCTGATTATATTCAAAAAGGCATTGATTTGGATGAATTTGTAATTCGCGTTAAAAAAATTATTGGTTTTTCAATTGATGAAAATTAAAAAATAATTAATAAATTTTTAAAAAATAAAATGGAAAAAAAAATATTAATTGGAATAATAATTTTATTTATATTTTTTGGCGGAGGTTATTGTTATTTAACTCTAAAAGAAAACAATAAAAAAACAGAAAAAAATTATCATATAGGTATTCTTTGTGGATTGAATTATATTACAGATTTAGGTTCTTATTTTAAAGAAGGAATGACTGAATTAGGTTATATTGAAGGCAAAAATGTTTTTTATGATTATCAAAAGACCAATTTTGAACCTTTAAGAGAAAAACAAATTCTTGAAAAATTTATAGAAGATAAAGTTGATTTAATTGTTACTTTTCCCACGGAAGTTTCTATAGCGGCTAAGGAAACCACGTCAGGAACGGAAGTGCCGGTTATTTTTGCTTTTGCCAATATAGAAGAAACTGGATTGGTGGAAAGCGTGCGTCAGCCCGGTAAAAATATTACCGGAGTTCGTTATCCCGGTCCTGATTTAGCCGCAAAAAGGCTTGAAATTTTACTTGAAATGGTTCCTGACGTTAAAAGAATTTGGATACCTTTTCAAAGAGGTTATCCAATTGTTGAAAGTCAAATGAAAGTTCTTTATCCAATAGCGAAAAATTTAGGATTAACTTTAATTGAATTTCCGGCGGATGACGCAAATGAAATTCAAAAAGAACTTGATAGACGTTCCGCTTTATCGGATATTGGTATGGACGCGGTTTTGTTTTTGTCTGAACCTTTAGGAGTAACTGAAGATGTTTTTTTGGTGATTGGAAAGTTTGCGGAACAATATAATTTACCTGTTGGCGGAGCTTTTATATCCGTAGATGGTTATAGCTCTCTTTTTGGTATTATAGTTAATCTTGAAAGTACGGGTAAACAAGCGGCTGTTCTTGCGGATAAAATTTTTAAAGGAACACCCGCGGGTTCAATTCCTGTTGTTTCATCGGAAAGTTTTTTTCAGATGAATTATAAAAAAGTTCAAGAATTAGGTTTAAATATTAGTGAAGGTTTGTTGAGTCGGGCTGATGAAATAATCCGTTAAAAAATGCCTGCGCAGAATAAAAAAGAAAATAATAAAAAGTTTCGCAGTTTAACGACTTCCTTAACACTGGTTTTTTTTGGTTTAACATTTGTAATAGTGGTAACTATTACTATTCTTTCTGTTTATTTTAATGTTCTTTCACAACAAGAACTTATTGCTGAACAACAAGAATATATTGCTTATGATGCCGCTATCACGGTAAAGAGTTTTATTCAAGAAAAATTTAGCATATTGGAAGCAACTAATTCTTTAAATGATTTAGTTAGCATAGAAAAAGAAGAAAGCCGTTTAATTTTGGAAAAAATATTGGGTCTTAATCCTTCTTTTCGTCAATTAACCTTAATAGATAAAGAAAAAAAAGAGATTTTAAATGTTTCTCGTTTATCAACTTTAGTTTCAGGGGGATTGATAGAACAAGTTGAAGGCGATATTTTTTCCTTTTTTAATCAAGAAAAAAAATATATCAGTTCTGTTTATATAGATGATACGACAAGTGAACCGCAAATAATCATAGCAATTCCCGTTAAAAATATTTTTGGCGATTTTAATGGAAATTTGATGGCAGAGGTTAATTTAAAATTTATGTGGAATTTGGTTAATAAGATAAACATTGGTAGAGGCGGTTTGGCTTATGTAGTTGATAGAAGTGGCAGTTTGTTAGCCTTTAATGATATTAGCAGGGTTTTAAAAGGTGAAAAACTTTTATATCTTGATGAGGTAAGAGAATTTGTATCCGGAAATGAATTAATTCGCAAAAAAGTCGGAAAAATATCCGACGGAATAGAAGGAACAAGAGTTGTGGCAAATCATATTCGTCTTATAAGTCCTGATTGGGCGGTAGTGGTTGAGTTGCCGATAAGTGAAGTTTATAATTCAATGATTCGCCAGATTGTTTTACTGGTTTTAGTAATTCTTATGATATTTGGTTTGGGTGTTTTAGCGGTAATATCTTTTTCCAGAAGAATTACAAAACCGGTAATAGAATTAAGAAATACAGCTCTTGAAATCGGTAAAGGAAATTTAGATATTGAAATTAAATCAGAAAATAATAATGAGATAGGGGAACTGGCAAAAGCATTTAATAAAATGGCGGTTGATTTAAAGGAATCAAGAAAAGAGTTAGAAAATTATGCCAAGAGTTTAAAAGAAGAAAGCGCTCGACTTATCGCTTCAATAAACAGTCTTTCAATAGGATTTATTATTTTTGATAGCGAGTTAAAAATTTTTCTTTTAAATAATATTTTAAAAAATATTTTAGGATTAAATAATAATCCATCAAATTTTAACGATATAGAATCTCAATTTCAAAAAATACCTTTTGATTTAAGGTTTCAATGTGAAAAATGCTTAAAAGAAAAGAAACCGATTGAAATAAAAGAATTAGTTTTTGGAAAAAAATTTTTGAAATTATTTTTAGCGCCAATTGTTTTATTTTATGAAGTTAGCGAGACCATAGGTATTGTTATGCTTATTGAAGATGTTACTGAAGCAAAAGCGCTTGAAAGAAGCAAAGAAGATTTCTTTGCGATGGCCTCACATGAATTAAGAACGCCTTTAACCGCTATTCGCGGCAATGCTTCAATAATAAAAGATTTTTATGCCGATAAAATAAAAGACGAAGAAATATTAAAAATGGTTGATGATATGCACAAAGCAAGTATTAGATTAATACATATAGTTAATGATTTTCTTAATGCTTCGTCTTTGGAACAAAATAAAATCGCCTTTAAAATTGAAAGGTTTAATATGGCTGATTTGGTTAAAGAAACTTTAAAAGAATTTGAACAAATAGCTAAAGATAAAGGGCTTTATTTAAAAACTGAAACCTTTGACGATTCTTTTAATAATGAAGTAAAAGCGGATAAAGAAAAAACAAGACAGGTTATTATAAATTTTTTGGGTAATGCTATTCGTTTTACCAGAAAAGGAGGAGTAACAATTAGTATAAAAAAACAGGGTGATTTTTTGAAAATTAGCGTAAAAGATACCGGTATGGGTATTTCTTTAGAAAGCCAACCTCTTCTTTTTAAAAAATTTCAAGTTGCCGTGGAAAATACTTTAACCCATGATTTATCCAGTGGTTCAGGATTAGGTCTTTATATATCAAAACTTTTAATTGAAACAATGGGCGGAAAAATTGGTTTGGAAAAGAGTGTTTTAGGAGAAGGAAGCGTCTTTTTCTTTGTTTTACCTCTTGCCGGCATTGACGATAATAATAAAAAAAATATATAATTAAATATATGGAAAAAATATTTCTTGTTGAAGACGATTTATTA
>JAFGBB010000030.1 GCA_016933365.1 Candidatus Wolfebacteria bacterium | reverse complement strand
GATTTACCGGACCAGTTTCTGGCACTTTATCAGCGGCAAATGTTTCTGCCGGTTCTTTTGGCGCTAACACTGGCGGGGGAAATTATAGTTTTCCTAGTATTATATATGCCGGAGCCGACTTTAGAGTTGCTGGTGATGGTTATACTATTATGAATGGCAATCAATTTTATTGCAATAATGCCAATAATTGTCATTTTAACTATTCTGGAACAGGCGGAACGCATGTTGGTAATTCAGCCGGTACGACTCTTTATGGACCGGTTTCAATTGGTAGTACCTTAACGGTTTCCGGTAATTGGTCTTTGGGCGGTTTGGCTCAAACTAATTTAGCAATGGGTAATAAAAATATTCTTGGCGTGAATAAAATTACCGCGGTTACTATTGACCCTTTGTATGACATTGGCGGTGAAAAATATTCTACTTATGTTTCATCAATTGCCGGAGGAGTAAAAGAAGAAATAACAGGCGTTGCGCGAATGAAGACAGAAAATAAATCAGAAAAAATAAGTTATGAAATTGATTTTTCAGATTTGAAAAAAGGCTCTGATTTGTGGTTGTTTTATCAAGTAACGGATTTTGGCGAAAATTGGGAAAATCTTGTCGCTATTTTAACGCCTAATTTTGAAGGTAAAACTTGGTATGAAAAGAGTCCTGATAAAAACAAACTTGTTATTTTCGCAATCCCTAATTCAAATTATGGAGGTTCAACCTCCATAAATTTGGAAGTTAGTTATCGTTTAACCGCGAACAGGGTTGATTGGCAGAAGTGGCCAACACTGGCAATAGACCAAGACGAAGAAGCCGGTTTTATTCTTAAACTGAAATAAAGGATTATTTTAATTTCTAATTTCAAAATCCTAATTCCCAATAAAAATCCAAATACTAAATGATAAATGCCAAAAAATTAGAAATTAAGAATTTAATAATTAGAAATTTTATTTGCTCCGTAAGAAACTAAAAGTTTTCCTTCGGGTTTAGATATTAGTAATTAGGATTTAGGAATTTATTTTTATCTTCAATGATTTTGACTTTTTCTTTATTAGCGTGATATATTAAATATATGAGTACGGTTATCATTCCCAAAAAAGAATTAAAAAAAGCGATAGAAGAAAGTGTTCGTGAAGTTTTTAAACAGGAATTGATGAAATTTCGTTCTTTATTTTTGTCTTTTGTTTCGCAACAAGAACAAAAAGACATTGAAAAACGTTATGGGAAACCCTCTCGTAAAACGGCTAAAAGTTTGGAAATAAAATTATGGCCAGTAAAATAAGCTCAAAAGAATATTCTTACACGATAATTTATGAACCTGTCAAAGAGGGGGGTTATCAAGCGACCGTGCCTCTTTTACCGGGTTTAGTCACTTACGGACGCACATTAGAAGAGGCTCGGAAAATGGGACAAGACGCTATTTACTGTTATTTAGAAAGTCTTTTAAAAGAAAAAGCGAAAGTGCCGCAGGAAAAGAGTATTTTACAAGAAAAAGTAAACATTTCTTTTTAATTTTGTGTCTAAACTGCCGGCTTTAAAATCAAAAAAAGTTTTAAAAATTTTATTAAATCTTGGTTTTTATATTTATCACCAAAGAGGAAGTCATATCCAACTTCGTCATTGTCAAAAAAGACATTTAAGGATTACCATTCCCTTTCATATTCGTTTTGATTTGCCAGCTTCTGTTGTTAATAATATTTTAAAGCAAGCCGAAATTCCAAAGGATGAATTTTTGAAACTTTTATAATTATCATTTTAGACATTTATTTATTAGGCATTTAATATCCGTCAATGTCCATAATATGTCCAGATTCAGATAGGCATTGATCCCAAAGACCTTATCAGTTAAAATAAAATTATGGCTGTTCAAACGACAAATAAAAAAAATAATAAAACTCTTGTTGAAAGAACTGGAAGAAATTAAATTTACTTTTTTTGATAATGAATTTTACCAAGCGTGTTATACGTCGCGTAGGTCGGAAATTTTTAAACTTTTTTAAAAAAAAATTATTTCCGAAAATAAAGTCTTTTTTTATTTTCATTTTTTTATTTTCGTTTGCTATTTTTTTGTCTTTTGAAGGAGCTAAATTATTTAAAGAATATTTTGAAAATAACATAGCTATTTTCTTGCCAAAAGAAATAGCTGATGTAAAAAATCTTTTTACGGAAACAACTTTATTGCCCGAAAATAAAATAATTGTTGAAGAAAAAGAAGTTTTTTTAAATGAACCTATTTTTATAAAAAAGGAGGATAATTTTATTCCCGGAAAGATAGATGGAATTCACGATATAATGGAAGCGGAAATTGTTTTTGAAAAAGGTTTTTTAACTTCTACTTTTGAAGACCTTTTTTCCGGTAATGGATGGATTAATCAAGAACAAACTACGGCTTATCAAGATTTTAATGCCACGGCTTTTATTTTTCCGCCTAAAATTGAATGGAAAAAAATAAATAACACAGAGGAAATTAGAAAATTAAAATCAGAAAATTTTATTGAAAAAGAAAGCGATGGAAGCTTAATAAGTTGTTTATCAAATGGTTCTTGTTTAATAAAAAAAGATTTAGAAGTTTTTAAAAAATTTGGAAATTCAGTTGAAAAGATAAAATTACCAAAAGAATTAACTCAGGAAAAATTATTTAATCTTTCAATTGGCGCTTTGGATAGTCAATGGGTCGTGGGCGGCGTTTTTTCAAAAAACGGAGGTTATGAAGTAAAAGTTTTTTATTTAAATCCCAATAATTTTGTTTTTACAAAAATTGACATTCCAATAAATTCTTCTTATTTGGGTTTTCTCGGTTTTGGCGGAAACGACAATGATTGGCTTTTAGTTTATAGCGCTTATGAGGGTTTAGGTTATCGGATAAGTAATTTACCGACCGGAGAAACAAAAATAATTAATATTTCTAATTTTTTTAGAACAAGATTAATGGGAGGCGGTTTTGAACCGGCGATAATTAAAATAAATAAAAGCAATAATTTTGATACTTGTTGGTATGTTTTCAGTTTAACCGAAAGATTTCCAAGATTTTTGAAATTTTTTCAAAATCGTAGCTCTGAAATTCAAGGCGTTGTTGATTTATCCGGATTTTTAACCTTGCCTTTAGTGGTTGAAGCTATTTCTTTTTTACCTGAAAAATCCGACTATTTTTATAGATTACCGGCAAAAATAAAATATTATGATGGAAGAGAAGAATTTTGGTTATTATCGGATTTTGGTTTTGATAAAAGTAAGTCTTTGGAAATATTTTCTGTTAATATTAATAATTATTCTTTTCCAATAAAAAAGGCGAAAATTTCTATGCTTGAGCTGGCGCTTGGCGGAAATCAAGCGGATTTTTTTATTTCAAATAATGGTAAAGACTGGCGTGAAGTTTCTTTAAAAGAAGAAATTTCTTTTTCTGAATCTAATTTTGAACAATTATATTGGAAGGTAAAAATTTATCCTTCAAATGAATCTGAAACTTCTGTTTTTTTTGATAAAATTGTCATAACTTTTAATTTTAAAGCCGAATAATTATATATTGAAGTTATCCACAGTTTTTTTGTTTTTTTTATGATATAATATAATTAATTTAATAATGCGTTAATTAACTTTAATAAGTTTTAGGTATTTAAAATTTATTAAGGAAAATTAATGTAAAAAATATGAGTTCTAAAAAATACATATACATATTAATAGCTGTAATTATTATTATTGCGGCCGGTTTAGTGTTTTATTCTTACCAAAAAGATGGAGGATTGTCTTTTACCGAATCAATCGGCAATATAATTAAAAACAGTGGCGAAGACAAAAACATCGCTTCGCCGGAAAACGGAGAAATTGAATTAAAAATTTCCACTGACGGATTCAATCCTGACAAGTTTCGCGTGAAAAGAAATACTCTTATAAATGTTTCTTTAATTAACGAAGAGCAAGATATGCCTAATTCTTTAAGATTTGATGATGAAGCTCTTTCCGCTTTTATGATTATGGCGCCGGCCGGCGGGACGCAAAAAATAACCTTGGTGTCTCCGGACAAAATCGGAGAATATGTTTTTTTCACCGATATCGGAGAACGCCGTGAGGGGATAATGATTGTTGAAGATATTGAAGAAGAAATTGGAAACATTGAATACGTTCCTGAAACAATTGAAAATATTAATCCGATTATTGAGCCGACTGAAAACATAGAAGAATAAAGATAGAGATATAAAAATTTAATTATAGTATGAAAAAAGTTGTTAAAAATAAAAAAACAACAAAGAAGCCGATAAACGAAATTTCTTTGATTGAACGTCATTTTGGCGTGGTTTTGGAGAATATGGATTCCAAACTTGATTTGGTTGTGGAGGGTCAACAGGCGTTAGATAAAAAAATTGATAAAAATCATCAAGAGTTTAAAGAATTTCGGAAAGAAACTGATTATAAGTTTGAAGTTGTTTTTGAAAAATTTGACGAAGTGGATAAAAGATTTGAGCAAGTAGATAAAAGATTTGACGAAGTTGCCGATGAACTTCATATAATCCGTAATGAACTTAAAGAAAAGGTTAGTAGAGACGAATTTCTCTTTTTAGAAAAAAGAGTGATTGCTTTGGAAAGAGCGAGAAAATAAAAAAATTTAAATTAAAAATCGGGATTTAGAAGTTTATTGATTTGATTTGACTCGTGAAATTTCATCGGTTATAATAAAATTATAGTTAAAAAACCGCAACAATTGAGCCGAATTTTATGGGATTGAAAATGGCGGGAATATAACCTAAAATAAATTTAGAATGAAATATTTGATAATTTTTCACAAAAGTAAATACGGTTACGATGTTCACGCGCCGGCGTTACCTGGTTGTCATAGTCAGGGAGTAACAGAAAAAGAGGCTTTAAAAAATATCAAAGACGCTATTTTGACTTATTTAGAAATGGATATCGCCGAATCTAAGAATGTAAAAGTGCGGGAAGTTGAGATTGCTCTTGCTTGATTATGCTTTTTACGGATGTTTCTTCCGCTCAAGCGGTAAAAGTTTTTAAAAAAGTCGGGTTTTGGATTTTAAGAGAAGGCAAACATATTGGTATGACAAATGGTTCAAGAAAAATTATTATTCCCCGACATTCTAGAGAAGAATTTAAAAAACTTATTTAATTTCTACGAAAATTATCAAAGAGAAAATT
>JAFGBB010000002.1 GCA_016933365.1 Candidatus Wolfebacteria bacterium | reverse complement strand
TGTATTTTTCTTCTTTTGTTAATTTGGGCATTGTTTTCATATACCCCCAGGTTACCAGAAAAGTGCAATATGTGTGTGTAGATTACCGTCTCGGGTTGACAAATAAGGATTATTGTTTTATTCTATAGAGCAGAAATTTAAAAATTTAATATATAGAAAGAGAAAGGAGTTTTTATGGAAGAAAAAATTAAAATCCTGGTTGTTGATGACCAGGAAGCAATCCGTGTGTTGATAGAGGAATTATTTCAGCTGATTTTTAATAATTCAGCTGAAATATTTATTGCTTCATCTGGGAATGAAGCTCTAGAAAAAATAAACTCCGATTTTTCCTTGGTTTTAACCGACCAAGAAATGCCCGGAATGTTGGGCACGGAGTTGATTGCGAGAATTAAGGAAATTTTTCCTGATATGAAAGTGGTTTTAATGTCAGGCAATTTTTCCGCGGAAAAGGCGGCAGCTGCCGGCGCCGACGGATTTTTAGCGAAGCCATTTGGCATCGCTAAAACAAAAGGAATTTTGAGTTTTATTCTTCCTATTATGAATATACTTAAATAATAGGAAAAACCTTTTACGGCGTTTTGTGAAAATTCACAAGGCGCCATTTTTTTTAAATTCTTGACAAAAAATTTTATACTAATAAAATTAGAGTTGTTTAAAGGTCACTTTTTAATAATTGTTGATTTATGTAAATTAGTTATAAATTTTATTTTAAAGTTTATATTAATTTTACAAATATCGGCAAAACATAAATGAATTTAAAACCGCTTTCAAACCATATTTTTCTTGAAACAATAGAAGAGGAAAAAATAACAAAGTCGGGTATTGTTTTACCTGAGACGTCGGAAAAAGAAAAACCGATTAAAGGAAAAATTATTGCTGTTGGCCCGGGAAAAAAGAATGATAAAGGTGAAATAATTCAAATGTCTGTTAAGGTCGGAGACATTGTTTTATTTAAAAAATACGGACCTGATGAAATTGAAATTGAAGATAAAAAATATTTAGTCGGGGACGAAGATGATATACTCGCAATTCTTGAATAAATTAAAGAGTTGCTCAAATTTTTCATTTCTAAATCTTGATTTCTAAAAAATCTTAATGATTAAATTTTAAAAATTAATTAATTTAGGGCAACGATATGGCTTTCTGTCTACTTCGCTTGATGGCGGATTTGACGGGATACTCATTTTTAAGTTAATCGTTTTGCTCTTAGTAAAAAATGGCAAAAGAAATTTTATTTAATGAAAAAGCCAGAACGGCTTTAAAAAAGGGAATTGATAAGCTTGCTGACGCTGTGAGAATGACTTTGGGTCCTCGCGGTAGAGCGGCTGTTATTGAAAAAGGTTATGGCGCGCCACAAGTTACTTTTGACGGCGTTACCGTGGCTAAAGAAATATCTCTTAAAGATAAATATGAAAATCTTGGCGCTGAATTTATTAAACAAGCGGCCGAGAAAACCAATGATAGCGTTGGAGATGGCACTACTTCAGCCGTAGTTCTTACTCAAGCGATGATTGATGAAGGAGAAAGATTAATTCGTGAAAAAGGGTTTAATGTTATTCAATTGGCTGAAGAATTAAAAAAAAGAAGCGAAATTATTATTAAAGGATTAGAAGAACAGCGTGAACTTATTAATGATACTCAAAAAATAAAAGAAGTGGCAACGCTTTCGGCAAAAGACGCCAAAATAGGCGCTTTAATTGCTGAAGTAATGGAGAAAGTTAAAAAAGATGGCGTAGTTACAATAGACGATTCTAATACAATCGGTAATTATTATGAAATTGTTGAAGGTATGCAATTTGACCGCGGTTATATTTCTCATTATATGATGACTAATCCCGAAAGAATGGAAGCCGCTTTGGATGAACCTTATATTTTAGTAACTGATGAAAAAATTTCTTCTATTAATGAACTTTTACCTCTTTTGGAAAAAATAGCTCAAGGAGGTAAAAAAGAATTAGTAATTATTGCTGAAGAAGTGGAAGGTGAAGCTTTAGCTACTTTGATTGTAAATAAACTTAGAGGCACATTTAATGTATTGGCTGTTAAGGCTCCTGGTTTTGGAGACCGTAAAAAAGAAATGTTGGAAGATATTGCGGTTGTTACCGGCGCTCAATTTATTTCCGGAGATTTGGGTAAAAAATTAGAAAGTGTTGAAATTGCCGATTTGGGTCATGCTACAAGAGTTGTTTCTGATAAAGATAAAACAACTATTGTTGGTGGTAATGGAGATAAAAAAGCGATTGATGATAGAGTTAATCAAATAAAAAATCAGATTAAGATGAGTGATTCTGATTTTGATAAAGAAAAATTACAAGAAAGATTAGGTAAATTAGCCGGAGGCGTAGCTGTGATTAAAGTTGGCGCTCCAACAGAATCTGCTCAAAAAGAATTAAAACAACGAGTTGAAGACGCGGTTTCAGCTACTCGGGCCGCAATGGAAGAGGGGATTGTTCCCGGTGGAGGAATGGCTCTTTTTAACACAAGCAGAAAAGAAGCCTTAACTGATGATTCCGCGGGAAAAGAAATTAATCTAATTATTAAAAGAGCCGTAGAAGCCCCTTTGAAAGCGATAATTGATAATAGCGGTGAATCTCCTGAAAGCATTGTTAAAGAATTGAGAACAAAAAAATTGAATAAGGAAGATAATTGGATTGGTTTTAACGCTATGACTAATAAAATTGTTGACCTTAAAGAAAGTGGAATTATTGACCCGTTAAAAGTTGTTAAAACAGCTTTTATTAATGCGGTTTCAGTTACAGCGACTTATTTGACTGTGGGCGCGTCAATAATTGAATTGCCTGAAGATAAAGAAAGGCCTGATATGGGAGGAATGGGGGGTGGAATGCCGATGATGGGAGGATACTAGGTTTGAAATAAAAGTTCTTTATTAGTTCGTGATTTCCGAGCGTTAAAAATTCAGCTCGTTCATATACGGAAATTTACCGCCCTGCTACGCGGGCGCCCGGTAAATTTTCTATTCACTCGCGAATTTTTAGAACACTCTCCAACATACTCACTAATTAAAAAACTTTTATTTTATTATTTGATTGAGGGTAACAAAAACTCGGCAATTTTGCCGAGTTTTTTTGTTTTCTTTAATCTTACGAAGTCCGAATCTTCGGAAGTCGGACTTCCGAAGATTGGATTTATTGAGGTCGGACGTCAATAAATTGAAATTTACGCGGGCGCGAGACGCAAGACCGCGGGGAGTTTTAATTTGTCGGTTTTTATGTTAGAATAACAAAAATTTAAAGGAAAGGTCGTAAAAGATATGTATTAATAAAATTATTTTATGAATTATTTAACTTTAACAAATATTATTATTGCGATTGTCGCAATTATAATTTTGTGGTTAGTTTTAACTTTTAATAGTTTAGTGCGCAGAAGATATCGGGTTAAAGAAGCTTGGTCTGATATTGATGTTCAATTAAAGCGCAGATACGATTTGATTCCTAATTTAATGGAAACAGTTAAGGGGTATATGGCGCACGAAAAGACGGTTTTTGAAAAAGTGACCGAAGCTCGCGCTAAAGCTATGGGAGCGAACAATAAAGAAGAAAAAGCCGGCGCGGAAAACGCGCTTTCCGGAACATTAAAAACACTTTTTGCGGTTTCGGAAAATTATCCGGATTTAAAAGCTAATGCCAATTTTTTAGACTTACAGAGAGAATTAGCGGATACTGAAAACAAAATTCAAGCAAGCCGAAGATTCTACAATAATAATGTAATGGATTACAATACAAAAATAGAAGTTTTTCCGAATAATTTAATTGTTGGAGTTTTAGGTTTTAAAAAAGAAGAGTTTTTTGGATTGGAAAATGAAGCGGAAAGCAAAGCTCCTGAAATCAAATTTTAATTGTTTCTAAAATTTATGGCTACTTTGTATTCTCAAAAGGATTCTAATATTAGGAAGACTTGGTTATTATTCATGTTTTTTTTGGTGATTATTATCAGTATTGGTTGGGTTTTTAGCAGAATTTACGGAAACTCGTCAATTTTATATTTGGCGGTTATTTTTAGTGTTTTAATGAATTTTATCGCTTATTGGTATTCTGATAAAATTGTTTTAAAAATGGCTAAAGCTATATTGGTTGAAAAAAAAGATATTCCTGAACTTTATAATATTGTTGAAAATCTTTGTATTACTGCCGGTTTGCCAATGCCTAAGATTTATTTAATTAAAGAAACTCAACCCAATGCTTTTGCTACCGGACGAAATGCTAAACACGCGGTAGTGGCTGTCACTCAAGGTCTTCTAGAAAAATTAGATAGAAGCGAATTAGAAGGAGTAATTGCTCATGAATTGAGTCATATCGGTAATCGTGATATATTACTTTCAACAGTGGTCGTGGTTTTAGTGGGTTTTATTTCTATTCTTTCAGATATATTTTTGCGTTCTAGGATTTTTGGAGGATTTGGCAATCGCAATAGAGATAATGACCGAGCTGGAGCAATTTTAATAGTAGTTGGCGTAGTTTTAGCGATATTGGCGCCGATTTCCGCGGCTTTAATTCAATTAGCTATTTCCCGAAAACGAGAATTTTTAGCCGATGCTTCTGGCGCTCTTTTAACTCGTTATCCTGAAGGATTAGCTTCGGCTTTGGAAAAAATTTCTCTAAGCAATGTTGAAATGAAAGTTGCCAATAATACTACGGCGCATTTGTGGGTAAACGATCCATTTAAAGGTAAAAAGAAAAATTCAAAATTTCATAAATTATTTATGACGCATCCGCCTGCTGAAGAACGAATTAAAATATTAAGAGGAATGAAAATTTAAAAAAATGGAAAATTTAGAAAAAATTGAAAATAAAAAAATATCGGAAGGATTGGAAGATTTTGAAGATTTTAAATTAAAAATTAATGAATTGATAATGTCCGAGAGGCAAAAAAAAGAAAAAAACGAGCATTATAACGCTACTTTGGAATGCGTTGATTTTAACAATCTGACAAATGAAGATTTCGAAATTTATAAAAGTTTTTTGGATAAAAAACTTTCCAGAGAAGATTTAAATAATTATAAAGGAAAATTAAGAGGTTATCTTGCCAATCAGGTTATTTATCTTGAAAATATGAAATGGTTTAATCCGGAAAAATATCAAATGTATATTGAAACAGTGAAAGAAAAAATAAAAGAAGAGAAATAAAACAATTGTTTATTACGGAGGCGTCGCATAGTGGCCTAGTGCGCTCGCTTGGAAAGCGGGTATACCGAAAGGTATCGTGAGTTCGAATCTCACCGCCTCCGCCAATTATTATATTTTAAAAATAAATTAAAATTACCTTAAAAACTAATTTTTTATTATAATCATTGTTATTATGTTAATTTATATATTATAATATTAATATCTATGAATACAGTAGTAAAAAAAAG
>JAFGBB010000029.1 GCA_016933365.1 Candidatus Wolfebacteria bacterium | reverse complement strand
TTTAAACCCTCAATACATAGACCCTTATTAAACTCTATATTTTCTATATCTTCTATTTTACTTTTATGAATTCCTTTTTTTTTAACCCCACAAAAACCAACCTTTTTAAAATAAAAAGTTAATGATTCTTCGTCATACATCCATTTATGAGAATGAAAATCTTTCACGGATTTATAAATTCTATAAAAAAAATTAGTAGTAAGTCTTTTTTCTTCTCTAATATTTAATCCTTTCATAAAATTATATGCTATCAATTCTTCTTCTTTTTTAGGCTCCTTATTATTTTCCTTTTTTATATAATTATTTATCATTTCTTCCAAGTCTGGAACCATTACTCTTAAAATTCCTCCAGGTTTCAAAACACGAAAACATTCTTTTAATAATTTTTTCGCCTCATTAAGATAAAAATGTTCTAATAAATGAGACATATAAATTACCTTAAAAGAATTATCGTTAAAAGGTAACAATTTACGTAAATCATGAATTAATATATCTGATTTCCACGCTATATTTAATTGTTTTTGTGGTATCAATTTTAATTTTCCAATAATTTTTCTTAAAAAAGAAAATTTCATAAGCCAGGCATTCCAAGAGCCATCAACATTTAACCATCCTTCGGGAGTATTTAAGCCACAACCAAGATGTAATTTTTGATTATTATTTTTCATATATTAATAATACCATAATATTCTTTTATAAATTTTTCTGCTATTTCCGAACTGGAAAATTCCTTTTCTACCGTTTGTCTTCCAACTTTTCCCATTTCTTTGGCTAAATTTGGATTATTTAAAATTTTTAAAATTGCCTCGCTAATTTGTCTTTCGTCTTTTTTAACTACAAAACCCGCTTTAACGCGAGAAACAAATGAAGAAATACCAACATTTTCAGTAATAACCACCGGCAAATTCATATACATCGCTTCCGCCACCGCCATACCAAAATTTTCCGAATAAGAAGGAAGAACAAAGACATTTGCCGTTTTATAAGCGGTTATTTTTTCATCATTGATAAGTTCTTCCGTAAAAATAATATTTTTTCCGATTTTTAAATTTTGTTTTTTTATTTCCAATTCTATTTCTTTTTTATAACTTTCATTATCCGGACCAACTATTAATAAAACCGCTTTTGGTTCTTTTTTAATAATCTCGGCAAATGCCGGAATTAAAGTATCAAAACCCTTTTTCCAATTTATTCTACCCAGTGAAAGAATTATTTTCGCATCAATCGCAATTTTAAATTTTTTTCTGAATTCGCCAACGTCCCAATTAAATTTTTTAAATTCTTCTAAGTGTAAACTATTAGGAATAATAAAAGCTTGTTTAAAATTCAAACCGGCTTTAAGATATTCTTCTTTTTCCGCTTCCACGGTAAAATGAATCGCAGTTGCTTTTTCAAAAAATTTTTTTATCGTTAGAAAAAGAAGGATTTTTTTAAGAAAGGATTTTTTCTTAACCAGTGGCTCTTTCATTAATGAACCTCGCGGAGAAATAATATAAGGTTTTTTATAAAATCTCGCCCAAAAAGCCGCGGCAAAAACAGGAAAATTCCAAACGCCGGTAATATGAATTAAATCAAAATTTTTAATATTCTTCTTAATAGCCCAAAACAAAGATAAAGAAAAAGTAAAATGGACATATCCAAAATAAGGAAAATAAAAAACTTTTACTCCATCCAAATCAACTTGTTTTTTTACGACAATATCTTTATTTCTTAATCCGGCATTAGTGGTATAAACAGTAATATCAATTCCTTTTTTTATTAAAAATTTATTTAATATATGAACCGATTGAATAGGCCCGCCAAATTCAAAAGCCGGCCAATAAGAAGAAACAATATGCAAAATTTTCATAATTATTTTTTTTTATTTAATATTTCTTTATAAGTCTGAATTATTTTATTACCATAATCATCCCAACTAAAACCAAAAGAGACTCTTTTTTTTGCCGATTGACCCATTTGTTTACAAATTTCCGGATTTTCATAAAAATAAAGTAATTTTTCCTTTAAGGCGTTAATATTTCTTATAGGAATTATAAAACCATCTTTTCCTTCACGAACAATATCTTCACCACCGGTATTAGTCGTACAAATAACGGGTAAACCACAAGCCATTGCTTGTGGCTGAACCAACGCCAATCCCTCTTCAATTGACATTATAACAAAAACTGAACCTTGAGAATAATATTTATAAAGTTCTTTTTGCGAAATATGTCCAATATATTTATAACTACCTTCATATTTTTTAAAAAACGGTCTAATTTCTTCATTAAAAGACCCTATTAATAAAAGTTCTGAATTTGGAATTTTTAATTCATAAAATGCTTGAAGTAAATAATGAACCCCTTTTCTTAAGCTCATTCCTCCTACAAAAATTACCCGAAAAACATTATCTATCTTAGGAATTTGTTTAAAATCAGACACATCAACTCCATAAGGAATTTGAATTAATTTTTTTTCATCAATTCCTCTTTCTAAAAATGTTCTTTTAACAAAAGATGAAGGAATAGAAATATAATCCGCTTCTTCATACTCTTTTATCTCTTTTTCAATAATTTTAGGGTGAGTAGATTTCATCTTCATCCCATATTTTTTATACTCATCCCTTAAAACTTCATCTGCATAAAGAATATGAGAGCTTCCTCTTTCTATTATCGTAATAGCGTTAAATTTTTTGGCCTTTCTAAGTGTTTTTAAAAATACCGAAGAACCACCAATCACAATATCGGCTCTTTTTAATAAACAACAAGCAGAATAATCAAAAATTTGATGAATTAAATATTGAGGATTATAGATATTTTTCAAAAATTCCGGAAGACATTGCCAACCCCTAAACATAATTTCTTTAATTAAAACTGAACTAACTTTATCTTTAGGAATATTATATTTTTTTACTTCAAATTTTGGGTAAGAAGTAATTAATTGCAATAAATAATCCCTTTTTAATAATTGTTGGGCTAAATTAAAAAGGTGAAATCGGCCCGGAACAGAAATTATTATTTTCATATTTTTTTAATTCCAATAATAGCAATAGATAAATAAGAAAATTTAAATAAATTAGTAATTAATGAATCAAAAATTACAAATATTCTTAATGGGAAAATAACAAGCCACGCGATTTTGTGATTTACATTAATTACTAAAAATCTATATAAAACAATTAATAATTGAGAAATAATTCCTGAAACATACTCTTTTTTTTCTACAATCAAACCCGCTTTATTAAAAAGGTTTTCTATTTCTTCATGAGTATATCCCCAACGAACATGCCCTCCATCTTCATAAGTTGAAAGCCCCGCCTTATCATCTCCAAGTAAATGCTTATAATAATATTTATAAGGAGCGGTAAGAAATAATTTTCCTCCTGGATTTAAAAGGTTAAAAAAATCATAAAGTAATTTTTGGTCGTTTAAAATATGTTCAATAGTTTCAAAACAAATTATTTGATCAAATTTACCAATCTTATTTTTCATCTTATCAAGCCTTCTTAAATCGCCAATTATAAAATTTACTTTTTTTATTTTTAAAATATTCGCTCGTTCTTCAGCTATTTTGTTATTTTTTTCGTCAAAAGAAATTCCCACAGCTTCATTACCAATTTTAGCCGCATACATAGTAAAAGCGCCAGAACCGCAACCAGCGTCAAGCGTACGTAAATTTCCCGATTTTAAATTTCGTCTTAACCACATCCAACGGTCAAATACCGCCGTATCTCCATGAATAACAGTAGCTAAATAACCAATTAATCTTACTAAAATATTTTTCATAATATCATTTTATTTTAATCTTCCATACACCCTCCTAAGTATTTTTTTATAAACAAAATAAAAAAATTTTGTTACAAACTTCGGCATTAAAAAAAGCGGTCCAGCTATCAAAAATTCAGGAAAATTCCAATAAAACTTAAACATATTTTTAAATTTTCCTTTTGGTGTATCATATCCTTTTAGCCAACAAACTAAAATTCCCCGCCAAACATGACCAAAATTTTTAGCTAACATTTTCTTGATTGATTTTCTTTTAAATTGATTTTCAAAATTCCTAACTATATGATAAAAATTTATGCCAAAAACCTCAAATCCACCATAAGAATGTTTTTCAATAGGTGTAGGATGACAAATAATATAAGGATAATCAATATAATAAAATTTTCCTTCCTGGGATAAAATATGCATTACTAAATAAATATTAATAAAACCCGAACCAATAAACCGATTCATATTATCCGTATTTATATTTAATATTTTATCTTTTTTAAATACAATAGACGAAAGAAACCCTAACTCGTTGGATATCTCTTCTAAAACATAGTTTTTATCTTTAAAAAACTTATCGCCACCAAAATTACGCGCTGGTAATAAATTATTTAATCCCCTAAAATTTATCCAAATTAAAGATATTTCAGGGTTTTTTTTTATAATATTTAAAACATAAGTTATCGCACCTGGTTTTATTTCTTCGTCGCCAAACCACCAAACATATTTTCCCCTTGCCTTTTTCGTAATACTCAAAACATTTTTATCAAAATTTAATGAACTTTTATGAGAAATTTCTTTATGTTTATTTCTATAATATCTTACCTGCTTCATCGAAAAATCATTTCTAATCATTTCTTTCGTTTTAAGGTTATTACTATCATCACCAATTACTATTTCAATATCAGAACTATTCTGAGAAATTATATTTTTCAAAAGTTGTTTCAATTTCTTAGGCCAGTTATAAGTCGGGATACAAATACTTAAAAGAATATTTTTAGACATAAAAAATTAATTTTTTATAAAATTTTTATATAATGATTTATTTTTCAAAAACCACTTAATGGTTTGATCTATTCCCTGTTTTAAAGAATTGTGCGGACGCCAATCAAATGAAGAAAAAGTTTTAGTCATATCTGCCTGCCATTTTTTTGGTTCCCAAAAACTAGACGCCGATATTTCCCATTTAACTTTAATTTCAGGATTAATTATTGAAATAATTAAATTAGCTATTTCCGATATTTTACATTCTTGCCCTATGGCCACATTAAATATTTCTCCTTTTAAAATATTAGCTTTATCTTTAGCTTCTAAAAACAAATCGATTATATCATTAACAAAAATGTAATCCCTAACAGAATCGGGATTAATTAATATTAATTCTTTATTTTCCTCCAAATTAAGAATTAATTTACTTATTAAGCGACGATGATCATCATAAGGTCCAAAAGGAGAAAATAAACGCAAAGTAATAATGGGTTTATCTTTTGATCTTGCAATGAAACTCGCGTAGCAAGAAGCAGCTAATTTACTAATACCGTAAATATTTATAGGATCACACAGATCATTCTCTTTTATTGGTTTATTTTTTAAACCATATTCCGAAGAACTACCAACATTAATAAATCCTTTATAATTAACTCTTTCCAAGCTAGAAATTAAATTAATTAAACCAATAAAATTAACTTTTACCAGTTCTTTATCGGAAACCGAAACCCCTGCATAAACACCAGCATTAGCCAGATGAAAAACATAATCCGGTCTAATTTCAGTTAAAACTCTTTTAAGTTTTTTCGCTTCTAAAAGGTCAATAGAATGATTATGAATTTTTTTAATAATATCAGCAATTCGCCAAATATTTGAACTATCCCGCGTTAAAATATGGACTTCATTATTTTCGTTTTGCCCAATCAATCTCCTGACTAAATTTGAACCAATGAAACCAGTGGCACCAGTTATTAAAATCCTCGTAAGCATTTTAAAAGTATAATTAAAAAAAATTAACAAATCAACTTATTTAATAGTTTATACTAAAAATATACCTTTTTAGTATAAATCTTAGATAGCTAAAAAGAAAAAGCGATAATTATAGCAAAAATTAATTCTATAATTTTTTTATTGTTTTTACGAAAATTTTAAACTAAGTTATGTTTTTTAAAGCTTTTTCAATTTTTCTTAAAGCCTTAGCAATATTTCCAATTGAATTAGCATAAGAAATCCTCAAATAACCTTCGCCATATTTACCAAAAGCAGTGCCTGGTAAAAGCGCCACCCCTGCTTTATCTAATAAATAATCTGCTAATTTTTGTGAACTCAAACCAAAAGATTTGATATTTGGGAAAACATAAAAAGCTCCAGGTGGTTTTAAACAACTAATACCCTTTATTTCATTGAGTCCTTTTACGATAAAATCCCTTCTCTTTTTAAATTCCTCAGTCATTTTTTTAACATCTTTATTTGCTTTTTTCAAGGCAACTATACCAGCATATTGAATAAAATCAGCAACACAAGCAAATGAATTAACAAATAAATTATCTATAATCGATTCAAATTTTTCCGGAAAAATTAAATAACCTAACCGCCAACCCGTCATTGAATAAGTTTTTGAAAACCCATCAATCAATAAAGTGCGTTCAGGCATATTTTTTAAAGAAAAAATACTTGGATAATTTTTAATATCATAGAAAAGCTCTGAATAAATTTCGTCTGATAAAACCCAACAGTTATGTTTTTTAATTAAATTAGCGATAAATTCAAGATTTTTTCTAGGGATAACACTTCCCGTAGGATTATTCGGCGAATTTAAAATAACTAATTTTGTTTTAGAACTAAAAAGGTTAGAAAAGATTTTTAAATCAAAATTAAAGTTATTTTCTTCTATTAAAGGCACGGGCTTTGCCCGACAACCCAAAAATTCAACCAGATTACCGTAAGCGGGAAAACCAGGGTCAGGATAAATAACTTCATCTCCTGGTTTAAGTATCGCAATCATTGCTAGATAAATTGCCGTTTTTGCGCTCGGAGTAACACCTATCATACGAGGAGAAACTTTTAGCCCTCTTTTTTTATTTAAATAATCCGCTATTGCCGAACGTAACTCAAAAACTCCTAAAGGAGACGTATATTTTGTCTTTCCCTTCTTTATCGCCTTAATAGCTTCATCACAAATTACTTTAGGAGTAATAAAATCAGGCTGACCAATTTCTAAATGAATAATTTTTTTTCCTTCTCTTTCTAATTCCTGAACCCTTGCCAAAACCTCATAAGCGGCCTCACCTTTAATTTTTTTTGCTTGCTCAATAAAATCAGGTAATTTTTTTAATACCATAAATTAAATTTATTTTAGGACTTGCCAACCAGTACTCTTAGGCATTTGTTTTGACTCCGGTAATGGCTCAATAATCATATTTTCTAAAAATTCTTTTCTTTCCAAATAAGGAGACATATCTTCCAATGGCCGACCAAATTCAATTTTAGGCTTAATTTTCTGATCTTTATCTATCCAAACATCACAAAGAATCGGCCCATCATAATTTAACACTTCTTTAATTTTATCTTTAATTTCATCAAAAGTTTTAATAGCCACAGCTTTTATACCATAAGCTCTTGCCACTTTAACAAAATCAGGTGAACTATAACCACCATTAAGTGAAGTAGCAAAATAGCGAGAACCAAAATACTGATCCTGAAATTGTTTAATAATACCCATACTTTTATTGTTTAAAATAAATATTTTAATAGGTAATTGATAATAAAAAACCGTTTGGAGTTCTTGAATATTAAGCTGAAAACCACCATCGCCATCTATACAAATAATAGGTTTTTTATTTTGAACCATAGAAGCTCCAATTGAAGCAGGTAGGGCATAGCCCATCGGTGAATTACCAAAAGTAGAAATTATTCGCTGACCATCTTTTACCTCCCAAGACTGCATAGCCCAAATTAAATTACCACCCTCATCAAAAATAATATTTTCTTTTGAACCAACTTCATCTGAAAGTATTTTTAAAAATGCGTAAACATTAATTTTATCTTTCTGTTTAAAATACTCCGGTAATACTGCCGGATATTTAATTTTCCATTCTTTTGCCCTTTTAACCCAAGAAGAAATATTAGGTTTCGTTATTTCTTTTATTTTTGCGTTAAAAATATTCAAAAAATTTTTAATATCAGCTATAACTCCAATATCAATAAGCAATCCCCTTCCTTTTAGAATTTCGTTCTTATCAATATCAACCATTACTTTTTTAGCTTGCCGAGCAAAATAATTAACTCGACCGCCAGTTTGTCGAGTATCTAATCGCGAACCTAAACTAATAATTAAATCAGAGTTTTGAACTGCAAAATTAGCACCACGACTACCATAAACACCAAAAGCGCCAACAAGTAAAGATTGATTATAAGGCAAAATATCAAAAGCGCCCCAAGAAACCACAACTGGCCAATTTAAAAATTCAATTAATTTCATTGTTTGTTTTTCAGCATTTCCCAGTCTTACACCACTACCTAATAAAATAATCGGCCGTCGGGCTTTTTTTATTAAATTAATAATTTCTTCAGTTTTTTTACCAATAACCTCATCAGAATCAATATCTAAAATTTCTTTTGTTTCTTTATTAGAACTAAAACCAACAAGCTTAGAAGGATTAATTTCTGCCACCTGAATATCAACCGGTAGATCAAGTAGAACCGGACCGGGTCGACCTGACTTAGCTAAATAAATTGCTTTGTCAAGGTAATATTTTATCTTATTTGGATCAGTAATTTTTTCCGCAAATTTGGTAATTGGTTTAACAATACTAATAATATCAGTTTCCTGAAAACCAACCTGTCTAGGCTTAGTTTTTATTACATCTCCAGATTCCGCAGTACTAACCTGACCGGAAATAAAAAGCGTTGGAATAGAATCAAACCAACAACCACAAATACCAGTAATCAAGTTTGTGGCTCCCGGACCGCTAGTTACTAACATAACACCTATTTCCGACCCAAAACGGGAATAAGATTCAATTGCCATGGCTCCAGCCTGTTCGTGTTGAACACAGACATAATCAATATCTCCTTTTTCTTTAGCTCGACGACCAACTGCATCAGTTACATGAGCAATTGCTCCACCTGTTACCATAAACACACATTTTGTTCCTAAAAACGTAATATAATCAACAATGTAATCTGCTATTTTCATAATATTAAAATCTAAATTTTCTTTTTCAAAAATTCAAAGAAAACTTCAAATAAATAATCAATCATCTTATCAGTCAAACCGTGATGAGTTCCAATTAAAAATGATTGCTCAAGAATATACTGGGAGTTTTTTAAATCGCCGATTTTACGATATTTAACTTTTTTATAAGCCGGGTGTTTTATAATATTACCTGAAAAAAGCGGCCTGGTCTGAATTTTATGGTCCTCTAAATAACGAACTAAATTATTTCTCATAAATGGCGCTGATTTTTTAATGGTCAAGGGAAAAGCTAACCAATTAGTAATACTATTAGGCATTGATTCCGGTAAAATAAAATATTCTTCATATTGTTTAAAAAAATCGTAAATCCGGGAAAAATTATGGCGGCGGGTTTCCATAAAAGATTTAAGACGCTTTAATTGAGCTAAAGCAAAGGCCGCTTGAATTTCTGTTGCTCTAAAATGATATCCTCTTTCCATAAAAACAAAAGCGCTATCGTAAGGTCTGCCACTAATTTTAAAAGTAGCCAATCGGGAACGAATTTTCTCATCGTGTCGTGAAATCCCTCTACCCCAATCCCTAAAAATCCTTGCTTTCTCTCTTAATTTTTTATCATTAAACATTAACATCCCCCCTCCTCCCGCAGCTGTAATAATATGAGAAGCGTAAAAACTAGTAGTGGTAATATCGCTCCAATATCCAGACGGTTTATTTTTAAATTTTCCTCCAAGAGTATCACAGCTATCTTCAATAAAAACTAATTTATGAAGTTTACAAAACTTACGAATTACCTCTAAGTCAATAAAGTTACCAATTAAATGAGGCGCCATTATGGCAACAGTTTTTTTAGAAAGAGCTTTTTCTAAATCGCTAACATTAATTGTATATTTATTAAGCTCAACATCTATAAAAACCGGAATTAATCCAGTTTGAATAATTGGCGCTACTGTAGTATTAAAATTACAAGCAGGAGTAATAATTTCAGAACCTTTTGGAAATTTCATAACTTCCAAAGCCAATAAATTAGCCGAAGAACCAGAATTAACAAAAAGGGCATATTTTTTTCCAAAAAGATTTGCTATTTTATTTTCAAATTCCTGAGTAATTTTTCCCGTAGTTAACCAACCCTTTTTCAAAGCCATTGTTACGGCGCTTATTTCGTTTTTACCATAACTATCGGTAGTATTTGGAGCATACCAAACCCAATCCTTACCAGTTATAAATTTTTTGTTTTTTATAAGTGTATTCATTTTTTAATGCATTTCCATTTTACCTTTATCAGTTTCAACTGGTACGTGTCTCATCCAGATTTTATCTTGCCACCAATCTTTATTTTCTAAATACCAATTAATGGTCATTTCTAATCCTTCTTCAAAAACTATAGCTGGCTTCCAACCTAAAATTTTTTTAATTTTAGAAGCATCAGCGGTATGTCGAAAAACTTGACCAGGTCTATCACCAATATTATTCATTGTTGATTGTTGGTATTTTATCTTGTGTTTTTTATAAATATTTTTCATTAACCGAGTTATTATAAAAGCGATTTTATTTATTGAAATTGATTTTTCAGAACCAACATTAAAAACCTCACCCTTAACTTTAGAATCAGGAGCATGAAGAATTAAATCAATAGCGCGCACTAAATCTTCAACATAAGTAAAATCACGTTCACTATTACCCGAACCATGAATCGTTAATGGTTCATTTAAAATACAACTTGTTATAAATCTTGGAATAAGCTTTTCTAAGTGCTGTTTTGGTCCATACATATTAAAAGGCCGAATAATAACAGCGGGAATACCATAGGTATTTACATAAGAATAAACCAGTCTATCAGCGCCAACCTTAGCCGCAGCATAAGGACTAGCCGGATTCAAATCATGTAATTCATCCATTTTCTTTTTTAAAGCAGTACCGTAAACTTCACTCGTAGAAATATGAATAAATCTTTTAATTTTTTCACGGTTACGAAGAACAGCATTAGTTACTCTATGTGTACCCATAACATCTGTTTCAAAAAAATTCGCGTCGTCGTAAATTGAACGACTAACATGGGTTTCTGCGGCAAAATGAATAACCGTATCTACTTGCGAAATTAAGTGTTCAACAAGTTTAGTATTCCGAATATCTCCATACCAAAATTTAAAATTTTTACTTTCTTTTATATAATCCGGAATATTTTTAATATCACCGGCATAAGTTAAAGCATCAAGTACTATAAAATTATAATTAGGATATTTTTTAAATAAAAATTCTAAAGTATTACTACCAATAAAACCAGCGCCGCCAGTAATCAAAATATTTTTTTTCTCTTGTTTAGACATAAAATTAATTTAATATTAACTTAAATTATTAAAAGCGTCAATAATATTTATTTTAAAAAAACCCCAAAATTTTAATCTAATTTTGAATTTCTTAATATTAAATTAATAAATTTCCTTAAATTACCCAAAAAATATCCGGTAAAACGCAAATTATATTCAGTATTAATAAAACAATCATGATGACAAAAACATTTTTTTATAAATGCTCTTTGTCTTTGAGCTTCTTTATTTTTCCAAAGAATAGATAAATTAAAACCAACATTTTTAAGATTGCCAATCGGCTTATAAAATTCACAAAGAGAAACATCACCGTTTTGATAAATAACTCCTGTTGATTTTCCGGCTAAACAATTAAACATTTTTTTTCTTTTTTCTAAAATATCCAAATGGCAATAAAGATAAGTCATCTTTCTAGCAAATTCGGCTACCCGAAAAGGTTTTTCTATTGCTTTTTTTAAATATATTTTAAATATAATATTTCTTATTTCTGGAATAATATCTTTTTTTATTAAAATACTCTTTTCTAATGGATTAGCAATTTCTCTAAATTCCATCGGGGCGTTTGATTGAATAACACCTCTAATAATTTGTAAACCAGGCTCAATTCCAAAATTCTTGTTAAGAAAACTTATCACTTCTCTAATTTCTTTATAATTTAATCTATTAATTGTCGTTATAACTCCGACTTTCACTCCAATATTTTTAAGTTTTCTAATAGTTTTAATAGACTTTTTAAAAGCCCCAGTCACATTTCTAATTTTATCATGAGTTTTTTCCAAACCATCAATACTAATAATTATCTTAAAGGAAATTTTTCTTTTTAGCATTTCTCTGCTAAAAACGACAATTTTATCGGTAAGTACGCCATTAGTGTTAATTTGAAAATATTTAACTCCTTGTTTTTTAAAAAGCATAATAATTTCCAATAAATCATCCCTTAAAAATGGTTCACCCCCAGTAAATCCTTGAGAAATACCTCTAGCTAAAAACTTCCATGTATTGGTATTACGATAATAATCTTTTGCTAATTTTTTAATTTCTTCCAATGTAGGTTCCACTACATCTTTATTAACACTCTCAGAAAAAAAACAATGTTTACATCTTAAATTACATCTATTGGTCAAATAAAAAATAAAACTCCTTCTTTGAGGTAAAATTTTTGTTTTAATAAAATACTTTATTAATTCCAAAAAATATTTATTAAAATCATAAATAGACTTTAATATTATTTTAATAAAAAAAAATATTTTTTTTATTAAATAATTAATTTTACCAAAATACAATGCTCCATAACTAACAATAATCCAAACAAACATAATTGTTATTTCTTTAAAAATAGCCTTAGAAAAAAGTTTTTTATTAAAACAAATTTTTAGTTTTTTTATAAAATTTCTTACAGCCAATAAGGGAAAAATAAAAAATTTAAATAAAGAAAACTTATTATTTTTATCAGGATAAAGAAAATAAAATACTCCCTGAGAAAAACCAATTAAATAAGATTTTTTTATATATCCTTTAAAATTAGCAATCGGATAATGATAGACTAATGCTTTTTCATTAAATGCTATTTTATAGCCTAGTTTTGAAACTTTAATACATAAATCAATATCTTCACCCCAAGCGTATTTAAGTAATTTACTAAAACCTCCTACTCTTTGAACGGCTTCTCGTAAAAAAGCGGCGTTTTTTGTAGGAACCCCTGTCGTTTTTTTTAATTTATCCGGACAATTAAAATCAATTTCCGGGGGATTACCAGCCCTAATTAATTTAAAAATACCGGAATAAAAATCAACTGTTTTACCAGCAACAATACCAACGTCTTTTTCCTGAAAGGTTTTAACTATTTCTTTTACATAATCTTCTCCTTGAATTACAGCATCATCATCTAAAAATATTAAAATTTCGCCCCGTGAATGAAAAATACCTATATTACGGGCACCTCCGGGACCTAATTGCGGCGATTTAAAATATCTTAAAGGAAACTTATTTTTTGAAATTGTTTTCTCTTTTAATAATTGATCTGTACCATCCGTAGAACCATCGTCAATAACAATAATTTCTAAATTACCTTTAAACTTTTGACGTTTAATAGCTTCCAAATTTTCTTGTAATAAAGCTCTTCTATTACAAGAAGCAATTATTATAGAAACGCTTTTATCCATTAATTTCTTTATAAATATTAATAATTTTTTTAGCTCTATCCATATATGAATAACCGGATTTTATTAATTTTTCATAACCAGCAATGGTAATTTGATTTCTTAGCTCATCGTTCTTTAAATAATAATTGATTTTTTCTTTAAGCTCAATCGCATTAGAAAAATATTCCGCTTCTTTTCCTTCTTTAAAAAATTCTATCTGTTCCGAAGTTCTATTAGACAACATAAAGCCTCGACAAGCCGGTATCTCAAAAGTTCTCATATTATGAGAAGAACCATTTTGTTTTCTTATAAAATTCAAAATTATTTTAGATGCTCCGCAAACCCTAGAAAATTCTTCTCCCACCATTTCTTTTTTTTGCCATTTCTCCTGTAATTTTTTATTGGCTTTTTCCCATAAATTACCCCATATTTTCAGATTAAGATTCTTGATTATTGAGTCTTTAGTTATTAAATTATTAAGCCACCACTCTCTTTCTTTATCCCAAGTACCTATAAAAGCGATATCCGAGCCGTAAACTTCCCTGTCTTTTTTGGAAACTTCTGCTGGATAATGGATTTTGGAATCATAACCAAAAGGCAGGTATTCAACTGCTTTGGCGCCCGCTTTTTTCAAAGGCTCAACCAGAAATTTACCCCAGATGAAGTAAACGTCATATAAAGGAATGGAGTTAATTATCCAGTAATTGGAATTGCCGTGATGCCAGGTATTAAATGGATTGTCGGGGTTAAAGTTAAAAACCAGGGTCTGCGGCAGTATTTTTTTAATATCTGAAATCGTTTGCGGTTTTATCAGCCATCCCTTAAACACCAAAATCAAATCCGGTCTTTTTTCTTTCGCGGTTTTTAATATTTCTTTCTGCAATGGTCCGGCTAAAAACCGCCAAAATAACCTGCGCCCGTAACGGTTTGAAGCTAAAAAACTGTTTTCTTTGTAGAATTTTTGTTCGTCAAAAATCTCGGCTTCCGCTCCGAGGATGGAAAATCCCCGCAAATAACTTCTGCCTAAATCCCACTTGGTCGAACTGCTGATGATTAATATTTTAAACATTTTAAATTACTTTATCCCGCATCACAATATCATATCTAGCGACGCCGGCTCTTCAAGACATAAAACCCGTTGCTCTTGGAGTACTTTGATGTCCAGTTTTCTTTGCAAAATCTGAATTTGAAACTCGCTTTCTCCACGGTGAAGTTGTTTTTTTTGAAAAATTCTTTCCACCATTTATCAGTTTTTATAGTAATATGACTGATTTCATTATTATAATCAGGGATTATGAATTTACCGCTTGTGTCGTCTTTGCCTAAGGGAACTACTACGAACATTTTTTGGGTCATTAGCGACAGCTGTTTTAAAACTTCGGCCAAATCGTTTTCCGGTATATGTTCAAAAACGTCCTTGGAGATAACCCAATCAAATTTAAAATCAAATATCTTTCTTAAATCAGAAGGATGTTTTATTAATTTACAATATTTAATAACATCTCTTTCGGCTTGAGAAACCGCGTAATTAGAAAGATCAATTCCATAAGTTTCAAAATTTAAAAAACGGAAAGCACGCACCAGATATCCTTTGGCGCAGCCGAAATCCAAAATCTTTGACCCTTCTTTAATTGGTAAATCTTTGGTCATAAAATAGGCCATCCTAATGCTCAATTCCGGCATCCAGCGATAATTCATATACAGCGATTTTCCACTGTTAAGTCCCCGTTCGAAATATTCTTCGTCATAATGCCTGTCTATTTCTTCTTCGTTAATCTCGGTCGCTTTTCTCTCTTCTGTTTTCTTTTTCTCTTTGTACATGTAATAAGACAATATGAACTGTTCTATCAAATGGGCGTGAGCCACGTTAAACACCCTTTTGAATGCGTGGCGGTTACGGCTTTTCGCCAGTTCTTTCAGGGTGTTGAAATAAACACGTAAAGCGAAAAATGGCGCGGTTAAAAGCGGGTACTTGTTTCTAAAAGTGATTTTCCGGGGAAGTTTGTTGTGTTCCTCAAGCGAATAAATTTTAATCGGCTTGGCATAACGCATTCTCGCATCCACCCTAGCAAACGGCTTCAGTTTTTTGAAAAGCATGTCTCTGAAGCCGAAATTGGCGTGAACAGGGGTATGTTCCAAATAACCGTCCAAAAGCAGTCCGTCGCCCGATACCTCCACGGCCCGGTGCGGAATACCAATATTCAAACTGTGATTTCTGTTAAACAAAAGGACTTTCCTGGAATACTCAGACTGTTCAACCATATGTTCACGCCAGTTAGCGGTAAAATAAGTATAAGGCAGATTTTCTAAGTCAAGTTTTAAAATATGCTCTATCAATTCAGGCGACAAATATTCGTCTGTATCCAAACGCATTATCCAATCGTGATTAGCCATATAAAGAGCATCAACTAGATGCGGCTCAAGACAGTAATATTTGTTTCTTTCAAAAACTTTTTTCGTAAATTCAGAAGCAATCTTCAAAGAATTATCAACACATTTTCCGTCGTGGATAACTATTATTTCCGAACTAATCAACTTAACGCTTTCAAGACATCTCCTGATTAGTTTTTCCTCATTATTGACCACTAAAATTGTTGTAATCGGTTTCATATAAAATTTTTATGTAAATGTTTTATTTTTTTATTTTCCACCTTTTTAAAATAAGATTCAAATTCTTTTTCCGAAGAATTCGCCAAGTATTCCAATATCTTGTTATTTTTAACAAAAACGCATCCCTCACAATCAACTGGCGGCTTAAATTTATGTTTTATCTTTTTATCCATATATTCACCTATTCTTTCTGGTTCACAAATAGCATACTTATCCAGAAACTTTTTAACTGAACTGTTTAAAACTATGGAATCACACGGAAAAACTGTGCCGGGTTTTTTTGTCCAGGGATTTTTCTCTTCAGAAAGATAAGGTCTAAAATACGACTGATAGCAAATTTTGAAATCCGGCCTTTGATGAATTTTCAACTGGTGGAAAATCCTTTTATCCTTAAAAGACGAAACTAATCTGTCTATAGCTTTATGCTGGTAATTAAATTTATCGCCCTTAATCAAGCAGTTGGGAAGCAATCGCAAATACTGAACATTGAATTTATCCATCAGTTTGATAATTTTCCGGAGAATTTTTTTATAATTAATTTCTTTATCACCAAAATTATGTTCTAACGTATAGATATGACTGAAACCAATAATCGTCTTCGGATTAATAAATTCTTTTGGAATATTTATTTTTTTTTCCCAGCCATCAAAAAGATTTACCGAAACCCTAAGCCATCTAAATTTTTTCCTGTTTTTTGGAAAAATTCTATCTAAAACCGTACCATTGGTAATCATGGCTAGTTCCAGTTTTGATTTATCGTAAAGAAATTCTATTAATTCATTAATCTTGGGATAAAGTGTCGGCTCGCCTCCGCCAGTTAAAATCACCGCCTTAAGACCACGCTTTTTAAGTATATTTACATACTTTTTAATTATATCCAATTCAATTCTATTTCCTATACTATTTCTATAAGCCACAGAACAATAAGGACACCTAAGATTACAGGTTCCTTCAGGGCTAATATGAGTTGAGATTATAGTTTTACCAGTATTGTTCTTGAAAGAATTCAGCGATTTTTTATGATAAAAAAATTTGTCTCCGGTTGAAGTAAAAAGATATTCTTCTTTACTTTTGTTGGAAAAATCTATGATTTTATTTTTTTTCTTATTAATTTTTTCTCCTTCCACTATCATCAAGGCCGAACTAATATTATCGTCTTTAAGTGCCCTCCCTATGATTTTTTTTCCCACAATCTCATCAATTCTTCTCGTTTTTGAATTACCATTTTTATCGATATTGATATAATAAAAAAATTTACTCACCACGCCAGTTTCTTTAACTTTTCGATTAATAAAAATTTTGTCTCCAAAAGACTCTAATGTATAAATCGAATATTTACTTTCAAACTTTTTTATTTCCGCCATAAATTAAATCTTATTTAATTTATATTATAATAATTAAAAAAATGGAACAAATCAAGTTTCAAGTTCTATTCTTAAATTTATTCCATAGTTGTAATCTTTTTCCATTTAGGCGAAGATCTAAAACAAATCGCTATCAGGGAAATTAAGGAAAAAACAACTTTGATGTAAAAACTATAAAAAGTTTTACTCTTTCAATGACCATATAGAATGCGGCGGAAAAACGAAAAATATTTTTATTACCGAAATAATCAGCAATAAAATAAATTTATCCACAGAAAATACCCCCAGTATAGATTAATTTAAAAACTATAACATCAGAACAAGATTTAGCAAAGAATAATTCAATTTATCTATACTAAAAAATAGATAGACAATAATTAAATTATTATTTTTTTGTTTTAATAAAATAATGATTAAAGCTATTTATTAAAAAATCCATCGGATAATTTACCAGCGTCAAAAAGTAATTTTCGACCTTCATAAATAAGTCTTTCAACCTGTTCGGGTTTAAATTCAGGAGTTTGAATATAAAACCTTTCTTTAAAAATTTTCATTTTAGTATAATCATAATCATTTATTAAAAATCCATTTTTTAAACATTCCTCGTATATTTCCGAACCTGGAAAAGGTTGAAGCAAATAAAGACGCACCCAATCTAATTTGCTTTTTAAAGCAAAATTAATTGTTTCTCTCATGTTTTCCAATTTTTCTCCTGGAAAACCTATAACAAAATACCCACCGACTTTAATATTTAAATCTTTACAAATATTTACAACCTCGGAAACCTTATTAAGATTAAGATTTTTATTGATAATATTCGTTAAAACATTTTGATTTCCAGACTCCACTCCAAGATACATAGAATTTAAGCCCGCCCTTTTAAGCCAAGTTAAAACTTCTCTATCTAAAGACGGAATATAAATTCCACTTGAGGCTTCAATTGTTATTTGAAACTCGTTTTCAATTATGGCCTTACATATTTTAATAGTCCTTTCTTTTGAAACCGTGAAATTATCGTCTTGAATCGCAATATGTCTTATTCCGTAATTATTATATAATATAGATATTTCCTTAATTACACTTTCAGCTGAACGCATCCTATACATATTTCCCCAAACTTTGCGGATAGCACAAAAAGTACAACGATTAGGACAACTACGGCTAGTTACAATCGTGGCAGAAGGAAAACCTATCGAATTTTTCGCAAATTTTCTTCTTAAAAAATTAAGAGGTTTGTCTAATAAACAATCAATTGGAGTATTAGATATTAAAGACATTATCCTCATAGCGGTTTTTTGCCCTAATCTTGTTCTTAATGCTGCATATTTAACACTTTTATCATAGTTTTTATAAAGAACCATATCTCTATCCGGAAAAGGGATAAAGTCTATATTAACTGGTTTTCTATTAGAAGTTCTAAATATTTGATTTTTTTTACTATCCTTAAAAATTATACCTTCTATTTCTGAAAGATTTTTAAAATTTTTTTTAATTAACTCCTTAAGCGTCTCTTCGCCTTCTCCAATTACCAAAATATCAATATAAGAATTATTAACTAAAAGATCTTCTCCAATACAACTCGGATGAGAACCACCTACAATAATTTTAATTTTTGGAAAAAGCCCCTTAAGTTCTTTTGTTAACTGAAATAAAAAATCTCTTTCCATTAAAAACATTGAGGTTATTCCCACCACATCGGGATGAAATTTTTCAATTTTTTTAAAAAGACTTTCATAACTTCCCCCAATTCTCATTAAAGAAGGATTACCTTCAACTTCATCGTATTTATTCCAATAAAGTCCCAGCATATCAAATATTTCTACTTCGCAATCATTTCTAATATAAGCGGCAAGATATTCTAACCCTAAAGGCTCTCTAAATTGATAAGGACAATCCTCTTTATCTATATAATATGAAGGCCTAACCAATAATATTCTCATTTTAAAATTCCTTTAATTATATCTTCTTGTTTTTTATTAAAAATTTTATAAGAAAAATTTCTTTCAACGTATTTTCTGCTATTTCGACTTATTTCTTTCAAAATCTGCGGATTGGAAAAAAAATATTTTATTTTCCCAATTACCGCTTCCTTATTGCGAGTCGGAACAATAAAACCATTAAATCCATTTTTAACCGCCTCGGTCGCCCCATCCTCATCACTAACAATAATCGGTTTCTCACAGGCGCCTGCCTCTATTAAAACAAGAGGTAAAGCACCGCCTTCATTTTTTTTGAATTTACTCAAATAAACTATCAAATTAGCAATATTGTATAAAAAAACTAAATCTTCTTCGGGCACATATCCAGTAAAAATTACTCGTTTTTCAATTCCCTCTAATTCGGCAAATTTTTTCCATTCTTTTAATTTTGACCCTCCGCCAACAAGAACTAAAATTATATTATCGGGCAAATATTTTAAAAAACTAATCATTGTTTTTTGTCCCTTATCATAAGCCAAACGCCCAACTACAGAAATTATTTTTTTATTTTTATTAATTCCATATTTCTCATAAATAACCCGAGGAACAATTTGCGGATAAAATTTACCCAAATCAACACAATCATAAAGTAAAAATATTTTGTCTTCACTAATACCAAAATTATCTTTAACATATTTAATAGTAAACTTGCAATCACTAATAATTGCTTTTGCTTGTTTTAATCCTTTTATTCTTCCGCTACTTAAACCACTCCAAATCTCCATACCATAAACATTAAAAATATAAGGAACTCCAGTTATTTTTTTAATTAATCTTACTATAAAAGAAAAACTTATATGATTACATAAAACTAAATTAGGTTTCTCTTTTATTACAAAAATAATAGCTTTTAAAGAAAACCTTATTTTTGAAAAAAAATCTGTTCCGCCAAAAACATAATCTACCATAAATTTTCCCCCTAAAGAATCGTTTTTATTTTCAGAACAAAGAGAAAAAACAACAATTTTATCCAACCAACTATAAGAACGCAATGCTTGAATCTGATAACGAGTATACCTTTGAATTCCACCTATTGAAAAAACATCTGTAGCTAAAACTAAAATCATAATAGGTTTTTTTTAAGTATCTCACAAATAACCTCAATATCTTTTTCTTTCAAAATTGATCCACTCGGCAAATTTAAACCATTTTGGGAAAGTTTTCTAGCTACCGAATTCAAATTACTGTTTTTTTTATAATACATCGGCATTTCCGAAATTAAATAAAAAAATGTCCTAGTTTCAATCCCTTGTTTTAAAAGTATTTTTATCAAGTTATCGCGATCATTTTTTTTACAGGAATCCTTATTTAAAACTAAAGAAACCATCCAATAAACGCTTTTTGTCTCTTTTCTTTGCGTATTTAACTTAATATTTTTCAAATCCGCTAAATTTTTTTTATACCATTGAAATATTTTTCTCTTTTTATTAATAAAAAAATTTAATTTTTTAAGTTGAGCGCATCCTATTGCCGCCTGTAAATTAGTCATCCGATAATTAAAACCTATTTCTGGATGCCAATATCTTTTTTTTGTGCTTTGTCCCTGGTTTTTCAAAAAATTTACCCTTTCATAAATCTTTTTATTATTAGTAACAACCATTCCTCCTTCTCCTGTGGTAATAATTTTATTTCCAAAAAAGCTAAAAACTCCTATATGAGCCAAGCTTCCAGCTTTTTTACCTTTATATTCCGCTCCGTGCGCTTCAGCTACGTCTTCAATAACAAAAAGATTATATTCTTTAGCAATTTTCATAATTTTTTCCATTTCAGCAACATTACCGTAAAGATGAACCGGAATAATCACCTTAGTTTTTCTAGTTATGGCTTTTATAATTTTTTGCGAATCAATACACCAATAATCAGGTTCAACATCAACCATCACTGGTTTAGCACCTACATAGGCAACCGCATTAGCAGTAGCTATATAAGTCAAATCAGGAATAATTACTTCGTCTCCTTTTTTTATACCAAGAGCAAGAAGAGCTAAATGTAAACCAGTGGTACCACTAGAGGTAGTAGCGGCATATTTAACGCCTAAATACTTCGCAAAATTTTTTTCAAATTTCTTAATATATTCTCCCCGTGAAGAAATCCAACCACTTTTTAACGCTTTAATAACGTTGTTTAATTCGTCTTTACCAATTTCTGGTTCAGCAACAAGAATATTTTTCTTTTTCATATATAATAAAGATGTTATTAAAGAGAACGATTTATAATATTTTTTTCACTCGGATAAAAAGGAGCATCAAAGGCAAATCGTTCACCATCCTGCCATTTTTTCCAACGATTTAAATCCTCATTAACCATTATTTTTACCAAATCGCTAAATTTAGTTTTGGGCTCCCAATTTAATCTTTTTTTAGCTTTAGAATAATCGCCTAAAAGGAAATTTACCTCAAATTTTCTTTTAAAACGTGGGTTAGTTTTGATATATTTTTGAAAATTCAAAGAAACACATTTAAAAGCTTCTTTTACAAACTCCTTTACCGAATGCGTTTCGTTAGTGGCGATTACGAAATCATCAGGTTCCGGCTGTTGTAGCATTAACCACATTGATTCAACATATTCAGGCGCGTAACCCCAATCCCTCTTAGCATCTAAATTACCAAGAACAAGCTCTTTTTCTAATCCTAAGTAAATCTTCGCCACTGCGTTACTAATTTTTCTAGTAACAAATTCCAAGCCGCGTAAAGGCGATTCATGGTTAAATAAAATTCCATTAACCGCAAAAATTCCGTAAGCTTCGCGGTAAACCCTAGTTATCCAATAAGCATAAAGTTTAGCAACCGCATAAGGACTAGAAGGTCTAAATGGAGAATTTTCCCTAAGCATTGAATAGGCGCCGTCACCATAAAGCTCGCTTGTCGAAGCCTGATAAAACTTTATTTTAGAATTAATATGTCTGATTGTTTCAAGAAAAGCCGTTGTTGCCAAACCAGTAATTTCGGCCGTTGCTTGTGGAACATCAAAAGAGGCGCCTACAAAACTTTGTGCTCCTAAGTGATAAATTTCATCAGGTTGACTAATTTTAATCGCTTCATAAATTGAATTAATATCTATTAAGTCCATAGGAATTAATTTTATCTTTTCAAAAATTCCTAAATATTGAAGTCGCCAAAAATTTGGTGTGGAAAGCCGGCGATATCCACCATAAACCTCATAACCCTTATCTAATAAAAATTTGGCAAGGTAAGCGCCATCCTGACCCGTTATGCCAGTAATTAAGGTTTTCTTTTTATTAATTTTTTTCATATTTCTAATTATAT
>JAFGBB010000028.1 GCA_016933365.1 Candidatus Wolfebacteria bacterium | reverse complement strand
TATATTGTCATATGCCTGCCAGAATACCTTCCTTTCATATTTTTTTTCAACGCCCTAAGTGGATAGTATCATATGAACCAGCGCATGGGGTTGACAAATTTTTTCCTTTTGCTATACTTCTTGACATATGAGTAATAAATATGCAGTATTGGTACTGCCTTTTTTTATAGGGGGTGTTGTTTTAACAGGGGCTTTAATAAGCAATAAATTAACAGCTCAAACCTCGGTAAATTTAACTCAAAAACAGAACAATCAAGAAAATTCCGATTTTTCAACCGTTTGTAACGGGTCTTTTATTTTAGCTCAAAATTATTCGTTATTAAAAACAACCGAAGAAGAAAGAGCTAAAAAAAAGATGGATATTTTAATAACCGCTTATTCTAGTTGTCCGGAAGAAACTGATGATACGCCGCTTATTACCGCGTCTGGAAGTTTTGTTCATTCCGGGGTGGTAGCGGCTAATTTTTTACCTTTTGGAACAAAAATTAGATTACCGGAACTTTTTGGCAATAAAGTTTTCGTTGTTGAAGACCGCTTGCATCAAAGTTATAATGACAGGGTAGATATTTGGTTTCCCAGCAAAGAAGAAGCTATTAATTTTGGTTATCGGGTAAGCGAAATAGAGATATTGTAATTTTAAAACTTAGAATTTTTTGTTATGCTCCGCAAAATACTTTTTTTGGGAACAATTCTTATTGTTCTGCCAATCTTTTTTCTTTCAGGGTTTAAAATCGGCCTTTTTTTATTTTTAGAGAAAGAAAATATTGATAAATTTAACTCTAATTTAAATGTTAATTTTGAGAAATTAACAGTTAATATTTTTTCTGAAAATAATGATTTAGTTTTGCAAAAATTCAAAAAAAATTTTTGTGAAGAAGGAATGGAATTTTTAGAAGAAGGGGATAAAGAGTTTTGTTTTCAAAACCCAAAATTAACAGAGTCTCGCGGTATTGAAATTGATTTAACAAATAAAAAAGCTTTAATTTATAATGAAGGAAAATTAATTAAAATTTTCCCCCTTTTTTACCAGTCTCCGGAAAATAAATGGTTTGAATCTCCCACTGGATATTACAGGGTTGGAGTTAAACGCGAAAGCCATTATTCTTCTCTTTTTCCGGTAGTAATGCCTTATTCTGTTCAATTTTATGAAGATTTTTTTATTCACGGTATTCCTTATTATAAAAACGGAGAAGAAGTTTCTTTGAATTTTACGGGTGGTTGTCTTCGGTTTGCCAATAAATACGCTAAAGAAATTTATGAATTCGCCAACACGGGAGACCAAGTTGTAGTTTATAAAAACTTTAGCGATTTAAAAATAAAAGAAGAATTTTGCGCTCCGGTGGATTTAGAAGATTTTTGGATAAGGCAACGATTTCTTAATCCCTTTAGAACAGCTTGGAAATTTAGCGGAACGGATTTTTTAAAGCTTGATTATTATCAACACACAGGAGTTGATTTTTCTCCCAATTCAAGTTCAACAGAGCCTTATGTTTATGCTATTGCCGATGGCGAAATCGCAAAAATCCAGAAAAATAACGCCAATGACCATGGATTAGGTAATACGATAATTATTAAGCACAGCGCTTCTTCAATGAATTATTATTCTTTATATGCTCATCTTTCTGAAATGGATAAACTTTTAAAAAAAGGTGATATTATTAAAAAAGGAGATATAATAGGTAAAATAGGAAATAGCGGTTTTGGATGCGATAATTATTGGCGAATTGGACCAGACGGCTGTGAAAATAAAAATTTATTTGATACTCATTTGCATTTTGAAATTAAAACAGCTCCGGTTTTAGAAAATCCAGAAGGGGAAGGGATTTATTATGGTTATACTCCGGATTATCCTCAGGAATATGGTTATTTTAATCCAATAGATTTTTTATTTATTATGTAATTTAATTTTTAAATTTAACGCAATATTTAAATGTATCAATTAAAACTTGAACAATTTTCCGGGCCTATGGATAAATTGTTGCAATTAATTGAAGAAAGGAGAATGGAAATTACGGAGTTTAATTTGGCTGAAGTAACAGCTGACTTTTTGGAATATTTAAAAGAAGTTGAAAAAATTGAACCAAGACTTTTAGCTGATTTTATAATAATTGCCAGTCAATTACTTCTTATTAAATCAAAAGCTCTTTTACCGGATTTGGCTTTAACAGGCGACGAAGAAGAAAGCATTAAAGATTTGGAAAGCAGGCTTCAATTTTATAGACGATTTAAACCCGTGATGACAATATTTAAAGAGCTTTGGGATAAAAATCAAATTTCTATATCGCGACCCTTATTTTTAGACAGACCAACAATTTTTTATCCTGATAAAAAATTGAAAACAGAAGACTTATTTAATGCTATTAAAAAGATTTTTAGCGATATAAAGGAGTTTAAAGAAACTCAAACCATAAAATCATCTCTTATTACTCTTGAAGAAAAGATTGAAGAAATCATTAATCGTTTAAAAAAAGAAAAAAAAGATTTAAATCAAACCAAATTTGGTTTTAAAGATTTAACAACCGGGAAGTCTCGTTCGGAAATTGTTGTTTTGTTTTTAGCTTTACTTCATTTATTATCCAGTCAATTCATAAAAGCCGAGCAAAAAAAACAATTTGAGAGTATAATGATTGAAGATAATAAAATTTAAAATATGGAAAACGAAATTAATAAAAATCAAGAAAACATTTTAGCCGCTTTGGAAGCGATTCTTTTTGCTTATGGCGAGCCGATTGAAATAAAGCGTTTTGTTGAAATATTTAAAAATAATTTTAAAATTAAACCCGCGGAATTTGAAAAAAAAATAAAAAACGCGTTGGAAGAATTACGACAAAAATATAAAACTGAAGATAGGGGATTGAACTTGGTTTTTTTGGATAATCGTGTTCAATTAGTAACTAAACCGGAATTTATTCCTCTTTTAGAAAATTTTATTAAAGAAGAGTTTAAAGAAAATTTAACACCGGCTTCAGTAGAAACTCTTTCTTTGATAACTTATATGGGTCCTCTTTCCAGAGCGCAAATTGATTATTATAGAGGCGTTAATTCCAGTTTTATTTTAAGAAGTTTAACAATCAGAGGATTAATAGATAGACAAACCGACCCTAAAAGAGCAAATGTTTATCTTTATCGACCAAGTTTTGATTTATTAAAATATTTAGGAATATCTAAAATTGAAGAATTGCCGGAATATGAAAAGTTTAAAAATATAGATTCTGAAAGAAATAATTTAAATAATAATTCAAGTTCCAATAAATCCGTTGATTTTAATGAAATTACCCATGGTTTAAAACAAAATTAAATTAGCGTAAAAATGAAATTTCAAGCATTATTACTTTTTTTAATCATAATAATTTCCGTATTATTTAGTCCAACCAGAAAAGCGATTTTTGAAAAAAAAGATTTTTTTGATTTACCAAATCAATCCGATATTCAGGAAATTATTACTCAAGAACCTAATCAAGAAATTATTAAAGAAACGACGTTAGAAAATCCTTTTTCTGTTTTTTTTAAAGATTTTTATTCTTTTTTTGTTAAAAAAATAAATTACGTTGGTAAAAATATTGTTTTTGCCGCGGAAAATTTCCATCAAAATATTACTTTTGTAAAAAGTTTTTTGGGGGGAAATTTTAATGATATATTTTTAAAGTCTCAAGAATCTGAATTATTAGAACAAAAAGACAAAAATAATTCGGGAGATAATTTATCTTTGTCTCATTTACTTGTTTCAAAAGTTGAAATTGATAATTCTGATGACTTTTTTTGTGATTTATCGGAAAAACCCGATTTACAGGAAGAAATTTCATCTTTGACAGCGGAAATTATATTAATAAGTTATTTAAATAAATCATCTGATGAAGTTAATTCAAATGAAATAATTTTTAAATCAAATATTGAAAAACGTTGGCCTATTGCTTCTTTAACTAAACTTATGACCAGCGTTGTGGCTTTAGAAAAAATGGATTTGGAAAAAGCAATAATAATGAATGAAGAAGCGATTAATACTGAAGGAACAATAGGCGATTTTAAAGTGGGAGAGATTTTTGAAATTAAAGATTTAATAAAAGCAATGCTTATTTCTTCAAGTAATGACGTGGCAGTTGCAATTACTGAAAGTTTTAATGAAGATGGCGGAAATTTTATTAATGAAATGCAAAGAAAAGCCGCCGAACTTGGAATGTTTTCAACTACTTTTTTGGAGCCAACAGGACTTTCTTATATTAATCAATCAATTGCCGAAGATTTGGTAAAATTAGCTGTTTATATTTATTTTAAGCATCCTGAAATTTTAGAAATATCTCGTCAAAAAGAAACAATAATAACGGAATTAATATCAGGTAAATCAAGAAAAATTTTTAATATTAACAGTTTTGCCGGAGAAGAAGATTTTATCGGGGGGAAAACAGGATTTATTGATGAAGCCGGACGTAATTTAATTGCTTTTTTTGAAATTGATAATAAATTGATTTTAACTATTACATTAGGTTCTGAAAATTCAATTAAAGAAACAGGAATTATAAAAGACATTATTAAAGATTGCCAATAATATGTATTCTATTCACGCTTTTTTCATTGTAAAAATTTTAAGCTTTTTAATAATATCTTTTACGATTGCGATTATTTTATCTCCGATTTTAATACATTTTTTGTATAAATATAAATGTTGGAAAAAGAAACCCCGAGAAGAAACTTTTGGAGGAGAAAAAACTCCAATTTTTACAAGACTTCATGCAAAAAAAGAAGTTTCTGTTCCAAGAATGGGAGGTATTCTTATTTGGGCAACCGTGCTTATTGTTACTATTGGCGCTTTTTTAGCTTCACGAATTTTTTCCGGTTCTTTTGGAGAGAAAATAAATTTTCTTTCTCGTTCTCAAACTTGGTTGCCTCTTTTTACTTTAGTTTCAGCTTCAATTTTGGGATTAGTTGATGATTTATTGGTAATTCGCAATAAAGGAGGATATATTGCCGGAGGATTAAGATTAAAAGTTCGGTTAGCTTTAATTTCTTTAATTGCCGTTGTCGGGTCATGGTGGTTTTATTATAAGCTTGAATGGAGCAGTATTTATGTTCCATTTTTAGGAAATTTTGAGATAAACGGTTTTTATATCATTATTTTTATTATTGTTATATTAGCTACTTTTTCCGGAGGCATAATTGATGGTTTAGATGGATTATCAGCCGGTGTTTTAGCTCCGGTTTTCGCTTCTTTTGGAATAATTGCTTACACTAAAGGTCTTTATGATTTGACAGTTTTAATCGCGATTATTATTGGCGCTTTAATTACTTATCTTTGGTTTAATATTTATCCGGCAAAATTTTATATGGGTGAAACTGGGATTATGGGTTTAACCGTAACTTTGGCAGTTATTGCTTTTTTAACAAATTCTGTTTTATTTTTACCAATTATTGCTTTTGTATTGGTGATTGAATCCGGTTCTGTTATTTTACAATTACTTTCCAAAAAATTTAGAGGTAAAAAAATATTTTTAGCATCACCTATTCATCATCATTTAGAAGCTCTTGGATGGCCAGAAACTAAAATAACAATGCGTTTTTGGCTTATTTCCGTTCTTGTGAGCGGTTTAGGCTTGATATTGTTTTTTTTAAGTAAATTCATAGTTTAATTTATTTATTTTTATTGCTTGATTTGTTATAATAACGTTAAGTTAAGTATTTTTTTGTCTATATAATTTAATAATAGAGTAATATTTTTCTTTTATTTGTCATTATTAGGCCGGAGTAGCTCAGTGGTAGAGCAGTGCTTTCGTAAAGCAAAGGTCGCGAGTTCAACTCTCGCCTCCGGCTCATAAATTTAGTTTTTAATAGATAAATAAGTGTTAATTGAATTTAAATTTATTAATTGACGGTAATTTAATATTTGTTATACTTTTTTTATGAATGAAGTTTTTAGCCAACAATTTAATGAATTAAAAGAACAAGCCCGGCGTTTAGCCGGGTGGCTTTGACCTGGAGAATAAAAAAAATAAAATAAAATCTCTTGAATATGAAATGTCCGACCCTGATTTATGGAAATCTGTTAAGGAAAAAGAAAGTAATAGAGAAAGTGTTGAAAAAAAAATAAAAGAACTTGGAGAATTAAATGATTTAACGAAAAAATTCAAAGAAATTGAAGAAGAGTTAAATGAAATAGATATTTTTTTAGCAAAAGATTCTTCTGAAATATCAACGGAAGAAATTTTAAAAAAATTAAAAAAAACAGAAAGTAAACTTAGTCAATTAGAAATAGAAAATTTATTTACAAATGAATACGATAAACAATCGGCAATTTTTTCAATTTATGCCGGAGCCGGAGGACAAGACGCGGAAGATTGGGCGGGAATGCTTTTTGAAATGTATTCTAAGTTTTCTGAAAAACGCAGTTGGAAAATAAAAATAATTGATGAAAATTTAGCTGATTTTCAATCTAAAACCGGTAAATATCCGGTTAAAGATATTACTTTTGAAATTAAAGGTAATTATGCTTTTGGTTATTTAAAAAAAGAATCAGGTGTTCATCGTTTAGTTAGAATTTCTCCTTTTTCTTCAGAAAAGAAGAGACATACTTCGTTTGCCTTGGTTGAGGTTTTGCCGGATATTACGCAATTACAAACCGAAGCTGAAAATTTAAAAATACCGGAATCGGATATTAAAATTGATTTTTTTCGTTCATCAGGTCCCGGAGGGCAAAATGTTAATAAAGTTGAAACAGCGGTTCGGATAACTCATATACCAACGGGTTTATCTGCGGCTTCTCAAGTAGACCGTTCTCAGATAAAAAATCGCGAACAAGCAATGAATTTGTTAAAAATAAAATTATTAAAATTAATGGAAAAAAATGAAATAAAAGAATTGGATAAAATGCGCGTTAAAGTAAAACCGGAGTGGGGAAGTCAAATACGTTCTTATGTGCTTCATCCTTATAAAATGGTAAAAGATCATCGTACTAATATTGAAACAGCTCAAGCGGAAAAAGTTTTAAACGGAGAATTGGATGAATTTATTGAAGCTGAAATTAAATAGATATTGAGATTTTTGATTAAAACTGATATAATAAGATTATTAATATCAATAAAATAATGATAATTTTTCAAAATGTTTCCAAAATTTATAACAATAATAGCCATAAAATGACCGCTTTGGAAGAAGCGAGTTTTAACATTAATCCTAAGGAATTTGTTTCTCTTGTGGGTAAATCAGGAGCTGGCAAGTCAACAATAATAAAACTTCTTATTGGTGAAGAAAAACCAAGCAAAGGAAGAGTTATTTTTAAATCTTATGATGTTAATAAAATTAAACAACGCGAATTGCCTCAATTAAGACGTCATATAGGAGTAATTTTTCAAGACTTTCGTCTTTTACCTAATAAAAATACTTATGAAAACGTAGCCTTTGCTTTGGAAGTTGCGGGTAGACCCCAATCAGATATTAAAGAATTTGTTCCTCAAGCCTTGGAAATGGTAGGTTTAAAAAATAAAATTGGAAATTTTCCGCGAGAACTTTCCGGTGGGGAAAAACAAAGAGTGGCTATTGCCAGAGCAATGATTAATCATCCCGACCTTATTATTGCCGATGAACCTACTGGTAATTTAGATCCGATAAACAGTTGGGAAATTATAAGATTACTTTTAAAAATTAATGAATTGGGAACAACGGTTGTTTTAGCTACTCATAATAAAGAATTTGTTAATTATATTAATCAACGAGTTATTAGCGTTGAAAATGGCAGAATAATCAGAGACGAAGAAAAAGGTAAATATATTTTAGAATAATTAAAAATTTAAATTCGTAAATTTATAAATTAAATTAAATTTTAAAAAATTGATTACAACATTTTTACGTATAATTAAATATGGATTTCTGAGTTTTTGGAGAAACGCTTTGCTTTCAACGGCAACTCTTTCCGTTATTATATTGGCTTTATTGGTTTTTGAAGGATTAATAATTTCCAATGTTTTAACAAAAACAGCATTGACAAGCCTTCAAGAAAAAATAGACATTAGTATTTACTTTAAAAATGATACATTAGAAGACGATGTTTTAAAAATAAAAAAATCGTTAGAAGGTTTAGCTGAAGTTAAAAAAGTAGAATACATATCTAAAGATAAAGCATTGGAGATATTTAAAGAAAAACATAAAGACGACCCCGCCATTAAACAGTCACTTGAAGAACTTGAAGAAAATCCGCTTTTAGCTTCTTTAAATATTAAAGCCAATGACCCTCAAAAATATGGAATTATTGCCGATTATTTGGATAAAACCGATTTTAAAACTTGGTTTGAAAAAGTAACTTACGCGCAAAACGCTATTGTTATTGAAAGACTTGGTAAAATAATTGATACCGCTGAAAAAGGCGCTTTTGTCCTTATTATTTTTCTGGCTTTAATCGCTATTCTTATTACTTTTAACACTATTCGTTTAGCGATTTATTCTAATAGAGAAGAAATAGGAATAATGCGTTTAGTGGGCGCTTCCAATTCATTTATTAGAGGTCCTTATGTAATTGAGGGGATAATTTACGGTTTAATAGCCGGAATTTTTAGCGTAATAATAGCTTTACCTATTATTTATTTTCTTTCTCCTTATATTCAAATTTTTATTGCGGAAATGAACCTTTGGAATTATTTTACTTCTAACTTTATAGGTATTTTAATTTATCAATTAATTTTTGGTGTTGCTTTAGGAGTAATTTCCTCGGTCATCGCTGTTAGAAAATATCTGAAAATTTAAAGCTCGCATCCGCAGTTTTCAGGATGATTTAATTCTTCTATTGTTTTTAAGTCTTTTTCTTTAAGCTGTTTTAAAATTCTCATTTTTGGGTCAACGGCAATGCTTTTACCAAGATATTGACCCGAAGTAAGACAGGGTAAAATTACATAATCAGCTCCATATTTATAAAGAATTTTAGCGTCTCTTTCGTCTTCGGCTCGGAGAATAAGCTTTGGACGTTCTTTTTGATAAGAATTTTTAAGTATTTCTTCTAAGATATTTAAATTATCTTCAAGACTGGGGCTGGTGCAAATAATAAGTTTAGCTGAATTAAAATTTGCTTTTTCTATTATTTCTTCATCAGTAATATCTCCGAAAAGAACTTCATAATTTTGTTTTTTCATTTGAGCGACAATGTTTGGGTCAAAATCAATTATTAATAAATCATTTTTAGGCAAATATTCAATAATATTTTGACCAACTCGATGTCCTCCAATTAAAATTATTGGTTTTGAAAAACCAAAATTATCAACATATTCTTGTTTTTTATTTCGACGTTCAAAAACTGAAAGAAAACGGGAAATTTTAGAAAAAATTCTTTCGGAATAAATAATCATATAAGTGGAAAGAGTAATAGTGATTATTCCCACGGCTGTTATTAAAGCCATTATTTTTTCGTTTAAATGTCCAAGTTTTAAACCAAGAGCGGCTACCACTAAACTAAATTCAGATATTTGAGCAACAGTAACTCCGCATAAAAAACCGGTTCTTTTACGATAACCAAGAAAACCCATAATAATCATAACAATTAAAGGATTTCCTATTAAAACAAAAAGTGAAAAAACAATAATTGGAAAAGTAAGACCTGAAAAATTGGAAAAAATAAGAGATGAGCCAAGAATAACGAAGAAAATTAAAATAAAAAAATCTCTTAACGATTTTATTCGAGCGGAAATTTGAAAATGTTCCGATGAATTAGCTAAAGCTAGTCCGGCTAAAAATCCGCCAATTTCAATTGAAAATCCGGTTTTAGCAACTATAGTAACCACGCCAAAGCACCAAGCTAAACTTGCTAAAAATAAAAGTTCTTGAGAACGAGCAATTTTGTTAAAAAGTAATGGTAAAAGTCTTCTACCTAACCAAAGCATAACTATAAATAAAACTATTCCTTTTAAAATAGTTAAAAATATGTCTTCAAAAACAATTCCTTTTCCATTTTCAATACTTGCTAAAAAAATTAAAATTAAAATAGCCGCAAAGTCTTGAACTAACAAAAATCCAACGCTGATTTTTCCATAAAGATTATTAGTATCTCTTTTTTCTGAAAGCAGCTTAACAATAATAATCGTACTGGAAAATGTAAGAGCAATAGCAATATAGGCCGCTTGAAGATAGGCAAAACCGAAAAGTTGAGCAATACCAAATCCAAAAATAAAAGTGAAAAAAAGCTGACCCAAACCGATAAGAACAGAGGTTTTACCTACAAGTTTTAAAGAAGTGTAATTTATTTCTAAACCAATTAAAAAAAGCAAAAACATTAAACCTAAATCGGAAAAAGTTTGAAAAAGTTCTTTATCGTTTAAATGAAAAAAACCTAAAATACCAATAACAATACCACTAAAAATATAAGCCAATATAATTGGTTGTTTTAATATTCGGGCGGCTATTCCTAATCCGGCCGCTATTAGAAAAATAATTGAAAGCTCAAAAAGTCCCGTAGACATATTATTTTATTATAACGAGAATTTTATTAAGGTCAATTGCTTTTTAATTAAATTTATTAAAATTGACTTAAGGATTTTTATATTTCATACTTAAATAAAGCATATTAATAATTTAATAATGGTAGATAATTACTTTTAACCTATAAAAGAAAAGGAGTGTTTATAATGGAAAACGCGAAAAAAAGCAGGCAATATCCAGAAGGAAAAAATGTTTATTTTATTGACACAAGCGCTATTTTGCATGATTGGCGGGTCTTGGAAAGACTCAGCGATGAAGAAAATGTTTTGGTTTTATCTATTTATGTTTTGGAAGAGTTAGATAAAGCAAAAAAATTTCAGGATGAAAAAGGGGGTAATGCCCGAGCCGCTTCCAGGATTTTGGATGAATATCGAAAAGAGGGAAATATCAATAAAGGAGTAAAAACTAAAAGAGGGGGGTTTATTGTTGTAGATTGCAATGGTTATGAAAAAATTTTCAAAAAACAAATGTCAGGTATGGAAAAAAATACCGACAATCGGATTATTGCCAATGCGATACTCTGGAAAACGGAAACTTCCGGACAATATAAGAAGATTGCCGTTGTTAGCAAAGACGTTAATCTTAGAGTTAAAGCCAGCACTTTTGGAATTGACGCCGAAGATTATAAAAATGATAAAAGCATAAAAAACCTTGATGAATTATATTCAGGTTTTACCATTATTTCACTTTCAGAGCCGGAATTATTAATAAATTTATATCGGGGGTTAGTTTCTCTTAATAATTTAACAAGAGAAAGTCAGAGAAAAATAAATTCCTTGTTTCCGAATCAATGTTTAGAAATAAATATTGACGGAAAAACAGCGTTGGCGATTTTGAAAAAGGAAAAAGGAACTTTATCATGCGTTCATAAGCCAAGTTTTGCTGAAAAAAAAGAACTTTCTCCAAAAAATAATGAACAAGCATTGGCTTATGAATTACTTACGGATTCTTCTCTTTCTTTAATTGCTTTATCAGGAAAAGCCGGCACGGGAAAAACTCTTATTAGCCTTCTTGCGGGAATTGATCAGCTAGGGAAAACTTATAAACAAATTGAAGTTTATAGGCCGAATATTGAAATCGGCAAAGAATTAGGATTTCTTCCTGGGACTGTTGAGGAAAAGTTTAATCCATGGATAAAACCGATTTATGATAATTTAAGGCTTATTTTAGGGAATGGCGATTTTGATAATCAGTCGTATTCTAAAAAAACAAGGGAAATAATAAAGATAAGGACGATGATTTCAGCTTTGATTATCTTATAAAAAGCGGTCAGCTTTCCATTTCACCTATAAATTTTGTTCGGGGTAGAAGTTTAAACAATACTTTTGTTATTGTAGATGAAGTTCAAAATCTTACTCCTCATGAAGTAAAAACTATTATTACAAGAGTTGGAGAAAACAGTAAAATAGTTTTAACGGGTGATTGTTCACAAATCGATACTCCATTTCTTGATTCAATAAGTAATGGTTTATCTTATACAATCGAAAAATTTAAAGGACAAGAAATTTTTGGTTGTATAACGCTTACAAAAGGTGAACGGTCATTTTTATCTGAATTGGCTGCTCAATTATTATAAATGTTTTAAAAAATCCTCAGATTTTTTTCTGGGGATTTTTAATTTTTACGCAAAATTTACAAATTTTAAAATTGATGTTAAAATCAATAACATTGCCGGGTCGTCTAATGGTAGGACACATGCCTCTGGAGCATGGTATCGGGGTTCGAGTCCCTGCCCGGCAGCATATATCTTAGGTAAATATTAAAAAAAGTGAAATAAGAATAAAAAACTTTTGATCAGAATTATATCGGCGGTTTAGTTGTTCCAAAATAATATTAATTTTTATAGTTTATGAATATGGAAACTTCTTTAACTAAATTATTTCCTAAAAATTGGTTACCAACAAAAAATTGGGAAGAAATTTCTCGCATAAATAGTCAGAAACAAATTCTTTTGGAGATAGGACATCTTAATCCGGAAATAAATATGGTTCCTGAATTAAAAAAGGATATGAGTAATAATGAATCTGTTTCTAAGTATGAATCAATAGTTTATCATGGTATTTCTACCAGAAAAGGGTCTATGAAAGATTTTTTCGAAGCTATGGCTCAAGTAGCCATAAGTGGTTTAATTCCTGGTATTACTTTAGATAGAGTTCAAGACTTAAGAAAACAATATAAAGAAGCCGGACAAGAAGAAAAATACGATTTACAATCTTCAATTTCTATAGCTAAATTTGATAACGAAAAACAAGCTGAAAGTCAATTATCTTCTATGCAGATTATACAATCTGAGGGAATTGATAAAATGCCCCTTTTGGGTATGGAAGAAAACAATATTAAAAATCTGGAAGATTTTTTTAAAAACGAGCAATATAAATCAATCTTAGGAAATTCTCTTTCCAAAGAACAAATTGAGCAGTTTGAAAAAATAGCGCCTCAATTAAAAGAAGTTTCTGAAAAAATGAAAGAAGTTCAACAAAATAGGAAAGATAAGGTAGAATATTATCAAAGGGAGTATTTAGGATATTCAACTATTTTCTTGAGAATAGAAAACTCGCAGTTCAAACAGCCATCAGTCTCTAAGATTTTTAAAAATAATAGTAAAAAAATAAAAGGCAGTGGTGGTATTGATACTTATGTTAAAATGTCAACAAGAGAAAAGCCTGTTTTAGAAAAATATAAAGAGATTTGTTTGGGTCTGAAAGTTAATAATTTTATAATTTCTGGAGCATTATTATCTATGATTTCTTCTTTCCCTATAGGTAGTGATTTTTGCCATTCATTGAGAGATTATAAAAAGAAAATTGAAACAGACAAGATTAATGGGCAAGTTTATCGCACAATTCATATTCTTCCTGTTAATAGCACTTTGTCGGTCGAGGGTTATTTTAATAAAGAAGAAGCCGAAGAAATATTAAAAAAGATTTTTAATTTAATT
>JAFGBB010000027.1 GCA_016933365.1 Candidatus Wolfebacteria bacterium | reverse complement strand
TGGCCAACCCGTAAAGAAACAATACGACTTACTTTGGTAGTTATTTTTTTGTCTTTAGGAACGGCATTATTTTTAGGGGTTTTAGATTTAATTTTTACTTATTTTTTAAAATTTATTATATAAATACGATTTAAAATAAAATGGAACAATCAAAAGAAATAAAAGAAGAAACAGGTAAAATAAAATCTAATCAGCTATTGAAAGATTTTAAAGAAAAAGATGAACGTCATTGGTATGCGGCTCATACTTATTCAGGTTATGAAGACGCGGTAGCTCGTTATTTACGACAAAGGGTTGATTCTTTAGAAATGCAGGATAAAATTTTTAATATCCTTGTTCCTAAGGAAAAAAAGGTAAAGATAAAAAACGGCAAACGTAAAACTATTGAAGAAAAAATTTATCCGGGTTATGTTTTAGTAGATATGATTATGAGTGAGGACTCTTGGTACGTGGTTAGAAATACGCCAAGAGTAACCGGTTTTGTCGGCGCTGATTCTACTGAACCGACACCTCTTTCAAAAGAAGAAATAGATTCTTTAATGAGTAGAATGAAAGGCGAAGAAACTAAATTTAAGATTGAATTTAATCTTGGAGAGATAGTTAAAATTATTGATGGACCTTTTAAAGATTATGAAGGCAAAATTTCAGTTATTGATAATGAGCATGGTAAAATAAAAGTAATGGTTCCAATTTTTGGAAGAGAAACCGCAGTTGAAATTGATTCATTACAGGCGCAGAAGATATAAAAGAGTTTCAAATTTCAAATTTTAATTGAATGATATAATGGTTAATTTTTAAATTGAAATTTTGGAATTGATTTGAAATTCACAAATTAAAATTAAATATTTTTATTATGAAACCAATTAAAACAATATTAAAATTACAAATTCCCGCTGGGCAGGCTAATCCCGCGCCTCCGGTTGGACCGGCTTTGGGTCAGCATGGCGTTAATATCGCCGGATTTTGTCAGCAATTCAATGAAGCCACTAAAGAAATGACCGGAGATATTATTCCCGCGGAAATTACCATTTATGAAGATAGAAGTTTTGATTTTAAATTAAAAACTTCGCCAGCGTCCGATTTATTAAGAAAAGCCGCTGGAATTGAAAAAGGCTCGGGAGAACCCCTTAAAAAGAAAGTTGGTAAGGTAACTAAAGCTCAGGTTAGAGAAATCGCTGAAAAAAAGATGGTTGATTTAAGCGCCGAAGATATTGAAGCGGCAATAAAAATTATTGAAGGCACGGCTCGTTCCATGGGAATTGAAGTGGAAAAATAAAAATTAATTTAAATAGATATGATTCTTTCAGATAGAGAAATTAAAAAATACATTAAATCCGGTAAAATTAAAATAAATCCTATGCCGGATTTAAAAAAACAATTAGGTTCAACTTCTTTAGATATGAGATTGGGTAGTAAATTTAGGGTTTTTTCCAGAACGGAAAATGCTTTTATTGATATTAAGGACGAAAAAACTTTTTTGAATTTAACTGAAATGGTTGAGAAAAAAGACAATGAACCGTTTATTGTTCATCCCGGAGAATTTATCTTGGGAATGACGAAAGAATTTGTAGAATTACCAGAAGATATCGCGGTTAGGATTGACGGAAAGAGCAGTCTTGGCAGATTAGGATTAGTTATTCATTCTACCGCCGGGCATGTAGACCCGGGTTTTTCTGGAAATATTACCTTAGAAATAGCCAATATCGGGAATTTACCTATTTTGCTTTATCCCAATATGAATATTTGTCAATTTGTTTTTGAAATGCTTTCTTCGCCGGCGGAAGTTTTGTATAAAAATAAGAAAACCGCTAAATATGTAAATCAAAAAAATCCAGGAGCTAGTAAAATTGCCGAAGAATGGAAAAAAAAGAAATAATAAAATTAATTGAAGAACAAATTGGTTCTAATAATGAAAAAGGTTGGCCAATAGCGGCAAGAGATAGAATTGCTTTTCCTAAATTTTCTGAATCAAGAATAACCGACGCAAATGTCGGTATTTCTATTTTATGGACAATAAGGGACGCGGTGATTCCTAAAATAGAAAAGGAAAATGTGGCTATTATAGCTAATTTTTACACTCCTTCCGGTCTTCAACCGATGGTAAGAAATATTTTAGCAAATCCTTTTATAAGATATGTTATTTTATTTGGAGAAGAATATTCTTCAAAATCTTCCGAAGACAAAATTTCCGAATTAACAAGCGCTAACGCGATAAGGGCGTTTTTTAAAAAAGGTTTGGATAAAAATGGAAAATTGGAAGGTTTTGAAAACTCGGTTTATTTTGATAAAAATATTTCTCTTGAAGCAATTGAAAAAATAAGAAAGAATGTTCAATTGATTGATTTAAATAAAGAAATGCCGAATGCTTCTTTAGATGAAAAAATTAATAAAGCAAACGAACTTATAAAAACTCTTGAAAAAAAAGAACATTTTATGCTTCCTCAAGTTTTTGATTATGAAAAAAGCGAAGAATCATTTCCTTATGAAGAAGGTCCAATTGCGGTTCATGGAATTAATATTCCGGACGCTTGGATTAAAATGATTTATAATATTTATCGTTACGGGAAAAAAAATTTAATGAACGCTAATACCGATAGATGGATTAAAGAAATAAATAATATGGTTGTAGTTATTCACAATCCTCAAGATATGGATTTGTCCATTAATCCCTTTTTAGTTCCTTTAACAAGAGAAAAAATTGAAGCTTATCAAAAAGAAATTCTTTCTTCTTTATTGCCCGAAGGAAAAGCTTATACTTATGGAAATAAATTACGGGCTTATTATTATCCAAAATCTGAACAAATAAAAGAATTAATAAATTCTGATGATTATAGAGATTTTGAATTTGGCAAGGGAGATTGGATTGATAAAAATGTTTCTTATAAAGAAGATTATTGCGAAATTAACCAAATTAAGGATATTATTGATGTTTTAAAAAGAGATTCTTATTCAAAAGCTTGCGTGGCAATCACATGGCACGTGGCTGATGAATTAATGAGAAAACATAAATCTTCTCCTTGTTTAATTTTATTACAAGCTTTAGTTCATAATGAAAAACTTAATTTAACGGTTTTTTTTAGAAGTCATGATATGACTCAGGGTTGGCCGGAAAATGCTTATGGTTGCGCCGCTATTCAAAATGAAATTGCCAAAGCTATTGGCATAGAATCGGGTTTATTAACAATAATTTCCAGTAGCGCTCAGATTTATAATAATTATTATCAACAAATTGAAGAAATGTTGAAAAAATATGGCCATTTATTAAAGTCTTGTAACGATAAAAGGGGAAATTATCAAATAAAAATTGAAAATAATGAAATCGTAGCTATTCTTCTTCATCCTGAAAATGGAAAAGAATTGGAAAAATATACAGGTAAAACAGCTTATGAATTAAAAGATAAAATCGCTTTTTCTTCTTCGTTAGATACGGGTCATGCGATTTACTTAGGAACAGAATTAGCCGCGGCTGAAATGGCTTTAAAAAATAATACGCCCTTTGAACAAGACACGGTTTTTAAATACATAGAACATTAATTAATTTATATTTTAAAATAAAATTATTAAGCGTTTTAAAT
>JAFGBB010000026.1 GCA_016933365.1 Candidatus Wolfebacteria bacterium | reverse complement strand
CGAGTCCTCGATATGGTTATAAAATCGAAGATTTTAACCATATCGGGATGGCAGTACGTCTATTTAAAATATGCGGGATTAGTACAGTGGCAGTATACTTGCTTCCCAAGCAAGAGACGCGAGTTCGATTCTCGTATCCCGCTCAGAACATTGAATAATTAGGGCGACTTGCCCCGTACACAGCCTTGCTGTTGTGCGGGGTTCCCCATTACCCGCTCAAAATGAAATTTTTAGAAGAAATTAAAAAGAAAGATATTTTTGGCAAAACCTGTATTTTACGGGTTGATTTTAATATTAAAAATAAGGATTTACGCAATTCAATAAAAAATAATCATCCGCGTATTTCAAATGCTTTATTAACAATTAAATTTTTAATTAAAAATGGAGCTAAGGTAGTAATTTTAAGTCATCGGGGAAGACCGGAGCAAAAATCAAAATTACAATCTAAAATTCAAAATAATTTAAGTTTAGAACCGTTTGTGAAAATTTTTTCAAAATTACTCAAAAAATCTATAAAATTTATTAATTTTGCAGATTTGCGGAATTTTAAATTTGTTAAAGAAAAAATAGAAAATTCAAAAAAAGGAAGCTTATTTTTATTGGAGAATTTGAGATTTTTTCCGGAAGAACAAAAAAATAATAAAAATTTTGCTAAACAATTGGCAAGCTTGGGTGATTTTTACGTTAATGACGCTTTTAGCGTTAGTCACAGGAAAAACGCTTCAGTGGTCGCTATTACTGAATTTTTACCTTCTTATGTCGGTTTATCTTTAAGAAAAGAAATTGATAATTTATCTCAAGCCATAAAAAAACCCAAAAGACCTTTAGTGGTTATTTTAGGAGGCGTTAAAGTAATTGATAAAATTAGAATAATCAATAATTTAGCCAAAAAAGCGGATTGTTTTCTTATTGGCGGGGGAGTGGCAAATACTTTTTTTGTTGCTGAAAATTTATTATTGGGAAATTCTTTATATGATAAAAAAATGGTTCCTTTAGCTCGTCGTCTTTTAAAGACATTGAATAAACCCCAAAGCAAAACCCTTGGTTTAGGACGAGATAAAATTATTTTACCGATTGATTCGGCAATAAAAGATGAAAAAATTTTAGATATTGGTTTAGAAACAGTTAAAATGTATGAAAATATTATTAAAAAAGCTAAAACTATAATTTGGAACGGGCCAATGGGGCTTATTGAAGAAAAAAGTTTTGCTTATGGCACGGAAAAAATAATTAAAGCAATTTCAAAAAGTCGCGCTTTTTCAATAATTGGAGGAGGAGAAACAGTATTAATGATTGGAAGTTTAAAAATTAAAAACTCACGAATGTTTTTATCAACCGGAGGAGGAGCGATGTTAGATTTTTTAGCCGGAAAAAAAATGCCCGGCATTGAAGCGTTAAAATAATAAAACTTTAAGTTTTAAATTAATATGTTATAATGGCAACCTATGAATAATGTTCCTAATTTAAAAGATTTTGATTTGGGTTTTATTGATGCCGAAATGACCGGTCTTAATTTTAATTGTGAACTTACTGAAATCGCGGTTATTCGCGCCAGTGGTTTTAATTTCAGCGTTTTAGACGAATGGCAAACAAAAATTAAGCCATGGACAATGGAAAACGCTGAAGAAGAAGCATTAAAAATAACGGGTTATAATGAAAAAGATTGGGCGGACGCGCTTGATGAAGAAACAGCTTTAAAGATTTTTTTGGAAAAAGTTGATAAAACTATTTTAGTCGGACAAAATATTAATTTTGATTTGCTTTTTATTCATAAAGCATTAACAAGACATAATTTAAAACCGACTTTTTGGTATAAAACATTAGACACTTTTACTTTGGGTTGGGAAAAATTACGAAATAAACCGAACGCTCGAAATTTAAGCTTACACGAAATGGCAAATTATTTTAATATTGACCAAGGAAAAGCTCATTCAGCTTTAGATGATATTCGCGCAACTTATAAAGTTTTTTTAAAATTAGTTAATGAACTTCATTAAAAGTCTTCAGCGAAAAAATGAATAATTTTTCTCGCTTGATAACAATTAAGTTGGGATAATAAATAAGAGTCTGTTGAAATTAGATTTTACTATATAATACAGACTTCTAACGGGGTGAAAAATAAATATTACGCTTATTATATTCCTTTAACTGAAAAAGGCGGAATTGTGGATAATTGGAAAGATTGCGAAAAGCAAGTTTCCGGCAAACCCGGAGCTAGATATAAAGGTTTTGTAACTAAAAAAGAAGCGGAAGATTGGTTTAAAGCGGGAGCTGATTATTCCTTTATTAAAAATTTTGAGCCGGGAATTTATTTTGATGCCGGTACTGGCAGAGGACAAGGCGTAGAAGTAAGCGTTACCGATGAAAAAGGAAACAATCTTTTAGACAATGTTTTATCCAAAAAGAAAATTAATAAATTTGGAAAATATTTTCTTGGCGATGAATTTACCAATAATTATGGCGAGCTTTTAGGTTTTAAATTCGCGCTTGAAATAGCTGTAAAAAATAAAGTTAAAAAAATATTCGGAGACAGTCGTTTAGTAATAAATTATTGGTCAAAAGGCGTTGTAAAAATGGAAAATGTTTCTTTAGAAACACTTGATTTAATTGATGAAGTTGTTGATTTACGAGAAAAATTTGAAAGAAAGGGAGGTGTAATTATTTATATTTTTGGAAAAGATAATCCTGCTGATTTGGGTTTTCATAAATAATTTAAAAATAAAAAAAACCGGCAAGCTCATAAGCCGGATTTTGTTTCTAAGCGATAATTTATCTGGACCGATAATTGCTTATTGGTTCTTGCGGCACTCTCCGATTAGATCGGAGTACGACCTTGCACTCAATAAGGATTTAGCCGTTTCATCTCCGCTTTTTTATCCTTATGGCGGAGTTGAGCCTTCTACGTTAGGATGGGGCTCTCCTTTGGTTTTCACTTCAGGACGTTTCTGCTCGCACCTCTCGCATTACTGCGGCGGGTTGTTAACCCGTATCTGCTACTAAGTGTCCGGACTTTCCTCATTTCACCATAATGGCGAAACGCTATCGCTCGGCTTGCCGATTTTGTTTTATTATATCAAAAAAAAATGTTTTGTCAAACTCTTTATTATTTCAGGCCCATAAAGCCAAAAAGGCAAAGAAAATTATCGCCGTAATAATAAGAAAACCAAGTGTGTAAAGTATAAGAATAATAGCTTCTTTTTTAAGGTCATTTAAATACCATATTATAGGTTTGCCGAAAATCGTTACGCCCATAACAGCTACGGATAAAACCAATAAAAGAAGCATTGCCATCATTAAAAGCGCGCCTTCGTGTTTACCAAAGAGTTTTTCTCCGTTAGCCATAAGTCCCGATACTATAGCGATATAAGCCACCGCGATAACGGCTTGAATAAATGCATATTTTATTATTCGTTTTTTATTCATATTTATGATTAATTATAAATCTCTTTAATTTTATCCACAAGTTCGGGAAAGTCGGTTTGATTAAAATGCTCCCTGTTTTTAAACATTATGAGCTCGGCTTCAGGCAGGGCTTTTTTGTATTTTTTTGCGTCAGAAAAAGGAGCTGCTTGGTCGTCTTGACTATGGTAAATAAAAATATTATTTGTTTGGTTTTGAAGTTTAGTTAAATTTTTTGCCGGTTTGAAATCGCATAATGATTCTTCTGGATTTCCTTCGTATGGCGCGGCGATTAAAAAAAGCGCTTTTATTTTTTTAGGAAAATCATTTTCAGATAAATATTTAACTAAAAAAGTTCCGCCTAAAGAATGTCCGATTAAGATTATTTCAGGTTCAAGATAGGGAATGATTTTTTCAAACCAAATTTTCCATTCTAAATATTTGGCATTATTGGAGTTTGGCATTCTCGGCGCGATTACTTCAAAATCATCGCCCAGATTTTCGGGCAAATTAGTTTTCCAATTATTTTTTGAAATTTTAAATCTTTCAAAATCAAACTGTAAATTTTTTAAAAAAGAAAGATACTTTTCATAAGTAATAAAAGTATCTCCGCCGTGGATTACAAAAATTTGTTTTTTCATAAATGTGTTTTATTATTCCGATAAAATCTTTTTTAAAGCATTAATAATTGGTTTTAGTTCTATAAATTCTTCTTCTTTGGTGTGCTGGATTGCCGGTTTGTTCGTTGTTTTGGAAATATAAAGACTGCGGATAGGCATCTGAATGTGGGGGGTGCCGAATTCCCGGTTCGTTAAAATAACTTCTCTTTTTGACCGGGCTACGCGCTTTTTGCCGTCCGGCTTGAGTAAAACAAATTCTTCCATCCATGCGGCGTTGACTTTTCCGCCGTGTTTTTTAGCAATATTTTTCCAGAACTTTAAAAGCGCTTCCGAAACCTCTTTTTCAGTCAGGGATTTTTCATCTTTTCCGTTCAGACCCGCTCTTTTTGGGGTATCTATCAGACCTTCGTTTTCAACCCAAAATCCGGTGTCATTAGAAAGGATTGGGATACTAACTTTGCCGAAATAAGCCCTGGCTTTTATTTCCGCGTTTTCCGCCAAATCTTTGCCGTTTTCTTCGGGGTCAATGTTTTCCAGGCCAAAATCGCCGGGAGTGTTGATTTCAACATTCAGGCCGGCTTGGTTTAAAAGGTTTTTAAACCTCTGGATTTTCGCCTGGTTTTTCGTGGCAAGAAAAATTTTTCGTATCATGAAGATATTTTCCGCTATTTATTTTGTATTGGGGTTTTTAATTCATTCTTGATTTTTATGACGATTTCCAATAATTTTTTCCGCTAGTTGGCATTTTTTTGTTTTGGCATTTTTTCCATTACTTATAATTTTATTGCTTTTTGGGTTAAAAATCAATAAAATAATAATAGTTAGATTGTTTATTTACGCAGACAGATTTAATAATTGCCGGGTCGTCTAATGGTAGGACACATCCCTTTGGAGGATGGTATCGGGGTTCGAGTCCCTGCCCGGCAGCTAATTTGTAAAGTTTCGGTTTCCCGCCCCGCCCTCGCTTTTCCGCCGCCGCCGAATTTCGTATTTCGCCTTGCGAAATGCGCCGCAATAAAAGGTGTTGCCCCTACCCCAGCCCTCCCGTGCGCGGGCAACGACAAAGAACTCCCATTTTGATTTACTCTTTTATTAAAATTTGATACAATATACATAGTGGTTGATAACTATTTACATTATACTATCTTAATGAATAATAGTAAATGATTACTACTTTATGACAAACACTAAAAGTGTTATAGCTGGAAACATAAAAAAATATCGCAAAAAGAAAGGTATTACACAGGATAAACTTTCTAAAATGGCAGATATTACCTATAACACGATAATCAAAATTGAATCGGGGGCAACTTATAATCCTAGAGTGGAAACACTAAAACAAATCGCCGATGCTTTGGGTGTCGGTATAGATGATTTAATGAAGTAGAAATATGGCCAAAATCAACGACTTAAATTTCAAAGATTGGAAGGAATACAAGGACATCTTAACTGATAGCCTGTGGCTTATTGGCGAGCGCGACAAATCCGGCGCTCACAATAATGTTTATCATGGCAATTTTATTCCGCAAATTCCGAATCAAATGATGCGGCGATTTACTAAAAAAGGCGACGTTGTCCTAGATGCCTTTTTAGGTCATGGCACAACACTTATTGAATCCAAGAGGTTAGGACGACATGGTATAGGGATAGAGCTTATACCAGAAGTCGCGCAGACGGCAGTAAAAAATATCAATAGCGAACCCCTAAACGGTAGAAAGGTTTTTTCAGAAGTTATCGTTGCTGACAGTACAACGAAAGAAGCACGAGAGAAAGTTTTAGAGACGCTTAATAGGATAGGCCAAAAAAGCGTCCAGATGATTATTTTGCATCCTCCTTATCACGACATAATAAAATTCAGCAACAAAAAAGAGAATTTGTGCAATGCCACAACGGTTGAAGAGTTTACTACAAAATTTGGCGATGTGATAGAAAATTTTACTGATTTGCTAGATCGCAATAGATATTTGGCTATTGTTATTGGTGATAAATATACAAACAGTGAGTGGGTTCCGCTTGGCTTTTACCTTATGCAAGAAACGATGAAGCGCGGGAAAAACTTAAAGTTGAAGAGCATTCTTGTAAAAAATATGGTGAATAATCGAGCGAAACTTAATCAGGAGCACTTGTGGCGTTATCGCGCGCTTGTGGGTGGCTTTTATATCTTCAAGCACGAATATATTTTAGTTTTCAAAAAATAATTATGGAATACATAAAATCAAAACTTTCAGATGACTTGGCGCGAAAAATTATCGGTAGCCAAGAAAAGGCAACGGAATATTTATTGCGCTTAAATGATATTAAGTCGATATCATCTTTAAAATTTAAAACGATTAGCCGAGGAAAGAACGCGGGTAAAAAGGTTTTAGATCTAAGCACTAAAGAGCTTTGGAGAGTTGTTGTTGATAGTTGGGATTATGAAGTAAGTAAAAAAATCATCAGAGATATTTTTAAAGAAACAGATAAATATAAAAGTGGAAAAGAGGCAGACAATGCAATGGAAGTTCTTATAAAAGAATGGCAATCTCTCAAACTCGGAGATATTGCTTGGCCATTTTCACAAGGTGCTTTTGATGATTTTGTTCAAAGGATAAATTCTGAAAAAGAAAATGGATTTATTAAGGATGAAAAAGTAAAAGTTGCTGCAGTGAAATATAGAAGAATAAAGGAAATCAATACCGTTAGAAATGATTTTATAGAAACATTGATTTTTGAGAAGAATAACAATATCTTGCCGACATTAAATCATCGGCGAGGTGTTGATTTCTTTATAAATGGAATTTCTTTTGATCAGAAAGTCGCAAAAAGTCCGACAAATGAATTTAAAAGACATTTTAAAGATGATTGGCGCGAAGAAGCAATAAAAAAACCAGAACTTGTCGCTGAATATCTTTATAAATACCAAGACGAGGGTAGATTTGGAGCCGACCCAAGATTATTGGTTGTTTATGTTGATGAAGATGTTTCCATTGATAAAATTAGAGAAATTATTGATGGAACTGATTTGAATAACCCGATTGAAATAAATTTTACCTACAAGCACAAAGTGCAAGGCGAGAAAAGCTATAAAGTTCCTTGTTTTGTAATTTTATTACATAACCAGAATTATGACGAATAAAATAACGCCGGAAAAAACAGTTGTTAATTTAGAAATTGAAGATATTGAAAATAAATATTTCAGTAAGGAAAAAAATAAAAGAGGTAAAGCTTTCCAGTTGTTGTGTTTAAGTATTCTTAACAATATCGCATACAAAGAGATAAGCGATGAAGATATTATTGATGGCAACGACGAGGAAGGCATAGACATTATTCATCTTGATGAATCAGAGAACAAGATTATTTTAAATATTTTTAATTGTAAGTCATCGCTCTCTGATAATTTTTCAGCCAACGATCTAACTAAATTGCAAGCAGGGTTGGCATATATTTTTGAAAAAACTTTACCGGAAGTTCAAAAATTAAATAATAGTAAGTTTGTTGATAAAATAATAACAATAAGAAATAGTAAAGAAAAAATAATTAGAGTTAATGTTTATTACTGTGTTTATAATGGAAGTTCTGTTAGTAATAATGTTAAACGAAAGCGAGAGGAAATAGAAAGTACTTACACCAAAATAATAAAGGATTTTTTTAATAATGCCTCTTTCTACTTTAATTTTGTAGATTGTAAAAAATTAGTAGAACAGAAAAGAAAAAACGAAGAACCTTTAAAAGGGGTCAGAATAACAATTCCTAGTTTTGATAAAAATTTTAATCCTATCATAGAAACAAAAGACGGCTTCAAAGGTTATGTAGCATCTATAAAAGCAGATGATGTAGCTAAGTTAGTAAAAAAATATCAAGACTCTTTATTCGAGAAAAATGTAAGGGGTTGGTTAAAATACAATAAAAAGAATGCAGATATTTATGATTCGGCAACAAGTGATGAGAGTGAATTATTTTGGTTTATGAATAATGGAATTACGATAATTGCAGATAAAATTTATCCGAACCCGTTTGATTTAAAATGGGAAATAGAAAATCTACAAATAGTGAATGGGCAACAGACTGCCCGTATGTTATATGAAGCTATAAAAAATAAAAAACTCAGAAAAAATATTATTGTTCTGTGTAGAATTTACGAGACCAAAGATCCAAATTTAATAAACAAAATAGCAAAAGCCACTAATAGTCAATCTTCAATAGGAAGTAGAGATCTTATGTCTAACGAGCCTGAACAGATTGCCATCGAGAAAGTTTTTAATACACTAAATTATTACTACGAAAGACAGAAGGGTCAATTGAGACCAAATAAAAAATTTAAAAAAGAAATAAATAGCAAAAAATTGGCTCAGATTTCACTGGCTGTAATTTGCAATAAACCAAGCTTAGCCAGAAAAAATATTGAAGACAATTTTTTTAATAAAGAGAAATACTATAAAGAAATATTTGAGCATGACCCAAAGAAGCTTTTATTGGCTTATTTAATTTTTGATTATTGTAATGAGCAATCTCGGAATAATAAATCGAATGGTGATGATTTAAAATATTTTGGGACACTACACATAGCTAACATTATTTGGAACAACAACATAAATAGTTTTAATAAAAATTTAAATGTTCAAATTAGAAATTTTGAAACAGGGAAAATTGATATAAAAAAAGAATACACTAAAGCATATAAAAAATTAAATAAAATAATTAATAATATAAAACAGCAAGAAGAAGTATTAAGTTTGGGACATTATTTAAGTAGATTAGAAGTTGATTCTTTATTGTTTAAAGAATTAAAAAAATAAAATTAATTATAAATGTCTATTCCATTTTACAAATTTGAAATCCCAGTTTTAGAGGCCATAGATACTAAAAATGGCGAGGCAACAATTGAGTTTGTTTATGATTGGATTCGGAAAAATAAGAAAGATTTTTTTGAAGAGGATCCAGAATTACTTGGTCGGTATAAAGAGGGGAAAGGACAAATTATTTGGCAGAATAAAATAAGATTTGCTCGGGAGTACATGAAGAGAAAGGGGTAGTTAGAATTTCCTTCGCGAGGTGTATGGAAAATGACCGCTGTCGGCAAAGATAGATTAGAAAATTGGCGTAAGACAGGTGCTGATCCAGACCAGGGCTTGGAAATATTTCATGGGATTACTGAAATTGAGGAAACGCAGGATCCGGAGAAAATTGATCTAAAAGTGCCACCGATTTACGAGCATGGTAATCTTCTGGGATTTAAAGGCATAGTATACGAACCCATAAACGAACAAGGAGTGATTTTATTATTCGCCGCAATGGCAGAAGATTTAAGCTTCATGATAGAAAGCATTCGTAGTGCATTTCCAGATGCACTTTTGAAAAGACGAAATTCAAAAAATCGTTGGCAACCAGTAAGAGTAGAATTCGAATTTAAAGCATCAACATTTATTCAACATGGCCATGATCAAAATGATTGTGATTTAATAATTTGTTGGGAAAACGATTTGAGTAATAAAAAAGTAAAAATTCCCATTCTTTCATTGAGAGAAGAAGTAGAAAAAATTCGGCGGCGCGTCAGCTAACGCTGGCACGAAATTCGGCGGCGGCGGAACCCTAGTAGTAGTCCCGCAGTGGCGGGACACTACGGGGTCCGCCCGAGCGAAAATTATCAAAAATTATCGTCAAATTGAGCTTATGGTTTAATCTATATGTAAAGTTTTTATTTTTGTAATTATTTGTAATTTAAAAAAACGGCTCAACAGTTTGAGCCGTTTTTAAAATAGGTTATAATTATTAATTATGAATACAATTGAAAATTATCTTTCCGTAAATGATTATTTGGATTCTATTAATGCCGGTTTGGCTAAATGTGGCGCTAGAATAATCGGAGAAGTTACGGATGCGCAAATTTATCCAGACAGGAGTTATTTGTTTTTTAAAATAAAAGATAAAGATAATCCGGCGGTTCTTACTTGTTTTATGTGGAAAAACGATTATTCAATTAGCGGGGTAAAACTTGATGTTGGTACTGAAATAATTGTGTTTGGAACACCAAGTATTTATAAACCGCTTGGAAGATTTTCTTTTAACGCTAAAACGATTGAATTGGTTGGCGAAGGTCAGCTTAAAAAAGCTTATGATGAATTGAAAGCAAAACTTGAGAAAGAAGGTCTTTTTAAAGAAGAAAGAAAACGTTTACTTCCTTTATTTCCGCAAAAAATAGGACTTATTACTTCAAAAGACGGCGCCGCAATAGGGGATTTTCAGGTAAATCTTGGTCGATTTGGTTTTAAAGTTTTACTTGTTGATTCTCGAGTAGAAGGTCAGCTTGCGGTTCCGGAATTGTTAAAAGCTATAAAGACGTTAAAAAATAAAGATATAGAAATTCTTGTTTTGATTCGTGGGGGAGGTTCTTTAGAATCCTTGCTTCCATTTAATAATGAAACTCTTGTTCGGGAAATCGTTAATTTTCCGGTTCCTACGCTTGTTGGAGTTGGGCATGAAAAAGATATAAGTCTTATTGGTCTTGTGGCGGATAAAATGGTTTCCACTCCTACGGCAACGGCTCGGGAGTTAAATAAATCATGGGAACAAGCCATTAATAAAATAGAGTTAAATGAAAGAAAAATATTCGGTTTTTATAAAGACGCGTTAATAAAAGAGAATTTAAACATTTCAGATTCTTTTAGCGTTATAAAAAATAATTTTCAATTAATATTTGATAATTTTAGCAGAGCCGAAGAAATTTTACGACAATTGTTTGTTGCTTTAAAAATGAGAATTTCAGAAATGAAAAAAGGTGTTTCAGAATATCCCGTGGTTATTTCAAAGCGTATGTTGCTATTGATTAAAAAAGCCGGAGATATGATTATTTCATCTGAAAAACTTATAAATTCTTATAATCCGGAACATCAGCTTAAATTAGGATATAGTATTATTAGTATGAATGGAAAATTAATAAGAAAAATAAATCAAATTAAAAAAGGTCAAATTGTTAATGTTCGGGTAGAGGACGGCAATTTTGACTCTGAAGTAAAAATAATTAATAATTAAAACAAATAAATTATTATGGACAAAAAATTCAATTTAAAAGATTCGCTTAATAAGTTAAACGAAATAGTGTCGTGGTTTGAAGCTCAAGAAGAAATTGATGTTGAAGCTGGATTGGAAAAAGTTAAACAAGGAGCCGGTTTGGTCAAAGACTGTAAAGCTCGTCTTTCTGAAATAGAAAATGAGTTTTCGGAAATTCAAAAAGAGGTAGAAAAAGAAACAAAAGATTTACCTGATGACGATGAAGAAGTTAACGCGGACGATTTACCGTTTTAGTTGTTTTTCAAAAGGTCATTCTCAAAAGCTTTAATTCCATCAATATTTTTTGAATATTTACTTACGTCCGGAAAATCCAGGGCTTTTATTTTTTTATAAACAATATTTATCAGCGCTGTTAATTTTTGAACGTCTTCTTTTTCAATTTCTAAATCAAGGTCAATAATGTTTTTATGAAACGGTTCTATAAATTCAATAATGCCCTTATTAACAAAATATTTATTACTAAAATCGCGAGAGTTTTCAATTAATAATTTGTAAAAAATAATTTGTTGTTTATATCGCCAAGCTTTTATTTTTTCATAAGAGTCCGCCGGCGACCAACTATTTATGACTTTTCCGCTTTTGAAGTCGCTAACTATCATTTCGTTGTTTTTAATCATTATTTTATCTATTTTACCGGTTAAATGAGCGTTATTAATTATTACGCCTTGAGTTTTGAAATTTAATTCTATTTTATCTTCCAATGAAAAAGATTTTTTCTTTTTCTCGTAAAATTTTTCAAAAGCGTTTTTTCCTTTTTTTAATAATAAATCAAATTGTTTTTTATTAAGTCGTTCTTGCTTAAGGTAATCTTCAAGCCATATTAAAACATCTTTATTTGATGGCAATTTTTCTTTCTTTTTATAATCGTCATAAATTCTTTTAATTGTATTATGCAAAGCTGAACCCAAAGCTCCGCCCGGACTCTTGGGTTCTGGAAACTTTAAAAGATTTTTTTCAAAAAAAGCCAATGGACCGGCATTGGCCACGTCTAAAAAATTTTGTAAATGAGTTACGCTTAACTGATAAGAATCCAGAACCGGTTTAAGAAGAATTTTCTCGTCTTGGATAAATGGTTTGCTATATCTCATATCCCATTGTTTTGCCAATAATTCCGCCGGATTGTTAATAACATTTTTTAAATCAACGAATTTTGCTTTAAAATAATTCATTGTTTCTTCGCTTGTTGGAGCTAAAAAACCCAGTCTTGTTGATTCTTTGCCTAATTGGTCGGTTTTGTAAGACGTTAAATATAATTTGCTTTTAGCGCGAGTAATAGCAACATAAAAGAGTCTTAATTTATCATCTAAATCGTCTCCTTTTGGAAAAATAGGCAAATTCATTGGTAGGGGAATGTCGTTTGATTTATTGCTTTCAGCCCAAACACTTTCTTGGCAATTAATAATAAAAACAGTTTCAAATTCTAATCCTTTTGATTTATGGGCCGTCATTAGTTGAACCGCTTCTTCGGCATTAAGAAAAGGGCTTATATTATTGATTGCTAATTTATTTTTTTCATGCATATCAATAAATTCAATCATATTTTCCAAGGACACGTTTTTTCCGCGTTTATATTCTCTTAAAGAACCGATAAAAGAATGTAGAGAAGATAAAAACCGTAGATAATCAGAACGGTCTTTTTCAAATTTTTTCTTGCTAAAATAATATGAACGAAAAGGACTAAACATATTATGTTTAACGATTATTTCTTCGTCAGTATCTTCTTCCGGCAATATTAATTGAGGACCCCCAATTAATTCATTTATAATTTCTTCCGCTGTTTCAAATTTAGCTTGACCTCCAAGATTTATAAAAAAATTCGCTATTTCTTTAAGCTCTTTTTCGGATTCAAGCATAATTTTAAGCCAGGATTTATTTTCTTTTTTAGCTTTTAAAGATAATTCCCAAATTTTAACGCGGTCAATATTCCAAAAAGGGTAATTTAATATTTCCGGTAAAAAGTTCTCGGCGTCTTCAGATTCTTTCATTAAAGAATTTACAAAGCGAGCCATTGTTATTAATTGACGTATATGCGGTTCAAGAAGCGTGTTTTGTTGTCGTTCGTAAGATATTGGAATTTGCGCCGCGTGAAAATAGGGAACTAAAGCTTCAAGGTCTTTGTGTTCTCTGGCAATTATGGCAATTTCTTTTGCGGGTATTTTTTTAACTAATAATTTTTTAACTTCTGAAGATATCCAATAATATTCCAATTCTTTTGACGCGAATTCTCTGCCGTAAATTGAACCTTTTGATAATTTTTTATTTACCGCTATAAGTTCTTTTTGAATATCAGGCATTATTTTTTCCAGTCTACTTACTCCTTTTTTTATAATATGTCGGGCGGCGTCTAAAATGTTTTGCGCCGAACGATAATTATTTTTAAGCACTATCATTTCCGGTTTCCGATAACTTTTTTTAAAATCAATTATGTTTGATATTTCGGCTCCTTGAAATTTATAAATTGCTTGGTCATCGTCTCCAACAATCATAATATTAGGTCTGTTTTCATTTACGGGATTATCCGTTAAAAGATGAAGCAAGCGAATTTGCGCGTCGTTGGTGTCTTGAAATTCATCTACTAAGATATATTGATAGCGTTCTTGAATATCCAGTCGCACTCCCGGGTTATTTTTAAGAGCGAAAATCGCGTCAAGAATCATATCGTTATAATCATAATAACCTTCTTCACGCATACAATCGGCGTATTTTTCGTAAATATCCGCTAAGGCCTCAATTTTTTCCATATTTTTAAAATCAGCAAGGTGAATTTTTTTGTCGTCTCCGTTTTTCATCCAGGTTCTTTTAAAATCAGTTAAGGGCTTTGTTGTATTCATTTTTTGGGCATTAGCAAGGGCGTCCGTAAGCGAATCGCAAAAAGAGATATTTAAAGGCTTAAAAGCGACTGAAACCGGATTATATTTTATTTTTGCAATGGTTTTGATAACTTCAACTATTGGTTTATATAATTTTTTAGATATTCGTTCTTTAAAAACCGGTTGAATAATTGGTTCCATTAAAATTAATAATTGCTTATTTTCTTCAAGAATTTTTTTAAATTCCGATGGAGTTAAACCGGCTTTTTTTAAATATTCAATTGCTTTTTTGGTTTTATATAAATAAACAAATCGGTTGTTATGTTCCGATTTAAAAGGATTGTCGTAGTCCAGTTTTTGAAAAATAGATTCTAATATTTCGGTTTGAGTAATGTCGTCTGCCGGAAGAAAAGACGCTCCTTTATAAAAATATTCCGGAAATTTATTTATAATTTCCACTCCAAAACTATGAAAGGTATGAATGGCTATTCTGTATGCGTCGCGTCCGAGTAATCCAATTAAACGTTCGCGCATATTAAAAGCCGCGGAATCCGTAAAAGTTAAACAAAGAATACTTGATGGCGAAATATCTTCTTTACGTAAAATATTAACAGCTCTTAAACTAAGCAATTCGGTTTTTCCCGAGCCTGGACCGGCAATAACCATAACCGGCCCTTCAATGGTTTCAACGGCTTTTTTTTGCTCAGGGTTCAGTTTTTTAAATCTTTCATCAAAAATTGTTTTATTCATAAGTAAATTTATATTTGAATTTTACTCTTTAATTTTATTAATCTCAATAATGTAAAATTTTTTAATTTTTATATTTATAGCTTTTTTTATTTTTAAAAACCTTTATAATGATTAAAACGTCTTTATTTTAGAAAGAATAGATAAATAATTTTTATTAATGAACAAAAAATTTATATTAATACCTTTATTAATTGTTTCTTTGGTTATTGTCTTGGGACTTGGAGTTTATTTTGGGTATCAATTTAATATGGAAAAAAGCAAAAAAATTGATGAAGCTGGCGTAAAATCCGTTGTTTCTAATTTTGGCAGTGTATTAAAAAATGTTTTTTTGCTCTCATTTACGGCTTCAGAAGACATTGAAAAAAATTATAAAGAATTTGTTGACCCTGTTTTGTTAAATCAATGGAAAGAAGACCCTTTAAAAGCATTAGGCAGACAAACCTCAAGTCCTTGGCCGGAAAGTATTGAAATTGTCAGTATTAAAAAAAATGATTTGGGCGTTTATAGCGTAAATGGAAAAATAATAAATATGACAAGCGCGGGTATATCCGGGTCGCAACCAATTCAAATTGCTGTTTCTATGTTTGGTGAACGTTGGCTTATAACTAAGGTTGAAATAATTCTTCAAGAAGAAGATGAATTATTAAAAGAATATAACAGTGGCGGTATTTCGTTTCAATATCCGGAAAAATTAAATACTCAATATATTTTTACTTATAAATGGCCACCAACAATAAAAATTGAATCAGGCGATTTTTCTTGTATGGAAACGTCTCAAGAAGAAAGCGGTTTGTCTGAAATAATTAGTCAAAAAATATTTAACGGAAGACTTTATTGCGTGAAAACAAAAAATGAAGGCGCGGCCGGCAATATTTATTCTTCTTATACTTATACCGCTCCCAAAAACGGACAATTGGTTGAACTTAATTTTATTCTTCGTTATCCAAGTTGCGCTAATTACGAGGAGTCGCAAACGCAAGTTTGTGTTGAAGAAAGAGAGATATTTAATCTTGACGCGATAATTGATGAATTATTAAAAACGCTTAAATGGGAACAAGTTTTAAATTAAGATATTATTAATTTATGCCTGAATTTGAGATATTAAAAACAGTATATTTGTTAAGGCATGGACAAAGCAAAGACAATATCGCTCCTGTTTTTCAATCATCTAATTCACCGTTAAATGAAAAAGGCAAAAAACAAGCGGAGTATATTGCTGAAAGAATTTCTAAAATATCTTTTGATTCTTTAATTTCAAGTCCTATTTTAAGAGCAAAACAAACCGCGGAAGTAATTGCTCAAAAAACGGGTAAAAATTTAGAATATTCTGAAAATTTTTCAGAAGTTATTAAACCGTCTAGTCTTAAAGGTAAATCTTATACTGATAAAAAAGCTGTTTTTCTTTGGAGGAAATGGCAAAAAAGTTTGTTTAATCAAGGCAAAAAAGCGGAAGATGGAGAAAATTATAATGAATTTATATTAAGAGTAGATAAAGCTCTTCAATTTTTAACCAATAGAGAAGAAAAATCATTAGTTGTTGTAAGTCATGGTTTTTTTATAAAAACCATTATTGCCAGAGTTTTATTGGGAAATTTTCTTTCTGAAGAAATTCTTCAAAGATTTTGTAAAACATTAGGAACGGAAAATACAGGATTAACTGTTTTGCGTTATTATGAAGGTTTTGAAGAACAACCTTGTTGGCATTTATGGATTTATAATGATAATGCTCATTTGGGATAAAGAAATTTAATTCTAAAAAGATTATAATATTATTATGAATTTAATAAATAAAATAATTGTTATTACGGGCGGAAGTAGCGGTCTTGGAAAGGAGATGGCTAAAATTTTAGCGGCTAACGGAAATAAAGTGGTTATTTGCGCGCAAAACAAAAAAGAAATTGAAAAATCGGCAAAAGAAATCAAAGCCATTCCATTTGTTGCTAATGTAACAAAAAAGAAAGATATTGAAAATTTGGCAAAATTTACTATTAAATCATTTGGTCGGATTGATGTTTGGATAAATAACGCGGGTATATGGATGGCTCATTCTCCATTTGAAAAAACGAATCTTAAAAGAGTGCGTGAATTATTTGAAGTAAATGTTTTTGGCGCAATGTATGGCTCTCAATTAGCTTTACTTCAAATGAAAAAACAAAAACAAGGAATTTTAGTGAATATAATTTCAATAAGCGCGTTAACAGGCAGACCAAACTCGTCTGGATACGCGGCCAGTAAATGGGCGATACGAGGTTTTACAAATTCAATTCAAAAAGAATATAAAGGAACTAAAATTAAAATAATTGGAGTATATCCCGATAAAATAAAAACTTCGCTTTACGATGAAAAAAAACCGGGTGATATTAATAAATATATGCTTCCTGATTTTGTAGCAAAAAAAATAATTGAGAATTTAAAAAAAGAAAAACCATCCGAAGAATTGATTATTAAATAATTAATTAATAAATTAATAAAAAATGTTAATAGATGACGTAAAGATAAAAGTTTTTGCCGGAAACGGAGGAAAAGGCGCGGTAGCGTTTAATAAAATTAAAATGGCTTTAGGGCCAACCGGAGGCAGTGGCGGAAAAGGAGGTAGTATTTATTTTGAAGGCGTTTCCGATTTAAGCGCTTTAAGTCAATTTCGATTTAAAAAAGAATTTAAAGCTCAAGATGGATTAGACGGACGCGATCAGTTTAGAGATGGTCAAGACGGAAAAGATTTAATTATTAAGATTCCGGTTGGTACTGTTATTTATAATTTAAAAAATAAAACTGAAAGCGAAATTACTAAAATTAATGAACGTCTTTTAGTTGTTAAAGGAGGAAAAGGAGGGAAAGGAAATTTTTTATTTCGTTCATCCAGAAATACCACTCCTAAACAATTCCAACCCGGTTTACCCGGAGAAGAAGCGGAAATAAGGCTGGAATTGAAATTTATCGCTGATATTGGTTTTATTGGACTTCCAAATGTTGGAAAATCAAGTCTTTTAAACGAATTAACAAACGCTAAAAGTAAGGTGGCTAATTATTCTTTTACCACGCTTGAACCTAATCTTGGAATTTATTATGAATTAATTTTAGCTGATATTCCCGGTCTTATTGAGGGTTCGTCAATCGGTAAGGGATTGGGAATTAAATTTTTGCGTCATGTTGAAAGAACTAAAATTTTTTTCCATTTTATTTCCGCAGAATCAACTACTTTGGTAAAAGATTATAAAACTATAAGAAATGAACTTGAAAAATATAATAAAAAGCTTCTTAAAAAACCCGAGTATCTTTTTCTTTCTAAAAGCGATGTTTTAAATTCGGAAAAATTAAAAAAGAAGCTTATAATTCTTAAAAAATTAAATCCTAAAGTTTTGGCAATTTCTATTCTTGACGATAAAAGTATTGAAAAAGTAAAAAAAATATTAAATACCTTAAAAACTAAAAAAATTAAAATCTTTTTAAATGATTGATTTTTTATTAAGAAAAGCTTAAAATATAAAACATAAAAATTTATTGATAAAATTACGTCTTTGACGTAGTTTTTTTGAATTATAATTTTATGGAAATAAGAAATATCGCTATTATTGCTCATGTTGATCACGGTAAAACAAGTTTAACAGACGCTTTAATGAGTCAAACCGGAGCAACAAAAGGAAACGTTAGTATGGATTCAAATATTTTAGAGCAAGAGCGTAAAATCACTATCTATTCAAAAAATACTTCCGTATTTTATAAGGATACAAAAATAAATATCGTGGATACTCCGGGCCACGCTGATTTTGGTTCAGAAGTAGAGCGTGTTTTAAGGTCAATTGATTCCGTACTTTTAGTTGTTGACGCGCAAGAAGGTCCAATGCCTCAAACAAAATTTGTATTGAGAAAATCTTTAGAGCTTGGTTTAAAGCCGATTGTGGTAATTAATAAAATAGATAAACCGGCAGCGCGTCCGGAATGGACTAAAGACGAAGTATTTGCTCTTTTTATGGAACTTGGCGCAAATGATGAACAATTGGACTTTACCACTGTTTATTCAATTGCCAAAAAAGGATTGGCAAAGCTTGATTTAAAAGATGACGCTAAAGATTTATCTCCTCTTTTAGATGTTATAATTGAGAAAGTTCCAATTGCTTCTTCCGATGAATTGAATCAAAAATTATTAAAAATTCAACCTTTTAATCTTGGTTATGATAATTTTATGGGACGACTGGCTATAGGCAGGATATATGAAGGCGTAATAAAATCCAATAACAATGTTTTTATTAAAAAATTATCAGGCGAAACAAAAACAGGAAAAATAACAAAACTTTTTACTTTTAACGGATTAGAAAGAAAAGAGGTAGACGAGGCGTTCGCTGGAGATATTGTGATGATTGCGGGTTTGCCGGATATTTATATTGGAGAAACTATTTGCGCTGACTCGTCACAAGAAGCATTGCCGGCAATTAAAATTGATGAACCGACAATAGCGCTTAATTTTTTAGTAAATAATTCACCTTTTGGCGGAAGAGAAGGGAAATTTGTTACCGGTCGTCAGATTCGTGAAAGACTGGAAAAAGAATTAGAAATTAATGTTGGATTAAAAATAGATTTTTCTTCAGGCGATTATTTTAGGGTTTATGGTCGCGGGGAACTTCATATTGCTATTTTACTTGAAAATATGAGAAGAGAAGGTTATGAGCTTCAGGTTTCAAAACCTCAGGTTATTTTAAAAGAAGAGAATGGAGAAAAACTTGAGCCGTTTGAAGAAATTACAATAGACATACCGAATGAAATGACGGGAATTATTATGGAAAATATTTCTAAAAGAAAGGGGGTTATGATAGATATGCGCGCGGAACAAAATTATACGAGGATTATTTTTGAAATGCCAACAAGAGGATTTTTAGGATATCGCGGGGAATTTATTACAAATACGCGCGGGGAAGGAATACTTTGTAGTCGGGTTATTGGTTTTAAGCCTTACGCCGGGAAAATAGAACATAGAAACATTGGTTCAATGGTTTCTATGGCTACTGGAAAAGCTCTTGGTTTTTCTCTTTGGAATTTACAAGATAGGGGAGAATTATATATTGGTCCCGGAACAGAAGTTTACGAAGGTATGGTAATTGGAAATACTTCTAAGGGAAACGATATGGCGGTAAATCCAATAAAAGGAAAAGAGCTTAGTAATATGAGAGCTAGCGGTTCTGATGACTCAATAATATTAACTCCGCCTATAGAGCTTACAATTGAAAAGGGATTAGAGATAATAAATAATGATGAATATCTTGAAATAACTCCCAAAAACGTTCGTTTAAGAAAACAGTTTCTTACGGAAGTTGACCGTGTTCGCGCTAAAAGGCGTGAAAAATCTCAAGAAAATTAATAAAAAAAGGACTAATAAAAATTAGTCCTTTTTTTATTTTTAATATATTGGTAAAATTATTAAATGTTTAAGAAAATTTTAAATCATTACGCTTATACTGCGATATTTGGAATAGAAGATAGTTTGGTTTCTACAGTTGGACTTTTGTCTGGAATTGCAATTGCCGGAATAGAAAGAAAAACAATTATTCTTACTGGAGTAATTCTTATTTTTGTGGAAGCAATATCTATGTCTGCGGGAAGTTTTCTTTCTGAAGTTTCGGCTGAAGAAATAAAAAATAATAAATATAACGCGGTTAAACATTCTGCTAAGCATGGAATATTAATGTTTTTTTCTTATTTTGTTGCCGGATTTATACCGCTGTTTCCTTATGTTATTAAACAAATTTCCAATCCCTTAATAATTTCAATATTTTTATCTTTATTCACTCTTTTTATTTTAGGCGCGATTGCGGCTAAAATATCTAATCTTGGAATTTTAAAAAGGGGATTAAGGATGTTTATTGTAGGCGGAATAGCTATAGGTATAGGGGTTTTAATTGGAATATTTTTTAATTTTTAAATTAATTTTTATAAAAATTGACAGAATTATAAAAATTAGTTAAATTAATAATAGATTTTTAAAAAAACTTTAAAAAGGAGGAAAAAATGTTTTACGAAGATAGAACAGAATATGCGGGCATTAAGCTCGCGGAAGAAATAAAGAAAATGAAAAAAGATAAAGACCAAAAAGCCGACACAAAACGTCGGCCGCCTAAAAAGAAGCAAAGTCATATTGCGGTTTTTTTAGTGGGATTAGGTAGATAAAATTAATTCCGCTAAAAAGGCAGTTTATTTATAATAAACTGCCTTTTTTAATATTGTTATTATTTAGTAAAAGATTATTTTAAGCTTTCAATAATAGCTACTTCTAATGGAACTAATGTAAAGGGACTATATCTCATTTCAGTATAAGCTTGAATTAAAGATTTGATTAATTTAATAATCTTTTCGGTTTCTTTTGAAGAATCTATCAATTTACTGTGTTTTTTTATAATATTTAATTCTTGGTCTGTCATTTCACGAGAAAAATGTTTTTCTAAATCAGGACTAAATTTTAAAGATAAAACCTTACGGAAATAATGAATTAAATCATAACAAAATTGAACAAGATTATAACCATTTTCATTTATTGAAGATAGAAATTCTAAAGCGGCTGAAAGATTATTTTTAATTAAAAATTCCGCCAATTCCGAGGTTCTGATAAAGGCTACTTGTCCGAGGATTTTTTCAACATTTTCAATATCAATAGTTTTTGTTTTTGATTTTTCATCAATCTTAAAAGAAGCCATTTGGTCAAGTAATGATTCAGCGTCTCTAAAACTGCCACCGGCGCTGGAAGCGATTAATTCAATAGCTTTATCGCTTATTTTAATTTTTTCTTCTTTAGCTATGCTTTTTAATTTTTCAATAATTATTTTTAAAGGAAGACGTTTAAAATGAAAACGTTGAGTTCGAGAAACAATAGTTGCCGGCATTTTTTCTATTTCCGTAGTTACTAAAATAATAATGGCGTGCGCTGGAGGTTCTTCTAATGTTTTAAGCAGGGCATTAAAGGCGTCTTTGGTTAATTGATGAGTCTCGTCAATTATATAAATTTTATAAAAAGACGAAGAAGGAGAAACGCGAATACTTTCTTTAAGATTTCTAATTTCATCAATACCTCTGTTTGAAGCCGCGTCAATTTCTATGACATCCATTGCTAATCCTTTATCAATTTCTAAACAAGATCGGCATTGATTGCAAGGTTCGCCAAGTTTTTTGAATTTTTCGTCTTGTTGACGTTTTTCGCAATTGGCAATTTTAGCAAGAATTCTTGCTGTAGTAGTTTTGCCTGAACCTTTTGGACCATAAAATAAATAAGCGTGACTTAATCGGTCAAGTCGCGCCGCGTTTTTAATAATTTCAGAAACCGCTTCTTGTCCAAGCATTTCGGATAAATTTTTAGGCCTGTATTTTCTATAAATAGCAATCATATTAATTGCAATTTTAACATTTAAAGAAAAAGGATTCAATAGAAAAAATAAAAGAGCATGGAATTAACCCATACTTAAATGATTAAGTTGGGGTGTCCAGGTTCAGATAGATATTGACCACCTTAGGTCTGTAAAACAATAATATCTTTGGTCGGCAATCGACTGGTTTGCCGCCTTTG
>JAFGBB010000025.1 GCA_016933365.1 Candidatus Wolfebacteria bacterium | reverse complement strand
TATAAAGAAAAATTAAGCGTTGTTGTTTCAAAAATAATTTGTAAGGCAATAAATAATAAATAGATTAAAATTAATAATACGCCTTCTTTTCTTTTAAGAGCTTTGTCGGTTTTATAAAAAATAAATACTAAGGTTAATAATACTGCCAAGCTAATTAATAAAAGATAATATGAGCCATTAATTTTTAAATGAAAAGTTTTCATTACGGAAAAAATACCCACTAATAACATATTAGCCATACCCGAACCCAATAAATTACTAAGAGATAATTCGTTAAGATGGTTTTTCCATGCTCTGATAGCAATTATTATTTCAGGAAAGTTTGTTCCAAGAGCAAAAACTATAATGCCGATAACGAATTTACTTAAGGGAAGCTCAGATAAAACATTAGCGGTAAGATTAATTGTAAAATTAGCTACAACCAAAACAAGAACAATACCCAATAAAAAAAGGAGAATATGTTTAATAAATCCTTTTTTGTCTTGCGAGCGAGGTATATCGGTAATATGTTTTTGACGATAGTACATTGTAAACAATAAAATGAAATACCCGGCGATTATGATTAATCCTTCAATTAGTCCTAAGGTTCCATTTATACCTAATAAAATAGGAATAAATAAAAAAATCATAATCGCGCCAAATTGCCATAATGTCTGTTCTGATTTTATTTTTCTTTGCAAGTAAATATTTACACCAAGAATTAATCCGAATAAAACTATAATTCCGCCAAAAAGATTACCTAATGATATATTTGGAACGTCATTGACAATGGCGTTTATGCCAATTGCCATTTCAGGAAAAGACGTAAAAAAGCCCATTGTTAATCCAAGAAAAAAAATACCAATACCGAGTTTTTCGGCAATAATTTTTAAATTATAAATAACTAAATCGGCTGACTTGCCTAATATGTAAAATAGAGAAATTAAAGCTAATATTGTTACTGATATTGAATTCATAAGCTTAAATTTTTGTAATACTAATCAAACATAATTAGAAAAATATATTTATATTAAATATTATTTGGGGTGCCCAGAGGGAATTGAACCCTCGACGCCAGAGCCACAATCTGGAGTTTTACCACTAAACTATGGGCACCATATTATTGTGATTAATCACAGTTTTAATAATTTGTGCCGCGGGGGTGAATCGAACACCCGACGCTATGCTCTTCAGGCATACGCTCTACCACTGAGCTACCGCGGCTTATTAAATTGTTAATTTAGAATAACAGCAAAGAAAATTTTTTTCAAGAAGTTTAGATTTTTTAATTTGAGCGCGTTTATATTTAACCTCTTGTTATTGTTTTGGTTTTCATTATTTCACATCCAAAATATTTTTTTAAATATTTTATTATTTCTTTATCGCTAAAATTTTTACAGGAATAAATATCCATTGCCATATATTTTTCTTCAGGCCAAGTATGGATTGAGATATGGCTTTCATAAAGCATAATAAAACCGGAAATTCCCCAATCAGGATAGTAATCCGTGGAAATTTTTTTAACAACAGCTTTGCCTAAAGGATTCATATCAAATCTTTTAGGCAATTCTTCAAGTAAATTTTTTATTGCTTGAAGATTTTTTAATTTTTGTTCTTTAATTTTATGGGCATCTATTATTAAATGTTTGCCGAAATTTTTTTCCATTTTTTTTAATTTTTTAAAAATAGCCGACATTGCTATTTGAATTAAAAAAAACTTTTAAATTTTGTGCCCCCGGAAGGAATCGAACCCTCATCAACGCCTTAGAAGGGCGCTACTTTATCCATTAAGCTACGGGGGCAATATTTACATTTTGGCATTGCTGGAATATATTTAATAATAATGAATAAAAAAAATACAGAAATCAAGTTAAAATCTAAATCAGAAATAGAATGGCGAGCTCCGGAATTTGAATATTATAAAAAAGATGTTTCTTGGTATTGGTTAAGTCTTATTATTGTCATTATTTTAATGGCTTTGGCAATTTGGCAAAAAAATTTTTTATTCATTATATTTATAATAATTGCTTGGCTAACAATAATAACTATGTCTTATCGTTTGCCAACTATTTGGAATTTCAAAATAGACGATAACGGGATTAAAATTGAATTACCTAAAGAAAAGGGAGTAGAAAAAATCTATTCCTTTAAAGAAATAAAAGGTTTTGATATTCATGACATTCAAGAAGAAAAATTTTTAAACGAACAAGATATTAAAATTTTATCAAAACAAATTATTAAACAGAATAAATTCAAAAAATTGATTTTAAAACTTGAATCTAAATTTTCTCCTTATTTAAAAATAAATATTCCAATAAATAAAGAAAAAGAAATTGAAGAATTATTAAAAAATTTTTTACCTAAAGAAGAGTATGAGGAATCTTTGGCAGACTCGCTTTCAAAGTTGATAAAATTTTAATAAATACAAAGTTAAAGTTAAAATATTTCTATTTGTTGATAGGTGGAAAAGATTAAAATAATAATATAAAGTGTAAAATTGACAAATAGCGGTATAAAAAATATATCGCTTGCTCTTTCAAAGTTTTAATAAATAAACAAAGTATAAAAGAGCCCTCATAGTTCAATGTACCCCGATATAGAAATTTCTTTGAAATTTTATACGGGGCAAGTAGAACGCTTGTCTCGTTAGCCAAAATTAAAATGTCCCCGTAGCTCAGTGGATAGAGCGTCAGGTTGCGGACCTGAAGGTCGGAGGTTCAAGTCCTCCCGGGGATGCTATATATAGTGTAAGTAATTAATAATAATGAGGTTCGCCCCGAACCAGAGCAAAAGCATGGTTCGGGACAAGCCCCGTACACAGCTTCGCTGTTGTGCGGGGACTCCTCGTGAGGGCACATGATTAAACTTTTTTCTTCTTTAACAGAATTAAAAGGCGTTGGCCCTGAATTTGCCGAACGCTTAAAAAAATTAGAAATAGAAACAATTAGGGATTTGCTTTGGCATTTTCCTTTTCGGTATGATGATTTTTCTAAAATCTCAAAAATAGCTGATTTAAAAATAAATACTATTGCCACTATTTCAGGTGTAATTTCAGATATTAAAGTTCGCCGAAGTTGGAAAAGAAAAATGTTTATAATAGAAGCGTTGATTAACGACGATAGCGGTAGCATTAAGGCAATATGGTTTAATCAAAGATTTTTATTAGCGATTTTGAAAAAAGGTTGTATGCTAAATTTAGCCGGTAAGGTGGCGGAAGCGCCAAAAGGAGGATTAATTTTTTCTCATCCTTCTTATGAAATAATATCGGCTGTTTTTAGAAAAGAAAATCAAGAAACCAAACATACCGGTCGGTTAGTGCCGATTTATCCGGAAACCAAAAAAGTAACTTCAAAAGCGTTAAGATTTTTAATTAAACCGGCTTTAGACAACTTGGAAAAATTAATTGATTCAATACCTTTGTCTGTTTTAAAAAAATATAAATTTCCCGAAATAAATAAAGCGCTTAAAAATATTCATTTCCCAAAAAACTTAGAAGAAGCTTTAATCGCTAAAAAAAGATTTGCTTTTGAAGATTTATTTTTTTTACAGCTGGTTAATTTACATCAACGATTGGAGCTTTCTCGAGAAAAAGCATATAAGTTTGATATTAGCGATAAATGCGTTGAAGATTTATTGAATAAAATTCCTTTTGAATTAACCGCGTCTCAAAAAAAATCTCTTTGGGAAATTTTGAAAGATTTTAAAAATCCTCGGCCTATGAACCGTTTGCTTCAAGGAGACGTAGGGTCAGGTAAAACTATTGTTGCGGCTTTAGCCGCTTTATTGATTGCTAAAAAAAATAAACAATCTGCTTTTATGGCTCCGACTGAAGTTTTGGCAAATCAGCATTATCAAACATTCAAAAAATTTTTTAAGGATTTTACCGAAGGAATAGCATTACTTACTTCTTCAGAATCAAAAATTTTTTATGGAGATGGATTAGAAACAGAAATCAAAAAAACAGAGCTTTTTAAAAAAATTTCTCGTAATGATATAAAAATAATTATTGGTACTCACGCTTTAATTTCAGTTCGTCAATCTAAATCTCAAAATATTGTTTTTAATGATTTAGCTTTAGTAATAGTTGACGAGCAACATCGTTTTGGCGTGCGACAAAGAGCAAAACTTAAAGATTATAGTCCTAATTATTTGCCTCATTTTCTTTCTATGTCCGCGACTCCAATTCCGCGAACTTTATCTCTTACTCTTTTTGGAGATTTAGATTTTTCAATAATTAATGAATTGCCTGTTGGCCGAAAAGGAATAATTACCAAGGTTGTGGCGCCGGAAAATCGCGATAAAGCTTATGCTTTTATTCGCGGTCAAGTTAAGAAGGGTCGGCAGGTTTTTGTTGTTTGTCCTCGTATTGAAAAAGAAGAATTAGAAGAAGGAAAAATTTTAACTCAAAGAGATGTTTTAAAATTAGAAACAAAAAACGTTAAAGAAGAATACGAAAAGCTTTCAAAAAAAGTTTTTCCGGACTTAAGAGTTGATATGCTTCATGGAAAATTAAAAACCAAAGAAAAATCCGAGGTAATGGAAAAATTTAAAAAAAGAGAAATTGATATTTTAGTTTCAACTTCCGTGATTGAGGTTGGGGTGGATATTCCTAATGCGACTATAATGATGATTGAGAGCGCGGAAATGTTTGGCCTTGCTCAGCTTTATCAATTTCGCGGGCGAGTTGGAAGAGGGGAACATCAATCTTTTTGTTTTCTTTTTACGGATTTTTTTTCAAAAACGGTTTATCAACGACTTCAAGCTATTTTAAAAGCTAAAAATGGTTTTGAATTGGCGGAAAAAGATTTGGCAATTCGCGGGCCGGGTGAATTTTTAGGCGGTCAAAAAATTGCTCAAACAGGAATGCCGGATTTGGCAATGAAAGCGGCTCAAAATCCCGAATTGGTGAAGATTAGCCGTAAGGCGGCTGAAGATTTACTTGAAAAAGACCCGGATTTGGAAAATCATCTTCAGTTAAAAAAGCGTTTGGGTTTTTTTGAAAGAAAAACGCACTTGGAATAAACAGCTCAACCCGTTGAGCCATTTATTCTAATTTATCGAAGTTTGAAATATTCGGAAGTCGGACTTCCGAAGATTGGATTTGCGTATTTAATTTTTAACCTTGTTGGTTTATAATATTAATAATGAAAACCCTGAAACAATATATTATTGAAGCCGAAAAAAATAAAATTGCCATCGGGCATTTTAATGTTTCGGATTTAAGCGCCTTAAAAGCGATATTTGAAAAATCTCGCGAATTTAATTTACCAATAATTATCGGCGTTTCCGAAGGTGAAAGAAATTTTATTGGAACAAAACAAATCGCGGTTTTAATAAAAAGTTTGCGCGAAGAATATAATTATCCAATATTTTTAAACGCCGACCATACCAAATCATTGGAAAAAGTAAAAGAAGCTGCTGAAGCTGGTTTTGACGCTATTCTTTTTGATGCCGGAGAAATGAAATTAGAGGATAATATTAAAGAAACGAAAAAAGCGATTGAGATTATAAAAAATATCAATTCGGAAATATTAATTGAAGCGGAATTGGGCTATATCGGGGGCTCCTCTTCTTTATTGAAATCTTTGCCCCCTGGCGCGGCAATTAAAACCGAAGATTTAACCATGGCCGAAGACGCCGCTTGTTTTGTCAGGGAAACCGGAGTTGATTTATTGGCGCCGGCAATCGGAAATATCCATGGAATAATTTCTTCGGGCAATCCGAAACTAAATATTGAAAGAATCGTTGAAATAAAAAAAGAGGTAAATGTTTCTTTGGTTCTTCACGGCGGGTCAGGCATTTTAGATAATGAAGTCTCTGCCGCTATTGACGCGGGCGTTTCAATAGTTCATATTAATACGGAACTGCGTTTGGCTTGGCGAAAGGGTTTGGAAAACTCATTAAAAGAAAATTCTGAAGAAATTTCTCCTTATAAAATATTGCCCGGCGCGGTTGAAGAAATTAAAAAAGTCGTTGAAAAAAAATTAAAATTATTTAATAAATTATAAATAATATGGAATTACAAGTTAAAAAAAGAGAAATATTGGGTAAAAAAGTAAAAAATTTAAGAAAAGAAAATTTAATTCCGGCTGAACTTTATGGTCATGGCCGAGAAAATATTCATCTTAGCGTTCCGTCAAAAGAATTCTCCAAAATTTTAAAGGAGGTAGGAGAAAACGCGATACTTAAGCTTAAACTTGAAGGAGATAAAGATTTTAACGTCTTAATTAATGATTTTCAGAAAAATTCTTTGACTGATAAAATTTCTCATATTGATTTTCAAGAAGTAAAAATGGATGAAAAAATTACAACTTCTATTCCTTTGGAATTTATTGGCGAAGCTCCGGCTGTTAAAGAAAAAGGAGGAATTTTAGTTAAAGCTATGCAGGAAATTGAATTAACCGCTTTTCCGGCTGATTTGCCTCGCAGTATTAAAATTGATTTAGCTAAAATTATTAATATCGGAGAAAGTATTTACGTAAAAGACATTGATATTCCCGAAAAAGTTGAATTATTGGTTGATTCTAAAACCGTTATTGCGACTGTAACTGAAATGGAAAAAGAAGAAATTGAAAAAACCCCAATTACTGTTGAAAAAGTAAAAGTTGAAGGAGAAGAAAAGAAAGAAAAAGAAGAAGACAATAAAAACGAAGAAAAATAATCTTTAATTTTTAGTTTTTAAAAGCTCACATTTTGAATTTAATGATTGAAAAATAAAATTTTTACTAATTTTATTAAAACAATAAAAAGTTTAAAAATAAAAAATAAAGTGAAGAAGGTTTTTAATTCCACTTTTCGGTTTTTTGTTTCAAATTCCTTAAAGAATTTTTTTGGGGCAAGTTTTTTTATTTTAGTTATTTTTTCTTTTGTTTTTAATTTGGCAATAATTCCGATTTTTAAAAATGTTTTAGCGGCTCCAAATAGCAATGAAGAAAGACAGGCATTGCAAGCAGAATTAGAAGAATTGGAAAGACAAATTTCCGAGTATGAATCTACAATCGGAGAATATCAGAAACAAGGAAACACTCTTAAAACGGAAATTGGAACGCTTGAAGCTCAAATTTCAAAACTTAATCTTCAAATCAGGGCAATTAATTTAACTTTAACAAATCTTGATTCTGAAATTGTTTCAACGCAAAAACAAATTGAAAAAACAAAAAACGAAATTAATTCCAACAAAGAAAATCTTTCTCAAACACTTCAAACCTTATATGAAAACGATAATAAAAGTTTGATTGAGGTTCTTTTTAAAAATCCTCAGCTTTCGGACTTTTTTACCGATTTAAACAATCTTTTAGTTGTTCAAGATAATTTAAGATTATTAATTGAAAAAATCGCTGAGTCTCATGAAAAATTAATAAATCAAAAAGAAGTTTTGGCATTGGAACGCGCCGATGCCGCGGCTTTAAAGGCGTATCAAGATTCTCAAAAAACATCCATTAAACAAACTCAAAACGAGAAAGATAATCTTTTAAAAATCACCAAAGGAAAAGAAAGCGAATATCAAAAACTTTTAACTGAAACTCAAAAGACTGCCGCTGAAATAAGACAAAGAATCTTTCAACTTTTAGGAGGTGGAGAATTAGAATTTGGACAAGCTTATGAATTAGCTTTAATGGCTGAAAAAGCGACTGGAATTAGAGCGGCTTTAGTTTTAGCGGTATTAGACAGGGAATCGGCTTTAGGAAAAAATGTGGGCCAATGCGATTATAAAACAGCTATGCATCCCACAAGAGATATACCTGCGTTTTTAAAAATAATTGATGAGTTGGGATTAAAAGGAGATTTAGAAGCCGGAACTATTAAAGTTTCTTGCGCTATTTCTTCAGATGGCGCTTATGGCGGAGCTATGGGTCCGGCTCAGTTTATTCCTTCAACATGGCAAGGTTATAAAGATAGAGTGTCGGAAATTACCGGTAATAAACCAGCCTCTCCTTGGAGCAATATTGACGCCTTCGTGGCAACAGCGCTTTATTTAAAAGATTCTTATAATTCATCGGCTTGCGTTGATTATGGAAATCAGTATAGCCATATATTACCCAAGCAAACTCTTCAAGAAAGATGCGCGGCCGCGAAATATTATGCTGGCAGTCGTTGGTTTACTTATAGATTTGCTTATGGAGATAAAGTTCTTACTTCAGCTCAAAGATTTGAAGACGATATTGCTATTCTTCTTGGTAATTAAAATTAATTTTAAATATAGTTTTTATAAAAATCAGGAATTTTTTTGCTAATTTTAAATGGCTCAATCTGTTGAGCCATTTAATTTAGAAGAAATTTTTTTCCAATTTAAGATTTGATATTTTGATTTTTTGTTAGAAATTGGGATTTAGTTATTGGGAGTTTGTTTCTTAAACGCTTTCACTATTGGTTCTATGTCGCCGTTTAATATCTTTTCTATATTGTGCCATTTTTTGCCGATTCTATGGTCGGTTATTCTGTCGTCGGGAAAATTATAAGTTCTAACTTTTTCCGAGCGATCGGCAGTGCCGATTTGTTCGCGTCTAAGTCCTCCTAATTCGCCTTGCTCTTTAATTATTTTTTGTTCGTATAGTTTTGCTCGTAAAATATTCATTGCTGTTTCGCGATTGGCGTGTTGCGACCGACCGGCTTGAGAAGAAACTATTATACCTGTTGGCTTATGAGTTATCCTAACCGCGGTTTCCACTTTGTTAACATTTTGTCCGCCCGGACCGGAAGAACGAAAAAAAGAAATTTCTATATCATTAGGATTAATTTGAAGTTCTTTTTCTTCAATTTCAGGAATAATAGCTACGGAAGCGGTGGAGGTGTGAACCCGGCCCGATTTTTCAGTTTTGGGAATTCTTTGAACACGATGAACTCCACCTTCGTTTTTAAGTTCGTTAAAAACTTCTTCGCCTTCTATTTTGGCAATAAATATTTTATAACCTTCAAGAGAAGATTGATTGGAGTCAAGAATGGAAAATTTCCAATTTTGATTGGCGGCGTATCTCTGATACATTCTCGCCAAATCGCCGGCAAAGATAGCGGCTTCGTCTCCTCCCGCCCCGGCTCTTATTTCAAGAATAATTTTCTGTATCATTTGTTTATAAATTTTATAATAAATTATCCGCGGTTTTGCGTAAAGCTACGTTTTTGCGCGGGGCTAAAATAATTTTATTTATCATATACAAATACAAGAACTGCGACAATTAATTGTCGCAGTAAACATTTATTTCTTTTTTTTGTCTTTGCTTTTAGCTCTTGTTTTTTTAACAATCTTAGGAACTTTTGAAGCTTTTTCTTTTCTGGCTTTAAATTTTTCAACTCTTCCGGCTACGTCAAGAATTTTTTCTTTTCCGCTATAAAAAGGATGGCAGGCGCTGCAAATTTCAGTTTGAATTTCCGGTCTTGTTGAGCCAATGGTAAATTCATTGCCGCAAGCGCATTTTACTTTGGCGTTGGGATAATATTTTGGATGTATTTCTTTTTTCATAATTTTATACGTAATAATTATTTATTATATTTGCGTCTATTTATTAATTAATGATTATTATATTGTAAGATATTACTATTATGATAATAAGTTGTCAACAAATTTATATTTTATCTTTATTTATTTAAATAGTTTATTATTGTTTTTATCGGGTGTCCAGGTTCAGATAGATATTGACCACCTTAGGTCTGTAAAACAATAACGTCTTTGGTCGGCAATCGACTGGTTTGCCGCCTTT
>JAFGBB010000024.1 GCA_016933365.1 Candidatus Wolfebacteria bacterium | reverse complement strand
TATAATTTCCCCCGCCAGTGTTAGCGCCAAAAGAACCGGCAGAAACATTTGCCGCTGATAAAGTGCCAGAAACTGGTCCGGTAAATCCACCTGCGGTTAAAGTACCTGTGATATTAGCATCACCTTGAACTTTGAGTTTATATGAGCCAGGGTCTGTGGTTCCAATACCGACTTTTCCTGAATAATCTATTGTTAAATCAGTTGAATTTTCCGTTCCTAAATATAAATTTTTTCCTATTTCTTTATTATAAATATAAAGATTTCCATCAGTATATTTTTGAAAATAAGCATAAGTATTTGGATTAGAACCAAGTGTTAAAGTTGGTATAGAAGAACTTATTGTTATGGTTCCATTAACATCTAATATTGTACTCGGCTCCGCGGTTCCAATACCAATTTTACCATCCAAATAATTAATTACCCCACCTGTGTAAGGAGGATTGGCAGTAGGAGTGGTAAAAGCGTGAGTAATAAAAAAACCTGATATTAAAATACTGATAAATATCAAAGAGATTGAGAGAAATTTATTATTCATAAATATTCAATGGATATTTATTGATGTTTATCTTATTAATTTCTAAATCCCAATTACTAATTTATATATTTGGAATTAATAGTTTATCTAATTTCTATTTTTATATACCTTATCACGCAGTTCAATACGATAAATTACAATTAAATTAACTTTATGTTCAACTTGGTAAATAATCCGCCAATTACCAACACGAAGCTTAAAATAATCTTTCCAAACATTACTTAACGATTCCGGAATAATCCGAGAAAAATTTTTATCCAACCAATGAATTTTATCAATAACTCGTTTCTGAATTAAATTATCAAGTTTGCGTAAATCATTTTCCCCTTCCGGCGTAAATTTTACCTTCATTTCCTTTAAATTTATTTAAAGAGAGTCTGTTATATTTTTAAAATCTTTTAAATGATATTTTTTTCTTGAATTGATAGATTTTTTAAATTTTTTCTCAAATTCCGGATTTATTTCCAATCCAAAATCAGGGTCGCTTAACGCTCTTTTTAGAATTTTAAAAACTACCTTTTCCACTATTTCTTCAATTTGTTTTTCCTGAATTGTTATTGACATAATACGATAATAAATTCCTAAATCCCAATTACTAATTTAGGTATTTGGAATTATTTAACAATTATTTAATTCCCGCTTTTGTTTCTAATTTTTTTACTCTCTTTTCAATATCCCTAAATTCAAACCCAAAAACCATTTTACCCATTCTAAGCTTGAGGTCATTTATATCGGATTTAATTTCCAAAATTTCATTTTGCATTTTCTCCAGTTTTTTATTGACAGTCGCAAATTCACCCCTGATAAACAAAAATTCCCTCTGTACAATAGTCGCTAAATCTTCAATTGTGGTTATTTTTTTCTTTTTTGTCATTTAATATTTGGATTTTTATTAGAAATTAAAACTTAGATATTTGGAATTTAACTATCTTACGGTTTTACTATCAAAGTTCCAAACATATCTCCTTTAGGACAAGCGTTTTCGCAGTAAAAAGAAAATTGACCATCAATATTTCCTTGAAATTCAATAACCTTAGTTTGTCCTTTTGAAACTGTTTGACGCAAACCATAATCGGGAAAAACAATATCATAAGTATCGTCTTCAGCCGTGAAATTAATATGAATAATATCTCCAATATCAACAATAATTGTTGAAGGGGTATATTTTCCATTAACAGCTAAAATATCAAAAGACCTTAATTTTCTGTCTTCAATTCCAGGAGCGGCAGGAATAGAAATTGAAGGAACAGCTATATCGCTGTCTCCTGTTTCCGCGCCAGGTTCAGGAACAACCGCGTTTTCCGGAGCTTCTTGTCTAGTAGGAAAAATGCTTTCTCCGGCAGGTCCGGTTTCTGTTCCGGTTTCAGATAATTTCTCTTCGCCTTCTTCAGAGTAAAACGCGCCTTTAAAAGATTCTGGCGACGCTTTATACCAAACTACGCCAACAATTATTAACACTAAAACAACTGAAAAAACAATTATTAAAATATTCTTATTTTTCATATTTTTATATTAATTAATTATTATTACGACTTTATCATTTTATCATAAAATCAAAATATATCCAACACATATTTATCCACAGGAGAAATAATAAAAAAATACCTAAATCCTAATATCTAATTTCTAACCCCGAAGGAAAACTTTTAGTTTCCTACGGGGCAAATAAAATTCTCAATTATTAAAAATCCAATGATTAAATCTTATATTGACTTTTAATTAATTGATTTGATACTATTATAAAATATGGCAAAAATTAAATCAAAAATGTCTTATGGTCGGCGATTACCTCTTTTGGTAGAAAAAGGAGAAGACGGATTTTATGTAGTGGAATGTCCTCTTTTTGAAGGCTGTTATACTCAAGGAAAAACTTTAGACGAAGCCCTGAATAATATCCGCGAAGTTATAATTTTAATCCTTGAAGAAAAAGGAACAAAACAAATTCTTAAAAATTATTTAAAAATATCGAGGTTCAACCTCGATATTTTTAAGAACCTCGATATTTTTAATCTTCTTCAGAAGGCTTATCTAAGGCTTTAACTTCAAAATCCATTCCCTTACCGCTAATTCGCAAAACATCTTTATCAATTTTCTTAAATTCCTTGCTGGCGAAATTATACATATTTACGGTTGTGCCAAGATGCGCGCCAAGTTTTTTTAAATAATTTTCATAACTGGAAAGATGATTATTTAACTCCCCCACTCTTTTTCTAATTTCTTTGGCTGACTCTTCTATTTGAAGCGCTTTTAACCCCTGAAGAACGGTTTGTAAATAAGCCAAAAAAGTAGTTGGAGAAACTATCATTACTTTTTTCTCTCCGGCCGCGTATTGAATTAAATCGCGAGTATTGGATTTAACCGCGCCAACTTTATTAATCAATAAATCATAATAAACCGCTTCCGAAGGAATAAACATAAAAGCGAATTCCATTGTTCCTTCGTCCGGCTTGATGTATTTTGAAGTTTCATCAATCCGATTTTTCAAATCATTATGAAATGCCGATTCCAATCGGTTGCGTTCGGTTTCGTCTTTAACTTGTAAAAGCCGATTATAATTTTCCAAAGAAAATTTTGAATCAATCGGAATAATTTTATCTTTAATAAAAATCACGGCGTCAACCGCGGTTTTATCTTTAAATTCATATTGAATTTGAAAACTGCCCGGAGGCAAAACATTTTCCAAAACGGTTTTTAAATAATATTCTCCAAGCACGCCTCGCTGTTTAGGATTTTTTAAAATATCCTGCAAATGTTCCAATTGTTTAGCAACATCAACCACTTGTTTTTGACCTTCGCCAACCTTAGTTAATTCAACGGTAATATCTTTAATTATTCTAGAGCTTTCGCTAAATTGACGTTCTAAAAATTTGGTTGAATCGCCTAATTTATTATCAAGAGTCCGAGTAATTTCATTAAGCTGATTTTGAAGCAAAATCAAAGATTGGTCTTCGGGTCTTTTTTTTAAATACCCGCGTAAAAGTAAAAAAATCGCGACAAAGCCCGCTAAAAAAATAAGAGCTATAATAATTAAAAAGTTTATTTCCATATTTTAAAATCCAGATGGTAATTCGCAACCCGTTTCTTGCGAAAGTTGTCTCAAGTTTTTATAACCAATGATTTTTTTATTATCGGATAAAATCCACATAGGAGTCGCTTCAATTCCCAAAGTCACGCATTCGTTTGGATTTTCCGAGCAATCAACATAATTCATAAATTGCCAAAAATCTCCAAACTCGTCTTTTTGTTTTTGACACCAAGAACACCAAGGCGTGCCATACATCACGGCTCCTTTTTCCACCAAGCATTGCGTAAAATCTTCCAAGCTTGTCAAAGGAAGATTAGAATTTGGTTTTTCTTCTTGCTTTCCAACTAAACCGCCAAAAATAAAAATACCAATTAAAACAAGAACCGCTATTATAAAAAAAGTTAAAGTTTTATTTTTCATTTTATTTCAAGTTTAAGTCCGGTTTTTTCTTCAACAGCTTTAATTAATTTTTCTTGATTAAGCCCTTTTTCGCAATCAATAAAAACCTCTCCGGTATCGGTATCAAGTTTAGCGTCGGAAACTCCGGAAATTTGTTTTACTGTTTCTTCAAAAAAACCCAAACAAGCCATACACCCCACGCAATCAGTTTTTAGAAAAAGTTTATGTTTCATAATTATATTAATAATATTACCACACCTAAAACTATCATTGCCAGAGACGGACCGAATTTAATAATTTTATTTTCTTCTCTTTGCAATTTTTGAATTTTAGAAACAATAACCTCATTATTAGCAATTAATAAAATAATAATTAAGGGTAAAACAAAAATAAAATTATAATAAAAAAGATAAATCAACCCTTTTAAATAAGTGGAATAATCATGAAGCAAGCCAATCACTACTAAATAAGGTCCGCCAGTGCAAGGAAATTCAAAAAAACCAACCACAACGCCAATACCAAAAATCGCCATTAAAGAACCTTTTTTTAAAAGTTTGCTTATCAATCCGGCGCTGGCTTTAGGCATTTTCATAAGAAATTTAAGAGGGCTTTCGGGAAAAATATTTTTAAAAATATTTGCCAGTCCCAAAACAATTAAAATCAACGCGCCGATTTTTGCCAAAAAATTAGGCGTGGAAAAAAAATGAAAAGTTCCTGAAATACCCAAACCGATTAAAAAATAAGAAAGAAAAAGTCCAATAATATAAACCGCCCCAAATTTAAAAATATTAGACCGAAAACCGCCAACACTTATAAAAAATCCTATTGTTAATAAAAGAACTGAAAAAGCGCAAGGATTAATACTGTCAATCAAAGCGCCAACAGTAATTAAAGGAAAAAGCCATTTTCCTCCACAAGATAAATCGTTAAAAAGATTTCCGCAAAAACCGGAAATTTTTAAAATAAAAATTCCTCCAAATATTACGACCGCGATTAAAATTAAAATTATAAATTTTTTATTCATATTTTTTATTTTATTTAGGTAATTGAACTATTTTTGTTTCAGGAACCTTAGGCATTTTTTTATTTTTAACAGATATATCTTTATAAAGCAAAAGAGGCAAAGCCGAACTTAAAAGAATAAAAATTATTACTCCGATAAAAAGATTATTAAACCCAAAATTATGAGCAACAATTCCACCCAAAGCTCCGCCTACACCGCTACCAACAGCCACTAAAGCGCCTCTCGCGCTCCAAGAAAAAGCTTCTTTTCCCTTATCAATATGCCTTGTAAAAATAGCGGTATAGCCCGGAATATTCATACTCATTCCAAGGGCGTAAATAATCTGAAGAAAATAAATATGCCAAGGCAAATCGGCAAAAATATATCCCAAAATAGCTAAAACTGTTAAAAAATTTCCAATAACAATAAATAAAAGGTCGTCTTTTTCTCCATGATTTCTGTCTAAATATTTACCTATGGGAATTATTGCCAAGCACTCCACTATCCAAAAAATAGACGCGGCAAAACCAGCCACTTGAACGTTTCCGCCTTCAATATTAGTAGTTAAAAAAATGGCAAAAATCGGAGCAATAAAACCAAGTCCCGTTAAAAGAGAAATGTCCGAAAGAATCAGAATTTTTATAATTTTATTAAAATTAAAAAATTTAAACATTTATAAAATAAATTAATTTTATTCTAAAAAATCCAATTAAAACAAATAATTTAATTACCATTAATTAAGCCAAAAATATAAATTTAATTTTCTTTATATTCTTTGCTTAAATACTCCTTTAATCTTTTTAAACCTTCTGTTATTTTTTCCGCGTCAAGAGCGTAAGAAAATCTCACTCTTTCCGAATCTCCAAACCAAACACCATTATAAACAATCATTTTATATTTACAATACAAATCGCTGACAACTTTGGACGGATTTTTCATTTTAGGAAAAACATAAAACGCTCCTTCCGGCTTCCATAAATCCAAACCCAAATCTCTTAAACCGTTATAAATCAAATCTCTTCTCTCTTTCCAAATCTTAGTTTGAGCTTCAATACGACTGCGCGGCACTTTAGTCGCTTCATAAGCCATTTCCTGACCCAAAATATTCGTATTCATAGAAGTATGATTTTTCATATCAATCACTTTTTTAATTATTGCCTTTTCTCGCGCGTAAAGATAACCAACGCGAAATCCGCACATCGCGAATGTTTTGGAAAAAGAATTCACAGTTAAAACATTTCCGTTTTCAAGCAAGTAATTTTCCCGTTCATAAATAAGGTCTTTATAAACCTCATCGGAAATAATATAAATACCCAAGTCTTGAGCCAATTTTTCTATTTTTTTTAAAACATCCAAATCTTGAATTGTTCCGGTTGGGTTGCTTGGAGAATTAATTAAAACAATCCGACAATTTTGAATATCTTTTTTAAAAGTTTCAAAATTTATTTTGCCATTTTCAAGTTCATAATACACCGGCTCCATACGCGCTAAATAAACATTATGAGGATAAGAATAATAATAAGGTTTGGGTAAAAATATTTTCGCGCCGGGTTGGTAAAGCGCGCGCAAAGCCAAATCAATAGCTTCAGAAGCGCCATTTGTAATAACAAAATTGTCCGGATTGGCATTAGGATATTGTTTTGCCAATGCTTCGCGCAAATTAGCTTGACCTTGAATTAAACCATATTTAAAACTCCGATAATCGGGCAAAATATCATAAACTTCTTTTGGCGGCGGCAAATCTGGCTGACCCGAACCAAAAGAAATAAAACCATCATTATCTCCTTTTCCTATAAAAAAAGACGGGTTTTCTATATTCATAATAATTTATATTTTGTTATTTATTTTTAAAAACTAAAAACAAACTAATCTAAAAAATTTTTTCAATTATAACAAATTTTAAAAAAGTTTTAAACATACTAAAATTATGGAGGAATTATGGAGGTTGAACCTCCATAATTAATCTATGGAGGTTCAACCTCCATAATTTTTTCTTCGGCGGCGTCTGCCCGCGCTGATGGCGAAACGATGAGCTTCGTCTCTGACTTTTAAAAGAGTTTGTTTGTTTGAAGATATCAATTCTTTCAAGTTTTTGGCGACTCCGACCGAAAAAACCAATTTGTCTCCTGCTAATTTAGATATTCCCGCAAAAGGGATTTTAATTTTTAAATTTTTAAAAATTTTATCAATAAAACTTATTTGGGGACGGCCGCCGTCTATTAAAATCAAATCCGGCAAACGCCATTCCTGATGATGAAATCGTCGAGAAATAATTTCAGCCAAAGCCCGCAAATCGTCATTTTTCGGCGCTTCTTTAATTTTAAAAATACGATAAGCGTTTTTATCCGGTCGGTTATCAATAAAAACAACCATTGAACCATAAATTTCTTGACCGGCAAAATGAGAAATATCATATCCTTCAATACGATAAAAATTCCGAGAAGAACTTTCTTCTCTAACAATCAAAGAAACATCTTGAATGTGTTTTAAAAATTTCGCTTTTTCTGAATTTTCTTTTTTAAGCTTTTCAATTAATCGCTTTTTCTTGCCGGATAAAAGCAAAATTATATTATCAATATTTTTTTTATAATCTTTTTTATCAATTTCGCCAATACAAACACCGGGACACAAACCTATTTGATAATCAAAACAAGGTTTACCTTGATTAAACTTGCACAAACTATAAGGAAAAATTTTTCTAATTATTCTTAAAGCTCCGACAACAATATTTAAACTTTGATAAGGACCGAAAATATAAAAACTGTCTTTTTGAAATTTAAAATTTTCAATTTCCTGACCTCTAACAATAATCGGCTTGGGAAAATCGTCTTTTTTGGAAATCGCTATATAAATAAAAGAACGATTATCTTTCTCTTTGATATTATATTTAGGCCAATATTTTTTAATTAAATTAGCTTCTAAAATTACCGCTTCCAATAAATTATCCGTTTTATAAAATTTTATATCATTTGCAAGGCTTGTCATTTCTTTAATTCGTAAATCAAGATTTTTTCTCGTATAATCAAGAGTTCTTTTTTTTAAAGAAACAGCTCTGCCCACGTATAAAACTTTATCTTTTTTTCCTAAAAATAAATACACGCCCGATTTTAAAGGAAATTTTTTAATTTTATCCGATATTTTTTTTAACATTTTACAAATACTTTTTTAAATAAACGCCTGTTTGGCTTTTTTTACTCTGAACAATTTCTTCCGGAGTTCCTTTAGCAATTATTTTTCCACCGGCTTCGCCGCCTTCAGGACCAAGGTCAATAATGTAATCCGCTGATTTTATGATTTGCATATTATGCTCAATAGTAATAACTGTATGACCGCGTTCAACAAGTTTATTTAAAACTTTAAGAAGCATTTCTATGTCATAATAATGAAGTCCAACCGTTGGTTCGTCTAAAAGATATAAAACCCTTTTACCTAAAGGATGGGTTAACTCACGAGATAATTTTATTCTTTGAGCTTCGCCTCCGGAAAGAGTGGTTGCCGACTGCCCAAGCTGAAGATAACCCAATCCAACTTCTTGTAATACTTTTAATTTATCCGTAATCGTGTAAAGACCTTCAAAAAATTCAACAGCTTCATCAATTGTCATTTCCAAAACTTGAGAAATATTTTTATTTTTATGCTTAACCGCCAAAGTTTCGCGATTAAATCTTTTACCGTGGCAAACATCGCATTCAACCAAAACAGGCGGAAGAAAATGCATTTCAATTAAATTAAAACCAGCGCCATCGCAAGCTTCGCATCTTCCTCCTCCTTTAGAAGCGGAAACATTAAAAGAAAAACGAGAAGAACTATAACCCCGAGCTCGCGATTCTTCCAAAGAAGAGAAAAATTCTCTAATAGGAGTAAAAATACCCGTATAGGTTGCTGGATTGGAACGCGGAGACCTGCCTATTGGCGACTGGTCAACCATTACGACTTTATTAAGGTATTCCGCCCCTAAAATTTTACTGGCTTTATCTAATGGCTCATTTATCCGAGCCTTTATTTTATTTAAATTTTTATAAAGAACATCATAAATCAAAGACGATTTACCGCTTCCGGAAACGCCGGTTACTACGACAAATTTTCGCAAAGGAATATCCACTTCAAGATTTTTAAGATTATTGGCGCGCGCTCCGACAATAGTTATTTTTTCATTTATTTTTGTCCGACGATTTTCCGGAATTTTAATTTCTTTTTTCCCAACTAAATAATCAAGCGTTAAAGATTTTTTTACTTGTTTATTGTTTTTCGCTTCTTTCAAAAGTTTCGCTGTTTCTCCTATTGCCACGATTTCTCCACCGTTATTTCCGGCCATTGGTCCTAAATCAACAAAATAATCAGAAGCTTCAATTGTTTTTTCATCGTGTTCAACCACGATTAAAGTATTTTTTTGTTCAACCAAAGATTTTAAAGTCTCCACCAATTTAACCGTATCTCTTTCGTGAAGTCCGATAGTGGGTTCATCTAAAACATAAAGCGCTCCGGAAAGACGCGTGCCGATTTGCGACGCCAACCTTATTCTTTGAGCCTCGCCTCCGGAAAGAGTTTCCGCTTCTCTGTCCAAAGATAAATAACTCAAACCCACTTCCAATAAAAAACTTAAACGGTCTTTAATTTCTTTTAAAACGTTTTGACCGATAGCTTTTTGACGATTATTTAATTTTTCCTCATACGCCTTAAAAAAATCATAAGTTTTATCAATTGTTAAAGCGCTTAATTCTTGAATGTTTTTATTGTTAATTTTCACGGACAAAGCTTCGGGTTTTAATCTTTTACCTTGGCAATCCGAACAAATCGTCTGTAAAAATAAATCAACTTTTCCCAAACCATGACAAGTCGGACAAGCTCCGTAAGGACTGTTAAAAGAAAACAAACGCGGTTCAACTTCGGGAAAAACAAAATTATCTTTAGGACAAGTCCATTTTGACGAAAGCATAAATTCTTCGGAATTTTTATCTTTTTCTTTAAAAACAACATTAATAAGACCCTTGCCGTGATTCAAGGCGTTTTCCACCGCTTCAAATAAACGGCTTTGGTCGGAAACTAAAATTCTGTCAATAACAATATCAATATCATGAGATTTATAACGCGATAAAACCAATTTTTCATGAAGTGAATGATATTTACCGTCTATTCTAACTTCTGAATATCCCAAAGAGAGAAAATCATAAAGCAGTTGATAATATTCCCCTTTCCGTCCGCGAACCACGGGCGAAAGAATAGAAACATTTTTTTCTTTAATTTCTTTAGCTTTCTCGGTTATAATATCAACCATTTCTTCCAAAGAAAGTTTTTCAATTTTAACGCCGTCATTCGGACAATAAACTTCACCCAACCTAGAATATAAAACTCTTAAATAATCGTATATTTCGGTTAATGTGCCCACGGTAGAACGCGGATTATGAGATAAAGCTCTTTGGTCAATGGCGATTGCCGGAGAAAGTCCAATAATTTCATCAACATCCGGCCTATCCATTTGTCCTAAAAATTGGCGCGCGTAAGGAGATAAAGATTCAATATATCTTCTTTGTCCTTCGGCAAAAATAGTATCAAAAGCCAACGACGATTTGCCGCTTCCGGAAACTCCGGTAAAAACAATCATTTTGTTTTTAGGAATTTCCAAAGAAATATTTTTAAGGTTGTGAACCTTAACTCCTTTTATTATTATTTTATCTTCCATCCCGGTAGTAGAGCGACGATTGCGATTTTAAAACCGAATCCCAACTCTTATTTTATAATTTTAGTTTATTTTATTTTTATAACCGGCAAGTTTAAACATAAAATCAATTACTATCATCGCCACTCACTACCGGGTTTATTTTTATTTTTACCCCGTAGAAAATTTCGACTTATATGTTTTAACAAAGCCCGCTGAAATTCTACCATCAAGAAATTCCAATCAATCAGTCTAAATCAATCAACTGCTCCACTTTTTTCTTTATTGTTTGCGGAATAATTTTATGTTTTTTATTATATTCAGATTGAATTTTTCTACGACGTTCCATTTCTTTAACGGCTTTTTTTATGGAACCGGTAATTTTATCCGCATATACAATAACTTTGCCATCAACATTTCTGGCGCACCGACCCATTATCTGAACAAGCGAAGTTTCGCTTCGTAAAAATCCTTCACGGTCAGCGTCAAGTATAGCCACCAAAGTAACTTCCGGCAAATCCAATCCCTCGCGAAGTAAATTAACTCCCACCAACACGTCAAATTCTCCTTGCCGAAAACCGGTTAAAATTCGCGTTCTTTCCAGTGTTTTGGTTTCTGAATGCATCCATCTATTTTTAAATCCTTTTTTAACAAGAAAATCGCTTAAATCCTCAGCCATTTTTTTTGTTAACGTATTTATAATCACTCGTCCGCCACCGGCAACAATGTTTTTAGTTTCAGACATTATATCGTCAATTTGACTGGTATTTTTCTTTTTATCAAAAACAGGTCTAATCTCAACAGGCGGGTCAATTAAACCCGTAGGTCTAATAATTTGTTCAACTACTTGCGATGATTTTTCAAATTCCCATAATCCGGGCGTAGCTGAAGTAAAAATTGTTTGCCCAATTCTTTTTTCAAATTCTTTAAACTTTAAAGGTCTATTATCCAAAGCGCTTGGCAAACGAAATCCATATTCCACTAAAATATTTTTTCTTTTTCTGTCGCCTTCATACATTCCGTTAATCTGCGGAATAGAAATATGAGATTCATCAATAATAAGCAAAAAATCTTCCGGTCTGCCAAAATAAGACAATAAAGTATCCGGAGGATCGCCCGCCAATTTACCCGATAAATGTCGCGAATAATTTTCAACTCCATGACAATAACCAATACTTTTAATCATTTCAATATCATAACAAGTTCTCCTTTCCAAACGTTCGGCTTCAAGAAATAATTTATTTTTATTAAAAAAATCCAACCGTTCTTTTAATTCTTTTTTAATTTCTATAATCGCTTTTTCTCTTACGGGTTCCGTGGAAACAAAATGCTTTACGGGAAAAATAGCCAAATCTTCAAGTTTTTTATTTATTTTTAATGTTAATTCTTCAAGCGCAAAAATAGAACTGATTTTTTGATTTTTAATTTCAATCTTAAAAATTAAATCTCCGGAAGCGGGCGCGATTTCAAAAACATCTCCGCGTACCCGAAAAAATCCTCTTTTTAAAACGCCTTGAGTTCGCTTAAAATGCATTTTTACCAGTTGCCTTATTAAATCGCCTCTGGTAATGGGTTTATTAATTTCAATATGAAGAGCGGCTTTTAAATATTTTGAAGGTAAACCAAGATTATAAATACAAGAAACCGAAGCAACCACAATAACATCTTTGCGCGAAAGAAGAGCTGATGTCGCCTTATGACGCAATTTATCAATTTCCTCATTTATCATAGATTCTTTCCCTATATAAGTATCAGTAATCGGCATATAAGCCTCAGGCTGATAATAGTCATAATAAGAAACAAAATAATTAACTGAATTTTCAGGAAAAAAGTTTTTATACTCACGATAAAGTTGAGCGGCTAAAGTTTTATTCGGAGCCATTACTAAAACAGGCTTATTAAAATAAGAAATAATATTAGCCATAGTAAAAGTTTTTCCCGAACCGGTTACTCCCAAAAGAGTTTGAAATTTATCCCCTTTTTCTATTCCTTTAATTAATTTTTTAATCGCCTCAGGTTGATCGCCTGACGGCTTAAAATTTGAATTTAATTTAAACATAATAATCTTAAAAAATAGCAAAAATCCCCACTTTTAACTTATATGGGGACCTGCTCTTATTTTATTTTCAGTTTTATCATATCAATTTAAAAATAAATTGACAAGCTAAAGGGGTATGTCCAGGTTCAGATAGATATTGACCACCTTAGGTCTGTAAAACAATAATATCTTTGGTCGGCAATCGACTGGTTTGCCGCCTTT
>JAFGBB010000023.1 GCA_016933365.1 Candidatus Wolfebacteria bacterium | reverse complement strand
TTTATAACCATATCGAGGACTCGCGATTTATTATAAAAATTGAAAATTTTTAATAAATCGGAGCTGTACTAATCCCGCATATTTTAATATATCTTTCTTTGAAAATTTGCCTACCGTCAAATACCATTGCCATTATTATATTCACGTTTAATTTTAATCTTATTTCTTTATCTCCACCTGTCCGTTTTTCCATTCAAAATCATTTAATAAAATTATTACCTTGCTATCGTTTTTTGTCTGTTTTAACCAATCTTCAAAATTTATATTATTTAAAAGAAATCTTCCTTCTAAGATTTCTTGTTTTGCTTGCGGTTCTAAAAGTTCATTTTCAAATTCGTTAAGCGATAAATTATAAAGAGTTTCAACTTGTTTTTTAATATCTTTTTCCAAAAGAACTTCTTTTATTTTTTCATTAACTATTTTTTTAATTTCCCCGCTTTTTAATTGATTATTTAATTCTTTGTTAATTAAAATATTTTCAATTAATTTATCAAGCATTGCTCTTTCAATCTCTTTTTTAAATTCCGCAGAGTTAATAATTTCATTATTTCCGGAATTATAAATATCAGAAGCTTTTTGATAATAAAAAACCGTTGCTTCGGAAACTTTTTGAAATTTTTTTAAAGTAATCGGGCTTCTATTAACAAAAGCAATCGGATAAAAACCGATTATTATTAAATATCCTATTAAAATAATAATTAACAATAAAAATAAAATTATCCACTTTTTTTTCATAAATAATTTTTATAAATATTCAATTCTTTTTTAATAAATTAAATCGCGATAAAACACTTATAATTTTAGATAAATTATGGCACTACAATTATCATTTCTTCGCCCGGTTTTTTATAATTGAATTTAAGTCGCAATTCTTTTTCTAAATTTTCCGGATAAGAAAAATATTCAATATCCGATTGAAGTTTTTTATTTTCATCCATTAAAGCTTCTAAACGAAGATTTAAGTTATTTAATTCCGCGCTTAATTGATTGTTATCTCTAAAAATAAAATAAATCTCTATTGATAATCCAACTAAGACTAAGAATAAAATAATTATCGTTATTATCTTCATTTATAAATTATTTTAACAAATCTTTAAATATTTTAACAGGTATTTTAACGGTTCCTGACATTTGAAGAAGTTTTTGTTTTCCTCTTTTTTGCTTTTTCCAAAGCTTCATTTTTCTGGTTCTATCGCCTCCGTATAAATATCCGGTAACGTCTTTTTTCATTGCCGAAATGGTTTCTCTGCTAATAATTTTACCATCAGCTCGTGCTTGAAGCGCTTGACTAAATTGTTGTTTAGGAAGAAGGTCTTTTAATTTTTTAAGTAAACGGCGAGGTTTTGTTTCTAAAAGGTCTTTATAGATAAATTGCGTTAATCCTGGAACAACTGAATTATTTATTAAAATTTCCACTTTTTCCAAATTTGCTTTTTTATAATCTCCCAATTCATAACTAAAAGAAGCCATTCCTTCTGAAACCGATTTCAAACGATCGTCAAAATCGGAAATTAAACCAAAAAGAGGCATATCCGCGGAAATTAAAATTTTATCGTCCATATCGTTTGTTTTCATATTTTCCATTCTAAAAGTTTCTTTTAATCGTAAAACATTATTAAAATATTTTAATGGAACAATAATTTCAATTTTAATCATCGGTTCTAAAATTTCAGAATAATTATTAACTCCGCCTGAATAGGCGGATAAAGCATCCGGGTTTTCAATTATTTTATATTCATTTCCAACTTTAATTTTATAAGCAACCGAAGGAAAGGTTGAAATCGTATTTATTTTAAATTCTTGTTCTAATCGTTCAGCCGTAATTTCAAAATGAAGTTTTCCCAAAAAACCGCATTTAAATCCCCTGCCTAAAACTTCATTCGTGTCGGGAAAAAACACAAGACTAGAATCATTAAGTTTTAATTTTTGAAGAGCTATTTTTAAATTATCGTATTCTGAAGAATCATCAGGGTAAAGAGAAACAAAAACCACGGGTTTAGGTTCGTGATAACCGCTCAAAACAGCATTTCCTATGGTATCGCCAATTTTTAATTTATCAGGGTCTTTAATTCCCGTAGCAATATAACCGATATTTCCCTCGGAAAGATTTTGACAAACTTTCAATTCGGGAGAAAAAAAACCAATTTCTTTAATTTTAAATTCTTCATTGGCAACAACAAGTTTTGTTTTTTCTCCAGAAGAATAATTACCTGAAAAAACCCTAACAAAAGCTATTGTGCCCTTATGTTCATCGTAAAGAGAGTCAAATATAAGAGCTTTTGATGTTGATTCTTCAGATTTTTTAGGAGGTGGCACTTTATAAACAATTTCTTTTAAAATTTCTTTTACTCCTTCTCCTGTTTTTCCGGAAATTTTAAAAATATCTTTTGTTTCACAAGCCAAAAGACGAGTTAATTCATTGATTGAATTTTCAATTTGTTCGGGAGAAGCAACATCTATTTTATTAACCGCGCCAATAATAACAAGACCGGCTTCTTTTGCCTTTTCAAAATTTGCCAAAGTTTGGGCTTGAATACCTTGACTGGCGTCAACTAATAAAATCGCGCCTTCAACCGCAACTAATGCTCGAGAAACTTCGTAAGCGAAATCTGAATGCCCTGGAGTATCAATTAAATTTAATACATATGAATTATTATCTAAAGAATAATTCATTCTGACAGGAGCCATTTTTATGGTAATTCCTCTTTCTCGCTCTAAATCAAGCTGGTCAAGATATTGAGGCTTCATCTGTCGCGCTTCAACCGCTCCGGTCAATTCTAAAAACCTATCGGCTAAAGTGCTTTTACCGTGATCAATATGAGAAATAATGACAAAATTACGAATATTCATTATACTAATAATCTATAATAATATATAATAAACGCTAATTACACAAATGCTTCCTGAACCAATTAAAAAATTTATTGAAATATTTTCAGTTTTACCGGGTATTGGTATTCGCCAAGCCACCCGATTAGCTTTTAAATTAATAGATGGCGGTCGCAATAAAATAGAAGAAACAGCTATGGCTATTTCTAATTTAAAACGTTTAAAAATCTGTCAACAATGCTTTTTTGTCCATCAAAACAAAAATAATCTTTGTAATATTTGCAATGACCCAAAAAGAGAAAAAGATATTATTATAATAGTGGAAAAAGAAACTGATTTAATATCCTTAGAAAGAACTAAAAAATTTAACGGACAATATTTAATTTTAGGGGAATTGTCTAAAACCGGCAATTTAGAACCTGTTCAAAAACTGAGATTGAATCATTTTAAAGATAGAATAAAAAAAGAATTTTCAGGACAAATAAAAGAAATTATTATTGCCACAAATCCCACTACTTACGGAGACCTTAATGCTTCAATAATTACTAAAGAGCTTTCTCTTTTTGCTCAAAAAATTACCCGTTTAGGTCGCGGAATACCTACTGGCGGAGAGATTGAATTCGCCGATGAAAAAACTCTTGAACAAGCTCTGGAAAGAAGAATTTAATTTGTGATATTTGAAACTTTTACTTCGGAAAAAGACTGTCTGTGTCCTTTTTTCTTTCTGTATCTTGTTTTTGAATGATAACGAAAAATAATTTTCTTTTTATCCCTTCCTTGTTTTAAAAGATTAACCTCAACTTTAGCTCCTTCTATATAAGGAGTTCCTATTTTTATATCTTCGCCGTCTGCCATTAAAAGAACTTTTTCAAAAATAAAATTATCGCCTTCTTTGGCTTTTATTTTTTCTAT